>JAYVZV010000092.1:0-10740 GCA_043782995.1 Acidimicrobiales bacterium | reverse complement strand
GGCGTGGCGATGGTGACGAGCGGTCCCGGGGCGACCAACATCGTCACCCCGATCGGCAACGCCCACATGGACTCGACGCCGCTCGTGGTGATCACCGGCCAGGTCGCCACCGGCTCGATCGGCACCGACGCCTTCCAGGAGTGCGACATCACCGGCATCACCATGGGCATCACCAAGCACAACTTCCTCGTCCAGTCGGCCCAGGAGATCCCGCGTGCCGTCGCGGCCGCCTTCCACCTCGCCACGACCGGCCGACCCGGTCCGGTCCTCATCGACGTGCCCAAGGACGTCACCCAGTCGATGATGGACTGGTGGTACCCGGCGACGATCGAGGAGTACGACCTGCCGGGATATCGTCCCGAGGTCGCCCTCGACGAGGACGCCATCGCGCGCGCGGTGGCGCTGATCGCCCAGAGCGAGCGGCCGGTCCTCTACGTCGGCGGCGGGACGCTCAAGTCCCACGCCGCCAAAGAGCTCCTGGAGTTCGCCGAGCGCACCGCCATGCCCGTCGTCACGACGTTGATGGCGCGAGGCGCCTTCCCCGACTCGCACCCCCAGCACCTGGGCATGCCTGGCATGCACGGGATGTACGCCGCGGTGACCGCCATCCAGCGCTCCGACCTGTTGATCTCGCTCGGCGCCCGGTTCGACGACCGCGTGACGGGCAAGATCCCGGCCTTCGCGGCCGGCGCCCAGGTCATCCACGTCGACATCGACCGCGCCGAGTTCAACAAGGTCCGCCAGGCCGACGTCGCGATCCAGAGCAACGTCGCGGCGGCGCTGCGGGCCCTCGACGTGGCGGGCGCGATGCCCCGGGACCTCGGACCGTGGTGGCGGACGTTGCGCGCCTGGCAGGCCGAGTTCCCTCTCGTGTACGACGAGCCCACGGCCGAGGGGCCGCTGCGCCCCCAGCACGTCATCGAGGCGATCGCCGCCGCGGCCGCCCCGGGCACGATCGTCACCGCGGGCGTCGGCCAGCACCAGATGTGGGCGTCGCAGCACTGGAAGTTCGAAGAGCCCGGCACCTGGGTCAACTCCGGCGGCGCCGGGACGATGGGATTCGGCGTGCCGGCCGCCATCGGCGCCAAGGTCGGCCGGCCGGAGCGCACGGTCTGGTGCATCGACGGCGACGGCTGCTTCCAGATGACGGCCCAGGAGCTGGTGACCGCGCGCGCCGAGGGCGTGCCCATCAAGGTGGCGATCCTCAATAACGCCTACCTGGGCATGGTGCGCCAGTGGCAGGAGATGTTCTACGACGAGCGCTACTCCGAGGTCTACCTGTCGGCCGACCTGCCCGACTACGTCAAGTGGGCCGAGGCCATGGGCTGCGTGGGGCTGCGTGCGCGCACCCTCGCCGAGATGCACGAGGTGATCGCGCAGGCCAACGCCATCAACGACGTCCCGGTCGTGATCGACTTTCGCACCGACTCCACGGAGAAGGTCTTCCCGATGGTCGCCGCGGGCGCCAGCAACGACGACATCATGGTCCACCCCAGCCAGCGGGGCGCGAAGTGAGTCCCGAACCGTACCTCGGCGACGTGGCGCACACGCCGGTGCGCCACCACATCCTCTCGGTGCTGGTCGAGAACAAGGCCGGCGTGCTGGCGAGGATCGCGGGGCTGTTCGCGCGACGGGGATTTAACATCTACTCGCTCGCCGTGGCGCCGGCCGAGGGCCACGCGCGCTTCTCGCGCGTGACGATCGTGGTCGACGCCGAGTCGGCGCCGCTGGAGCAGATCATGGGCCAGCTCGACAAGCTGGTGAACGTCGTCGCCATCACCGACCTCGCGCCCAAGGACGCCGTGGAGCGCGAGCTGCTGCTCGCCACCATCAAGACCGACGTCGCGAACCGCACGCCGCTACTCGACACGCTGGGCAACGCTGGGGCGGCGATCATCGACGTGGACCCCGGCGCCGTGACCGTCATGCTGGCCGGAACACCCGGCGCGTGCGACGCGCTGGAGAGCGCCCTCGAGGAGTTCGCCGAGGTCGAGCTCCACCGGACCGGTCGCGTGGCACTCCCTAGACTGGGACGGGCCGAGCAGGCCGGACGATCGACCACAAAGGACACCCGACCATGACCACGATGTACTACGAAGCCGACGCCCAGCCCGAGCTCTTGCGGGACAAGAAGATCGCGATCCTCGGCTACGGCTCCCAGGGCCACGCCCACGCGCTCAACCTGCACGACGGCGGCTACGACGTGCGCGTCGGTCTGCGCCTCGAGTCGAACTCGGTCCGGAAGGCCGAGGAGGCCGGTCTGCGCGTCCTCTCGATCGCCGAAGCCTGTCGGGAGGCCGACGTGATCATGGTGCTCGTGCCCGACACCGAGCAGAAGCGCACCTACGACGACGACATCGCGCCGTACCTAACGGCGGGCAAGTGTCTCTTGTTCGCCCACGGCTTCAACATCCGCTTCAACCTCATCAACCCGCCGTCCGACGTCGACGTCGCGATGGTCGCGCCCAAGGGCCCCGGCCACCTGGTACGGCGGACCTACGTCGAGGGCGGCGGCGTGCCGTCACTCATCGCCGTGCACCACGACGCGACCGGTCAGGCCCACGACCTAGCGCTGGCCTACGCGCACGGCATCGGGGCGACCCGCGCCGGCGTGCTCGAGACGACGTTCACCGAGGAGACCGAGACCGACCTCTTCGGCGAGCAGGCCGTGCTCTGCGGCGGCGTGTCGGCGCTGGTGCGCGCCGGCTACGAGACCCTCGTCGAGGCCGGATATCAGCCCGAGAGCGCCTACTTCGAGTGCCTCCACGAGCTCAAGCTCATCGTCGACCTCATGTACGAAGAGGGCATCACCGGCATGCGCTTCAGCGTCTCGGACACCGCCGAGTACGGCGACCTGACCAGGGGGTCGCGCGTTATCACCGAGCAGGTCAAGGGCGAGATGAAGAAGATCCTCACCGAGATCCAGGACGGCACCTTCGCCGCGGAGTGGATCCTGGAGAACGAGATCGGTCGCCCGCGCTACCGCGAGCTACGCGAGGCCGGCAAGAAGCACCCCATCGAGGACATTGGTAAGAAGTTGCGCGCCATGATGCCCTTCGTCTCGGCCGGCAAGCAGAAGGTGTCGGAGGCGTCGGGCGGCGACACCGATTAGGCCCCCGGGGTGGGGACCTCGGCGTCGGCAATGATGCCCTTCAGCAGTCCCGGGAAGACCAGGACGTGGAACGGGGCGACGGCGTACCAGTAGACCCGCCCGAGCAGCCCCCGGGGCTTGAACAGCGCCTCCTGGGTGACGGTGGCGCCCGGTCCGTTCGACGTGACGGTCCACTGCAGCCAGGCCTCGCCCGGCAGGACCATCTCGGCGTGGAGGCGCACCAGATGCGGCGCGGTCCCGAGCGCCTCCACCCGCCAGAAGTCGACGTAATCGCCCACGTGCAACTCGTGGGGGTGACGGCGCCCCCGGCGAAGGCCCGGGCCACCCCAGAGCAGGTCTGAGAACCCGCGCACCCGCCAGAGCCACTCGCCGCGGTGCCAGCCCTTCTCGCCCCCGAGGGACGTAACGGCGGCGAGGACCCGCTCGACCGACGCGTCCGAGTGGCGAACGCGCACGTCACGCAGTTCGGTGCCGCCGGACCACGTCGGGTCGGTGGCGTACTTGCGAAAGGGCTGGAGGTCGGCACTGGTGAACGACGTCGGCACCTGGTCCCGGGAGACGCCCAGGGCGAGGCTGATGGCCTGTTGCAGGGTTCGCTGGGGCGGTCCGAGCAGATCCACGATCCGCGGGTCACGCACGACGACCTCGTTGATCAGACTGTTCACCAGTGGGCGCGCCAGCGAGCCCGGGACCGGGGTGACCAGGCCGACCCAGAGGCTCGACAGGTGGGGCGTGAGGAACGGAACGACCAGGACGTGGCGGCGCTTGAGGCCGGCCTCCTTGGCGTAGAGGGCCATCATCTGGGCGTAGGTGACCACGTCGGGCCCGCCGATCTCGAAGACCCCCGCGAGTGGCGTGGGGGAGTCGATCACCTGGACCAGGTAGTCCAGGACGTCGGAGATGGCGATGGGCTGTGAACGGGTCGACACCCACTTCGGCGCCACCATCACGGGCAGCACTTCGACGAGGTAGCGCAGCATCTCGAAACTGGCCGATCCAGAACCGATGATCACCGCCGCGCGCAACTCGGTGACCGGAATGGGACCCGCCGCCAGGGTCCGGCCGACGGCGTGTCGACTCGCGAGGTGAATGCTCAGCGCGTCGTCGTCGATCCCCATGCCGCCCAGGTAGACGATCCGCGTGACGCCCGCGGTCTCGGCGGCGAGTCGGAAGTGCTCGGCGTCGCGCGACTCCTTCTCGGACCAGTCGTCACTCTGGCCGATTCCGTGGACCAGGTAGACCGCGGTGTCGACGTCGGTCATCGCCGCCTCGAGCGGCCCGTCGATCGAGCCGCGCACGATCGTGACGTCGCCGTACCAGGCCACGTCGGCCAGCTTGGCCGGCGTGCGCACGAGGCAACGCACCGAGTGTCCGTCCTCGAGCAGGCGTGGCACCAGCCGGCCACCGACGTAGCCCGTCGCCCCCGTGATCAGAACTCGACTCACGGTCGCTCGGCGCTCACCCCTCCAGCGTACCGGCGGGCCTAGAGGTTCCCGACGACGTAGTTGATGCTCGCGCAGAGCAGCGCCACGTCCTCGGGATCGACGCTCGGGAACATCGCGATGCGCAGCTGATTGCGCCCGAGCTTGCGGTACGGCTCGGTGTCAACGACGCCGTTGGCTCGCAGCACCTGGGCGATCACGGCGGCGTCGATGTCGTCGGCGAAGTCGATGGTGCCCACGACGTTGCTGCGCTCGGCCGGGTTCGTCACGAACGGCGTCGCGAAGCCCGAGTTTTCGGCCCACGTGTAGAGGATTTCGGCCGAGGCGCGCGAGCGCCCGGCCGAGAACTCGAGGCCGCCGCCGTCGTTCATCCACCGGACCTGGCTCGCGAGCAGATGGATCGTCGCCAGCGCGGGGGTGTTGTACGTCTGGTTGAGGCGCGAGTTGTCGAGCGCGATCTTGAGGTCGAGGAAGGCCGGCGTCCAGCGCGCCGACGCGGCGATGGTCTCGATCCGCTCGATCGCCGCGGGCGAACAGGCGGCGATCCAGAGCCCGCCGTCGGAGGCGAAGGACTTCTGGGGGGCGAAGTAGTAGCAGTCGAACTGCGTCGGGTCGACGGGCAGGCCCCCGGCGCCCGACGTCGCATCGACCGCGACGAGGCCCGCGGCGCCCGCGGGACGCTCGATCGCCATCATGACGCCCGTCGAAGTCTCATTGTGCGTCAGGGCGTAGAGGTCGACCGACTCGTCGACCACGGCGCGCGGATGGGTACCGACGTCGCTCGTGATCACCTGGGGCTCTTTCAGGTGCGGCGCGGCCTTCGCGCAGCTGGCGAACTTTGACGAGAATTCGCCGAAGCTGAGGTGTTGGGACTGGCTCTCGATCAGCTGGAAGGTGGCGGCGTCCCAGAAGCACGTCGTGCCGCCGTTGCCGAGCAGCACCTCGTAGCCGTCGGGGAGTTGGAACAGCGCGGCCAGCCCGTCGCGGACCTCGCCGACTTTGTTGCGCACCGTCGCCTGACGGTGCGAGGTGCCCAGGTACGTCGAGGCGTCGGCGACGAGAGCGCTGAGCTGCTCGGCGCGGACCTTCGAGGGTCCGGCGCCGAAGCGCCCGTCGCGCGGTAGCAACTCGGTGGGGATCTCGAGGAAGTCGGGGGAACTCATAGAATCGAGTCTAAGGAATACGAACGGAGCCCCCGATGAGTTCGAGAGTGAGTGACCTCCTCGCAGGACTCGCCCCTAGCGCAACCCTGGCCGTGGACGCCAAGGCGAAGGCCCTCAAGGCCGCCGGCGAGCCGGTCATCGGCTTCGGAGCGGGCGAACCGGACTTCCCGACGCCGCGTCACATCGTCGAGGCCGCCGCCCAGGCCTGCTACGACCCGGTCAACTACAAGTACACGCCCACCGCCGGCCTGCCCGAGCTGCGTGAGGCCATTGTGGCCAAGTCGAAGCGCGACAGTGGCCTGGTGATCGCCCCCCACCAGGTGCTGGTGACCAACGGGGGCAAGCACGCCGTCGCGACGGCGTTTATGACCACGTTGAACCCCGGCGACGAGGTGCTGATCCCAGCCCCGTACTGGACCACGTACCCCGAGGCCGTCTACTTGGCGGGCGCCACGCCGGTTCCGGTGATGACCTCGGAGGCGAACGGCTTCCGGGTGAGTGTCGCCGAGCTCGAAGCGGCGCGTACGACCAAGACCAAGCTGCTCGTGTTCGTCTCGCCGTCGAACCCATCGGGGGCCGTCGTGCACCCCGACGACGTCGCGGCCATCGGGCGCTGGGCCGCCGAGCACGACATCTGGGTGCTCTCCGATGAGATCTACGAGCACCTCACCTACGGGGATGCGCGGAGCGTGTCCCTGCCGGTGGTGGCGCCCGAGCTCGGCGACCGTTGGGTCGTCGTCAACGGGGTCGCGAAGACCTACGCAATGACCGGCTGGCGGATCGGCTGGATGATCAGCGCGCCCGACGTCATGGCCTCGGCCGTCAACTACCAGAGCCAGACGACGTCGAACATTTCGAACATCTCCCAGCGCGCCGCGGTCGCGGCGTTGACCGGCGACCTCCGCGCAGTGAACGAGATGCGCGTGGCCTTCGACCGTCGTCGTCAGGTCATGACCTCGATGCTCAACGCCATCGACGGCGTCACCTGCACCGAGCCCGAGGGCGCCTTCTACTGCTTCCCCAACGTCACGGGCCTCCTGGGACGTCCGATGGGTGGACGGGTCTCGAGCTCGTCGGCCGAGCTGGCCGAGACCCTGCTCGAGACGATCAAGATCGCCGTGGTGCCGGGCGAGGCCTTCGGCACGCCCGGGTACTTCCGTCTCAGCTACGCGCTGGGCGACGACGACCTCGCTGAGGGCCTCGAGCGCCTGGCCAAGCTCGTCGCGGCCGGCTGAGTCGCCGAAGCGTTCCCCTAGTCTTGGTGGACTCAACGAAAGGTAGACCCGTGGCCCGTGTACTCGTGACCGAGGCGATTGCCGAGTCCGGCCTCCAGGAGCTACGCGACGCCGGCCACGAGGTCGACGTCCGCCTGGGCCTCTCGCCGGCCGAGCTGCTCGACGCGGTCCCGGGAGCTCACGCCCTCGTCATCCGCTCCGCGACCACGGTCGACGCCGCGACCCTGCTGGCCGGCAAGGACCTCGTCGTCGTCGGGCGCGCCGGAATCGGCCTCGACAACGTGGACGTCGCCAAGGCGACCGAGCTCGGCGTGATGGTCGTGAACGCCCCGGTGTCGAACATCCTCTCGGCGGCCGAGCAGACAATGGCGCTGCTGCTGGCCCAGGCGCGCAACATCCCCCAGGCCCACTCCGCGCTGAAGGCCGGCAAGTGGGAGCGCAGCCAGTGGGAGGGCGTCGAGCTCTACGCCAAGACCCTCGGGGTGATTGGCCTCGGCAAGATCGGCGCGCTCGTCGCCCAGCGCGCGATGGCCTTCGGCATGCGCCTCGTCGCCTACGACCCCTTCATCTCGGCCGAGCGCGCCCAGCACATGGGCGTGGAACTGATGGACCTCGAGACGCTGCTCGGACAGAGCGATTTCATCACGATTCACCTGCCAAAGAACAAGGAGACGACTAACCTGCTGAACGCCCGGACGCTCCAGTTGACCAAGCCGGGGGTGCGAATCATCAACGTCGCGCGTGGTGGCATCATCAACGAAGCTGACCTCGCCGACGCGATTCGCCGCGGCCACGTCCAGGGCGCCGCGCTCGACGTCTTCGAGAAGGAGCCGACGACCGAGTCGCCGTTGTTCGAGCTGTCCTCGGTGGTCGTGGTCCCGCACCTCGGGGCCTCGACCTTCGAGGCCCAGGACAAGGCCGGGATGACCATCGCCGAACAGGTGCAGCTCGCGCTCGCCGGCGACTTCGTTCCCTTCGCGGTCAACGTCGCCGCCGGCGACGTCTCCAACGCCGTGCGACCGTTCATGGGCCTCGCCGAGGCCCTGGGCCGATTCATCGGGGGGCTCCTCGACGGGAAGCCGGCCGACCTCGAGGTCAGCTACCTGGGCGCGTTGGCCGGATCGGGAACGAAGATCCTGACGCTCTGCGCCCTGAAGGGGCTGCTCACCGCGACCGGCCACGACGGCGTCTCCTTCGTCAACGCACCCCAGATCGCCGCCGACCACGCCCTCACCTTCAACGAGGTCTCCACGTTGGAGTCGCCGGAGTACGTGAACCAGATCACCGTGCGCTCGGGCGACCACGAGGTGTCGGGGACGCTGGTGACGATCGGCACTCGCCTCGAGACGCGCATCGTCGGCGTCGACGGCCACAGTGTCGAGATTCCGCCGGCCGCGTCGATGCTGGTGGTGCACAACGACGACCGTCCCGGCATGATCGGTGTCGTGGGCGTGGCGCTGGGCGAGGCCGGCATCTCCATCGCCTCGATGGCCGTGGGACCCGACCCCCGAACCAAGACCGCGTTGATGGTCCTCTCGACGGAGCAGCCCACGCCCCTGGTCGTCGTGGAGCGCCTTCGCGAGACCGACGGGATCCAAGACATTCATCTCATCACGCTGCGCTGACAACGATGGTCGAATAGCTTGCGCGGCGGAGTTGACCCCCCCGGACTGGGGGAGTCCCTCAGATCGAGACGGCGACGACGAAGGCGATGTAGCCAACGACGATGACCACACCGGTGAGGCGTCCCAGCCCGCGGCGGACGTAGGCCATCGACAGCGCCACGAGGGAAAGACCGGCGTAGAAGTAGGCCACCACCAGGTCGGGCGAGCTCGGATGGCCGAGTCCGAGCGCGGCTGCGGGCACTAAGAAGCCCGCGAACACGTTCAGGTTGTTGGAGTTGAGCGCCTCACTGAGGACGACGGAACCTCGACCGTGCGAAGCGAAGTAGATCGCCGCCACCGCGTTGGGAAGGCTCGTCACCCCCGCGAGCACGACGGCCCCGATCACCACGCTGGACCAGCCCAGGTTCGCGCCCATCGAGGAGGCGGCGTGCTCCATCTCGATGCTCGCCAGGACCACCACCACGAGGGCGACCATCGTGACGGTCCCGTCGCGCCAGTCGCCTCGCCGCGGATGAATCGCCGCGGCGAGCTCGGACTCTTCGTCGCCAATGGCTCCGTGTATCCATCTGGCCGTCCGCGGCGCGAATCCCAGCCATCGTAACGCGCCCGGCCAGGCACAGAGGGCTACATACGGGAGGAAGGCCAACAGTCCGATAGCCAGCGACGAAATCGGCGAAAGGGTGGAGGTGACCGCACCGAGACAGGTCGCCGCGATCCAGAGTGAGACACCGCCGACGAGAACGATGACGCGCCGGTGAAGGTCGATACGACCGGCGACCAGGGCACCGAGTCCGAGCAGCGCCGCGAGGTTGAAGACGTTGGAGCCGAGCACCACGCCAATCCCGATGTCGCGCTGCCCGCGAGTGAGCGCGGTGATCGCGCTGGTGATCTCGGGGGTGTTGGCCGCCAGGGCGGTGGTCAGACCCAGCAGGGCCTCGGTGAATCCAAGTCGAGCGCCGACCCGTTCCATGCGGGTGACGAGCAACACGCTGAACCCTAGCGTCACGCATACCGCGAAGACGAACGTGACGGCGGGGCTCACCGGTCCCGAACCCGAGTCCACACGTTCAAGGGGGCGGAAACGACGTTCGTGAGTCGGTCCCGCCGACCGTAACTCACCGATCGCCTCCAGGGTTCGACAGCGGTCACCTCCCTCAACGAAGACGGCGCGCATTCCTTCACGAATCTAAGTATTACCGGGATCGATTCAATTTCGCGAGTACGAGTTGTCGGAGTTTGTGCGCGGACTTGATTCGTCAAGTTGGTCCCGACCGATCGGCCGGTCCACGCGGTTTACGGGCACTTCGCAGATCAACGGGGTGTGAGTGTCGGAAGTAGTGACCAGTTGGGCTTGCCGGCGCAGGAGGACACGCACGCGGAAGTTGCGAAATGACCTGAATCCGAAGGCCACGCGCTTCACGTGCTTGATCAGATTGTTGGCGCCCTCGGTGGGACCGTTGCTGATTTGCACCTTGTGCCAGGCAATGATCTCAGTGCGCCAGTTCTTGAGCGTGCGCCCGAGTGAGCGGACCTCGAGAGGCCACGTCGAATTCTTCATGTCGCGGATCAGTTCGTCTATCCGGGTGAGCACCAGTTCGAAGCTAATGAAGGAGTAGAGCTCGCGCACGGCTTCTTTGGCGGTGTAACAGTCAGCTACTTCAACGCGCGGATCACCAGCTTCGAGCAGTCCGCGCGTCTTCTCGTGGAACCGGGCGCGACGGCCCTTGTGACTGAGTGGATTTGCCAAAATGGCCAGCCCGACGGCGGCGGCCGACGCCCTGTTGTTGGCTCACCCGGGCGGTGCTGGCGTCGGGTTTCCTGGACGCCGTGATTGGCCGTCCCACGAGAATTTGCCGGCACGCCCTCACCGGCGTGGCGCTCGCGGCCTACCTGCTCGTGTACACGCGTCGACGGCGAACGCGCTTGAAATCCTCGAAAATCCGCTGAAGTAGGTCGCTAGCGAAGAATCTCAAATTCGGACATCCGTGGGCGCCTCCGCTACGAATAAAGAGGACTGCAACAAGAATCGCGAGTGTTTCGCCGCTGGACGTCGAACGATTTCCACTGTCGAAGGACCGTGACCGGATTCACGAACTTGGTTCGAGAAAGAGGTACGACGATGGCTGAGATTTCAAGGCGTAATTTCCTGCGAAACACCGGCAC
>JAYVZV010000091.1:0-32118 GCA_043782995.1 Acidimicrobiales bacterium | reverse complement strand
AGATAGCCGGCGGAGGTGTGGAGCACGCCCTTGGGTTTGCCCGTCGAGCCGGAGGTATAGAGGATGAAGAGCGGGTGTTCGGAATCGAAAGCCTTCGCCGCATGCGAATTCGGCGCCCCTTCCCAGGCCTCGCGCCACCACACGTCGCGGCCCTCGTGCATGGTGACGGGATTGCCGCAGCGCTTGACCACCAGCACGGTGTGGACCGTCGGCGCGCCTTCCAGGGCCCGGTCGACATTGGCCTTAAGCTCGATGACCTTGCCGCGCCGCCACCCGCCGTCGGCGGTGATGACCAGCTTGGCCTGACAGTCATTGATGCGGTCCTTGATCGCCTCGGCACTGAAGCCGCCGAAGATGACGGTGTGCACGGCGCCGATCCGGGCGCAGGCGAGCATGGCGATGACGGCCTCGGGGATCATCGGCATGTAGACGACCACCCGGTCACCCTTCTCGACGCCGAGGCCGCGCAGCACGCCGGCGAACCGCGCGACCTGGTCGAGCAGCTCGACGTAGGTGTAGGTGGCCTTGGCCCCGGCGACCGGGCTGTCGTAGATGAGGGCCAGCCGATCGCCGTGGCCGCCCTCGACGTGGCGGTCCAGCGCGTTAAAACAGGTGTTCATCTCTCCGTCGCTGAACCACTCGAAGATCGGCGCGCGCGAGCTATCAAGCACCGTTGTTGGCTCCCGGAACCAGTCGATACCCCGCGCGGCCTCGCCCCAGAAGTACTCCGGGTCGTTGATGCTCTGCTCCCAGGCATGACGATAGGTAGCCACGGTCCCCGATTCGCTCGACGGTCCCCCCATCACTGCGAGAGACCGGTAGCCATCAGAATGGCACTTCGCGAGTCGAAAGTCCAAGTCGGCGCCCGTCGCCGATCGGGAGGCCGACGGAGGCGTGAAAGAGCGCGAACGCCCGGCGCACTCCACCGAGATCCGGCGTCGTCGCGAGCGCGTAACTGAGCAGGACCCGCGCCTTGGGTCCGTCGAGGAATCCCGCCGGTATGAGCCCTCGCGCGATGAGGTCTCGCTCGGAGCCCGGGAATCCATAGGTGTCGGCCAACACCTCGCCGGCGCCCGTGCGTGTCGCCAGGATCACCGGCATGCGCTGAGCGAGGTCCCCGAGCAGGGGGGCGCATCGCGCCGGCACGTGACCGGCGCCGAGGGCCTCAACGACGAGGCCGGCGTAGCCACTCGCCTCGACGTGGGTGAGCATCCGTAGGTCGTCTCCCACGCTCGCCGTGAACAGCGCCACGGGCGGGATGTCCCCTCCGGGGACCACGGATGGGCGCTCGAGGCGAGGAAGTCTAAGGACGATGCGGCATCGTCCCTCCGAGACCCATCCGACGGGCCCGGCACTCGGCGACCTCAAGGCGCCGGTGCTCGAGGAGTGCATCTTTCGCACGAATCGGGCCGCGTGGATCTCATCATGGAATACCACCAGCGTTCCGAGCCCACACGCCTCGTCCGACGAGGCGACCTGCACGGCGGCGAGGAGGTTGGCCGGGCCGTCGGCACCGGCCAACGTGGGGTTGCGCATCGCTCCGGTGACGACCACGGGTCGGTCGCCGCGGACCAAGAGGTCGAGGGCGAAGGACGTCTCTTCGATCGTGTCGGTTCCCTGGGTCACCACGACGCCGGACGCGCCGTCGTCGAGGCGCCGCGAGATCTCGCCCGCCAGCTCGACCAGGTCGGTCAAGGTGATGTCGCCCGACGGGACCTGGCGAAAGGCGACGGTCTCGAGTTCGACGACCCCGCGCAACTCCGGGACCGCCTCGACGAGCTCCTGGGCCCCCAGCTGGGGCGTCACGCCGACACTCGCGGCGTCGCCGCGAGCACGGGTCGCCGCGATCGTGCCCCCCAGTGAGATGACGGTCACCCGCGGAGCTCGGCGCTGTTCGTTCAACTTGCCCCTTCGTCGCCTGGTCCGCCTCAAGGCTAGAGGGAACCGTAGAGCGCGTCGATGGGGGCGCGGTTGCCCGTGCTCTTCCCGCGCGCCATTGCGAGGTTCCTTAAGCGGCCGATCGAGGCGCGCGTCTGCGTCGGCGGTTCCCCCTTCGCCGCCGTTCCTCAAGGGACCAGAGCAGCGTCCGTTCACACGAAGAGTCGGCGAGGACCGGACAGTAGCCCTTAGATGGCCCGGTGGTCGCCTCGCGGAGCAACGCCGCCGATCGGACCCGTCCGGACTCGAGCAGCACGGCGTAACAGCCTACGAGGCAGGTGGCGGTGCCGGGGCTGTTCGGCGAGCGTCGTCGCGGCGGCCGACCTCAGACGACGGACCGGCCCCGGCCGATCCGACGACGGGTGTCCCACAGGACGAGGTTCCAGGGGAACTCGCGCGCCGGCCGAGGGAGGAGTCGATTGAACGCTACCCCGACGCGACAGAGGGCGTCAAAGAGTCGCTGGCGCCGTGGGTTCCAGGTCAGGCCCAGCTCGTCGCGAAAGATGACCGGGAGGAAACCCGTGGTGATGAGGCGGTGCGCCGGCCCCAGCATCATTCGTATGGGTGCCGGGGAGAAGTCGAGTGATACGACGCTCGAGGCCAGTGCGCGGGTCGCCTCGTCCATTGAGACCTGGGACAGCGAACGGGCCCAGTACCGCTCGAACGCGGCGCGGTCCGAGGGCCAACTCGACGCCGGAACCTGCAACGTCGTCGCGAAGCGCGAGCATTGCTGGTAGAGCCCATCGAGCGTTGACGGGGCCGAACCGTGCAGCAGCGTGACGGCGTCCTCGAGGCCCCGGTACATGCAGGCCGCGACCCACAGTTGGAGCTCGGGGTCGAAGGCGTTGTAAGCGACCGGGCTGGCGGCGGCGGAGTGCACGGGCCGGTGCTGACGATCAACCTCTCGGCGCATGTAGAGACGCTCGGCGTCCGTGCCAAAGAGGGCGATCGCGATGTAGCCGAGTGTCGTCCTCGTGCGCTTGACGGGATGGTGGTAGAGCGAGCCGCCATCGACAGAGCTCTCGACGACGCCCCGTCCGACGCCCGGACGTGAGAGTTGCATGACCACATTGGCGCCGCCCAGCCCCAGAGAGAGCCCGCTCATCAGGAAGGGCCGGAGTTCGCGGGGCACTTCGTCCGAGCGCCGTCGCACGACGGTGCTCAGTGCCCGCGTCGCGCCAGCACGAACGCCACGGCGAGCGCCATCATCGCCCACGACATCGCGCGCAGCGCCCGTTCCGACGGCGCCAGCAGCAGTCGCCGGTCGATCGGCACGGTCCGCCCGTCGTCGAGATTAACCGTGCCCTCGATCGACGTCGCGTGGCGGCGCACCAGTCGCACCGGAGTCGAAAGGCTTCTTTGGGCGCCCGAGGTGAGCGTGGCGGCCAGCGCGAGCACGACCGCCGAGGGCGACACCGACGACGACTGCGCGTACGCCGAGGTCAGCACCGGGAACGCCCCCCACCCGAGAGCGAAGACGAGGTCGGTGTGGATGAGTCCGCCGAAGAGCTCGAGGTTGTACCCGAGGACGAGCAGCGCCCCGACGGCGATGAAGGGGATCAGTCCCGCGCCCACCCGGTCGAGTCCGGCCGCGCCGAGGACGACCGCCCCAACCAGCGAGGTCCACGCCGACCACCACAGCACCCGCGAGGATATCCGCGTGCCGAGGGGTCGGCCCCGCAGCTCGTCGAGCGCGTGGGCGCAGACTCCCACGGCCAGGAGGAAGGCGAGCAACGTGGCCCCGAGTGTCGACCAGTTGACGCGCGGCGCCACCATCGCGCCCAGCACCACGTACGACAGGTGCCACGCCGTGTAGGGCGGGTGGAGCACCGCGCGCAGGTCGCGCCACGGAGATTGCTCGCCGGTCGCGTAGAAGGCCGGACCGCTCTGGTCCCTAGCGGTCATCGGCCCGGGTCCCCCACATCACGACCCCGCCACCGACCGACATGATCCGCGCGTCGACGTCGACCATTCCGGCGTCGCGCCACGCCCGCAGCGTCGACTCGACCGGATGGCGACGGTAGTGTCCCGAGATGTTGGGGCCGAGGAAGCGTCCGACCCCGTACCACTCGCGCCCGCCGGTCAGGCCTCCGGCGACCGGTAGGACCCCTCTCGTGTAGCACCACCACAGGGCGCGCCAGAAGGCCGACCCCGGCACGTGGAACTCGAGGCTCGCCATCGACCCACCCGGTCGCAGCACCCGGGCCAGTTCGGCGAGCGTCAACGCGGGGTCGTCGACGTAGCGCAGCAGGTACGTGAAGGTCACCGCGTCGAAGCTCGCGTCGGCGAACGGCAGGCTCTCGGCGCGACCCTGCACGAGGTGGATGTGGTCCTCGCCCCGATGGTCCAGCTTCGCGCGGGCCTGGTCGAGCATCCGCTTCGTGAGGTCGAGACCGACGACGCTGGCTCCGGTGGCGGCCCGGATCGCCAGCGCCACGCCGCCGGTCCCGGTCGCGACGTCGAGCACGCGCTGGTCGGGCCGGGCACGGGTCTGATCGATCATCGCGCGGCGCCAGCGACGGTCCTGACCCAATGACAGCAGCCACCCCAATCGGTCGTAGCGGGCGGGCAGCCCGTCGAACAGCTCCGCGGTGAAGCGGTTCGGGTCGGGCCCGATCCCTCGTTCCATTGTGGTCCTCCGTGGTCAAACGAAGGTTAGGCCGTCGGGTGCGGCACCCGAGACACGAGTCACGTCCCACGCCGTGGAGCGAGGTCAGCCGAGCTTGAACTGGAAGCCGCCGGAATTGCCGCCCTCGCCCGAGGGCAGGTACGGGACCATC
The DNA here is from genome assembly GCA_043782995.1 of Acidimicrobiales bacterium. Lineage (GTDB taxonomy): Bacteria > Actinomycetota > Acidimicrobiia > Acidimicrobiales > RAAP-2 > RAAP-2. The sequence continues at coordinate 27,400 of JAYVZV010000091.1, read as the reverse complement.
GCGTGGGCCATGCCCGGCAGCGTCAGCGTCTGGAGGTGGACCTTGCCCGGCCCGGTCAGCTTCGCGAGGAACAGGGTGTCGGCACCGAAGAGCATGTTCTTGATGCCCTTGACCATCGTGATATCGATCGTGACGCTCGCCTCGAAGAGGCCGAGATGGCCCGGGTGCACCATCATCTGCTCGCCGGCCGCCAGGTCGTAGGTCACGATCTCACCCGAGAGTTCCACCCACGCCGTTCCCTGGCCTCCGATGCGCTGGAGGATGAAGCCGTTGCCGGAGAAGACCCCGACACCGAGCTTCTGCTGGAATCCAATGTTGAGCGTGACGTCGGTCGTCGCCGCGAGAAAGCCGTGGCGCGACACCAAGTACTCGTGCTGGGGATCGACGTGGATGGGCATGATGTGCCCGGGCATCTTCGCCGCGAAGGCGACCGTCCCATTCGAGCCCTGGGCCGCGTACTTGGTCATGAAGATCGTGCCGCCCGCGACGGCACGCTTCAAGACCCCGAGGACGCCGGAGTTACCGGCGCCAGCCGTGGCGGTCGTCATCTGGACGTTGGAGGTCATCCACGAGAGCTCTCCGCCCTGGGAGATGATCGTCTGTCCGGGCTCGAGCTGGACCTCGAGCACCGGCATCGTGGTCCCGAGGACCCGGTGGGCCACTCCGGCGCCGTCGCTGTCGGAGAAATCGGGCATCGCGCCCTCGATGTGTTCAGTCACGGTGAATCCCCTCTCGAACCTCCCCCATTGTGGCAGGTTCCCCCGGATCCCCGGACGGTACCGCTACCGGACGCGCACCGCCGAGACGACGAGACGCTCATCGTGGGTGTGTCGGCCCACGTCCCAGCGGCCGGCGCAGGTCACCAGTGAGAGGAGGGCCCGTCCGTCGCGTGAGGGCTGGGCCTTGAGACCGCGAGGTGGGCCGGTGCCGTAGATGAGGTCCAGGACCGCGCGGGTCTTGCTCTGGGCCAGGGTGTAGGCGTGGGTCGACGTGACGACGAAGCGCTCGACCATGTGGGTCTTGGTGTTCGTGATGACGATCCGGTCGCCCCGCACGACGCTCGAGAGCCGCCCGAAGACCGCGTAGCGGCCGAACGCGTCGTCGATGTGCCCGGCAATCGTGGCGGTGCCCGAGGCCCCGGGCACCGAGCCGCCGCGGTACCAGAAGGTGTCACCCCAGTACGGACTGTTGGCTCCCCCTTCGGGGGCGGCCATGGCGTGCGCCTTGGTCATGCCGACGGCGAGGACGTGGCTGCGCACCGCGATCGCCGGGATCTCGATGATCAGGGGAACCAGCACCGCGTGCGCCGAGAGGCTCATCGTGGACGACGTCAACCGGGCCGGTGACGCCAGGGTCGACGTCGAGGTGACCGCGGGCGAGGTCGTCGTGGCCGACGTCGCCGACGACGTTGGGGAGGAGGTCGAGGTCGGGGACGTCGGGGTCGAAGTACGGAGTGTCGGCGACGTCAGTCGGACGCCAACGAGAACCGCGGCCACCGTGACGAACACGATGACCGCAGTCCCCCTACGGCGACGTCGCGGGTTCACGGAGCCGCCCTAGTGACGACGCATCCGGATTCGACGGACGCCCTCGAAGGCGAGGAGTCCCCCACCCAGCAGCATCGCGGTGAAGCCGGCCCACGACCAGCCGTTGGTTGACGAGGCGGGGCTCAACGGTCCCCCGCCCGTGACCGGCGGCGCGGAGATCGGCGGGATCGTGCCCCCGGTCACCGGAGGCGCCGTCGTGGTGGTGGTCGACGTAGTCGACGTCGTCGACGTCGTCGAGGTCGTCGAGGTCGTCGGGGTCACGGCCGCGCACGTCGGGCCCGAGATCACGTTGCCGTCCAGGGTGACACCGCCGTTTCGCGCCAAGGCTCGACCGTTCAGGGTGGCGCCGGTGTTCATTGAGATGGAAGTCAGGGCCAGGATGCTGCCGACGAAGGACGCCGTGGTACCCAGGCTGGCCGAACTGCCCACCTGCCAGAAGACGTTGCAGGGCTGCACGCCACCGGTCAAGATAACGTGGCTCGCCGGTGCGACCGTCAAAGTGGAGACGCTCTGGAAGATGAAGACCGAGCTCGCGTCGCCCGAGAGCGTCAGTGTGCCCGTCAGCGACAGGCCACTGCTCGCGGCGTAGACGCCGGCCGTCAGCGTCAGGCCTCCGAGATCGGTGTTCATTGAGCCGGTCGCGGGCGTGTTCAACAACGCGAGGTACGCGGCGGTGACGTCATTGGCTGCAGTGTTCGCCGGTCCTCCGACCGGTCCACCGACGTTCTGGGTCCCACCGACGATGCCCGGCGGGAAGCCGGTGACGGCGGTGCCGGGGTAGAGGTCCAGGTTGCCACTGAGGTTCGTGGCGCCCGTGTTGGTGACCGTCGTGGCCGCGAACACTGAGGCGGCGGTCGCCGTGCCCAGGCTCGGCACGGTCGCGGACCATGCGGGACTTGCGCTGAGGGCCATGGTCATGGCCCCACCGGCGAACGCCACGGCTCCAAGACGGAGCATCCTTCGTGAGCTGGTAATCGCTAGATGCTTCATACTGCTTCTCCTTTTGGTGCTGCGACAGGGTGATTCGACATGGCCACTTTTGAAGAACGGTGATCGAAGCGCCCCACCGACCACTCGAGGTCGCCGCGGAGGGCGACGGGAGCGACGTTGCGCGCCAGCTCCCCCATCATCATTAGGCGCCGCGCTGAGTCGTTGCCCGACGCGACCCGGGGTGAATGGAGCGCCGGGGGCGGGGAGGTGGCGGACGACTGTCCCTTGCGCGATGAACCACGACTCCCGCCGTCACCGACCGATCGGTCGAATGAGGGTGGAGCGATTCGCGCTTTGAGGACGTTCAGGAAGGAAGGCACGATAACTCTCTAATCGAGCGAGGCGTCCAGCCCGAACGGGCGCCAACCGTTATGGTCGTCCGACCCGAACAAGGAGTCTCACGGATAGTTCAGCGTCACTTTGACGTCAACAAATAATTTAACGGCGCCTTCGGTAATTGCAGCACTGAACAGAACAAATTCGTCTCAAAAAGATGCCAAAAAACCAATCTCTCAACAGTTTCACAGACGAACGTCACCCGATTGACGCTCTAGGCCCCGTTCAGTGCTGATTGACCAACTTGCGCCACAATCCTTCCGTCAACCTTCACCCGGCGCCGAGACTGCGAACAACGTGATGGCCAGTCACCTCGATCAGGTGAAGGAGATGAAGCCCGACGTGATGCACAGACCGAAGGCGTTGATCATGAGAAATCCCGCGACGAGTGCGATCACGACGGCGCGCGGCAGCAGGCCGCGCCGCGCGACTGGTGTTGGCATGTACCAGTCGGGCAGGAGCCCGCGTTGGTGCAACACCGCTCCGTCCCACGCTATGGCGGCGGGGTCGAGAGGCGCACGGGGGTCCGCGGCCAGGGCGAGAGCAGTCAATTCCTCGTCAGTGAACGGCCCCGAGCCGGCAGGACTCTCGAAGATCCTCGGTGCGTCAGCCACATCGCCCCCTCTAAATGCAATCGTACGGGTATACCGTCCTCGCGCGCTCGGCAGCGTTACGCCGTTCGCGCGCACGCAGCGCAAGGAGACGGCGCGTCCCGCACATTCGGGTGGTAGCGGCCTACGCCACGAACGACGTCGATGAGGGCCCGGGCGGGCGGCGACGCTGCGCATCGGCGACGCCCCAGGCGTCGACTGGGAAAATCAACTCGGCCGCTGCTAGGCCTGGCCCAACCGGCTCCGCTGGCGCCCGAGGCCCTCGACTTCTAGTTCGACCACGTCGCCGGCGCGCAGGTAGGGCACATCGTCGTGACCCATCGAGACTCCGGCCGGCGTGCCGGTGTTGATGAGGTCACCCGGTTCGAGGACCATGAACTGGCTGATGTACCACACGAGGTAGTCGACTCCAAAGACCATGTCCGCCGTCGTGCCCTGCTGGCGGACGATGCCGTTGACCGCGAGGGTCAGGGAGAGCGCCTGGGGATCGGGGACCGTATCAGGCGTCACCAGCCACGGGCCGAGGGGGTTGAAAGTCTCGCAGCCCTTGCCCTTGTCCCACTGACCGCCGCGCTCAATCTGAAACTCGCGCTCCGAGACGTCGTGACTCGTCGCGTAGCCGGCGATGACCGACCGGGCGTCGTCGGGCGTAGCGAGGTAGCGGGCCCGTCGACCGATCACGACACCGAGCTCGACCTCCCAATCCGTCTTGACCGAGCCCCGGGGCACGAGGATCTCGTCGTGGGGGCCGACCATGGAGTTGGGCGCCTTCATGAACAGGATCGGCTCGTCGGGCACCTGGGCGCCGGTCTCGCGGGCGTGGTCTCGGTAGTTGAGTCCGACGCAGATGATCTTCTCAGGCTTCTCGATCGGAGCGCCGACTCGCTGACCCTCGAGCGAACGCTCGCTGAGAGACCCCGAGTCGAGCAGGCGTTGCACCCTCGAGGGGCCGTCCGAGGACCAGAACTCCGCGTCGAAGCGCACCTCGTGCGGTCCGAGGTCGTAGGCAAGGCCGTCGGCCCCGATCACCGTTGGCTGCTCCGCTCCGAATGGTCCCACGCGCAGTAACTTCATTGTCTCTCCCTATTCGTTATGCGGGCTGTTGAAGCTCACCACCGACCGATTGGCCAGCTGGAGCGCGATCGACCACGTGCGGGTGGTGTGGCCCGGGGTCGCCATTATCGACGAACGGTCGACACAGCGCTGCAGCGAGTCGCCAAAGCCGTTGGTGGGCTCAATCGCGATGACCGGGTGCTCGGACACCCGCCCGTGGTCGAGCCAGACGCCGAGGTAGGCCAACTCGTCGAGGTGCCACGACATCGCGAGCGACGACCCCCGCGCGTCGATCAGTCGCACGGTAGAGATCCGCGCCGACGGGTCGAGGAAGAGCTTGCGCGCGCTACCGGCCGGCACGGCGTCGGCGAGGTCCAGCCCGCCAACCGGCCAGAGCATCGGCGAGGTGTCGTCGTCCTGCAGGCCCACGAGACGATGGGGCACGGCGTCGAGCACGACGCGAGTGCCGGGAAGATAGCGAAAGAGCGGGTGGGCCGCGTAGAGCAGGTAGAGCGCGCCGGCCTCGCGCGTCTCGAGCGAGTAGTGCAGGTCGACCCGTTGACGAGACACTCGAACGGTCCTCGACAGGGCGAAGGGTAGCGACGAGCCGAAGACCGACGTCGTCACCGACGTGGGGCTCTGCTCCTCGACCTTCCAGGGCGTGCGCCAGAGGTCCCCGTGGTCCGGCAGCTCGATCGAGGTGCCGGGGTAGCGACAGGGATCGATCGTGGGCATCATCTCGTCCCACCCGCACAGGTCGCCTCCGTCGAAAGACACGCCCGGATCGAGGCGAAGCCCGGCGCGGGGTTGCTCGAGCCATTCGCGGCGCGTCACGGTGTCGACGAGGCTCGAGATCTTCGCCCCGTGCTCGGGCGATATCGTCAACGCCACCCCCGGGGCCTCGAGCCGGACCGTCATCGCTAGGTCGCTGGGGCTCCGGCGATCGTCAGCTGGGTCACCGGATCGAAGAAGTGCAGACGCTCGGGGTGCAGGGTGAACGAGGTGCGGTCGCCGGCCCTGACCGAGCTGCGCGGGTCGACCCGCGCGACGCCCTCGCCCTGAATGGCGATGGCCCCGGTGCTCTTCATCTCCTCGGCCTCGCTCTCGGCGGGGTTCTCCGCCTGGACGCGCGTGGCGTCGATGGAGAAGTGCACGAGCAGCTCCGAGCCGAGCTCTTCGACGAGCACGACGTCGGCCACGAGTGACGCGTCGGTCGAGGGAGCCGTGCCGGTCGCCGGAAGGTCCTCGGGACGCAGCCCGAGCACCACCCGCTGGCCCGCGAAGGCGCGCAGTCCGGGACGGGCGGCGTAGACGGCGTCGTGCAGAGGAATGCGCTGGCTGCCGAGGGTGAGGAACGTCCCGTCGGGGTCGATCGTCGATTCGAAGAGGTTCATCGCCGGCGAACCAATGAAGGCGGCCACGAAGAGGTTCGCCGGGTCGTTGTAGAGGACCTTGGGGCGGTCGCACTGCTGGAGGTGGCCCGAGCGCATCACCGCGACCCGGTCGCCCAACGTCATCGCCTCGGTCTGGTCGTGGGTCACGTAGAGCGTCGCGACGCCAATTCGCCGCTGGATGCGACTGACCTCGGTGCGCATCTGCACGCGCAGCTTGGCGTCGAGGTTGGAGAGCGGCTCGTCCATCAAGAAGACCTGGGGCTCTCGAACGATCGCGCGACCCATCGCGACGCGCTGGCGCTGGCCGCCCGAGAGCTGGCCGGGCTTGCGCTCGAGCCACTCGGTCAGACCGAGGATCGACGCCGCCTCCGCGACGCGCCGCCGGATCTCGGCCTTGGGGACCTTGCGCAGGTCCAGCGCGAAGCCGATGTTCTGGCGTACCGACATGTGCGGGTAGAGGGCGTAGTTCTGGAAGACCATCGCGATATCGCGGTCCTTCGACGTGACGTGGTTGACGACCCGGTCACCGATGCGCAGCGTCCCCGACGTGATCTCCTCGAGCCCCGCGACCATGCGCAGCGCCGTCGTCTTGCCGCACCCCGAGGGCCCGACCATCACCATGAGCTCGCTCTCGGCCACCTCGAGCTCGAGCTCGTGCACCGCCTCGAAGCCGTTGGGGTAGACCTTGGTTAGACGGTCCAGGGAGATCGACGCCATCGCTACTCCTTGACGAGGCGGCGGTTCACTTCGTCCTCGTCCAGCTCGATTCCCAGTCCGGCGCCGGAGCGCACGGCGAGACGGCCGTCCACCGGGACGAAGGGGTCCCGCAGAAGCGACCCGGCGCGTTTCGACGAGGTCACCGGGTACTCAATCAATCGCTCGGCGGGCAGCGTCGAGCAGAACGCCAGGGTGGCCGCTAAGAGCACGTCGGTGGAGAAGCAGTGCGGCACCACCAGAACCCCGCCGTACTCGCGGCCCATTGCCGCGATGTCGCGCCCGATGGTGAGCCCGCCGCAGCGTCCGAGGTCCGGCTGCAGGACGTCGACGTGGGCCTCGATCAGCGCTCGGAAGGGGCGCGCGTTCGAGTGGGCCTCGCCGCAGGCGATGCGCACCGAGACCGAGTCGGCGAGTCGCGCGTAGCTCGCGAGGTCGTCGGCGTCGAAGGGCTCTTCGAACCAGAAGAGGTCGAGGGGCTCGGCGCGGCGGCAGAAGTCCCGAGCACTGCGCAGCGAGTACGCCATCCCGCCGTCGATCATCAGGCGCCGCTCGGGGCCGAGCACGTGGCGCGCGGCGCTAACGAGCTCGATGTCGCGCCCGATGTCGCGCCCGAGCGGGCCCCAGCCGAGCTTCAGCGCCCCAAATCCCTCGTCGACGACGCGGCGGGCGATGGCCTCGACCTCCTCGGGCGTCTCGGGCATCACCTCACTGGCGTAGAGGTCGATATTCGTGGCCTCCGAGCCGCCGAGCAGCTGGGCGACCGAGAGACCCGACGCCTGGCCCAGGATGTCCCAGAGCGCCATGTCGATGGCGCTCATGGCGTGCAGCGCCGCACCGTCGCGACCGTAGTGGTAGCTCTGGTCGAACATCCGCCGCCACAGGGGGCGGATGTTCAGGGGGTCCTCGCCCACCAGCACCTCGGCGAGGCCGCGCGCGATGGCGTGCGACGAGGGCGTCGTGACGATCCGTTGGGCCACGTAGGGCGAGGTGTCCCCCTCGCCAATGCCGACGAATCCGTCGTCGGTGTGGACCCGCACGAGGAACGCGTCCTGGGTCCCGTCGGCCCGCGAGGTGTCGACCTCCCCGACCCTCAGCACCATCGCCTCGACGTGAGTGATCCTCATAGCAGCACGTCCCCCAGGTTCTCTCGGATGATCGTGCGCGCCTCGTCGACGCGCGCGCCCAGTTGCGCGGCGGGCAGCCGCTGGGCCAGCGCCGTGATGCTGATCGCCCCGTCGGGCACCGAGCTCGACGTGAGGAAGAGCGCCAGCGCCATGCAGTTGATGCCCAGCTCGTTCTCCTCGCGGTCGAAGCCGTAGCCGCTCGCGCGGATCGTGGCGAACTCGGCGTCGAGCGCGACCGCGTCGACGAGGGTGTGGGACGTGCGACGCTCGAGGGGGCCGAACTGGTCGACGAACCGTTCGACCCCGGCGAGATCGCGCAGCGAGTAGGCGAGCAGGGTCTTGCCGACCCCGGTGCAGTGCGCGGGGTTGCGCCCGCCGATGACCGAGGTCATCTGGAAGCGCGAGTCCGCCGGCTGGACCTTGGCGAGGTAGACGACCTCGGCGCCGTCACGCACCGCGTAGTGGGTCGTCTCGCCGAAATGGGCCGCGAGCTGAGCGAGCACTGGCCGAATTCGTAGCGTGTCGTCGAGCTCACCGTAGTAGGCGAAGGCGAGCTTCAAGAACCGGTAGTTGAGCCGGTAACGGCCCTCGCCGTCCTGCTCGACGAACTCGGCGCGACGTAGCGCCCCGAGCGCGCGGTGGATGCTCGACTTTGGTGACTCGAGCAGCTCGGAGAGCTCGATGAGGCCCACGCCGTCGGGGAACGACCCCAAGGCCTTCAGAACGGCGAGGACCCGGTCGGCCCCCTTCAGGCCGCCGTCGGCGCTGGGCGACACGTCGCCGACTGCGTCCGTCTTCACCATGCCCACCCCAGTCAAACAACGGTGATCGATCAAGTAGAAATCCTTGAGTTTCGAAGTATACTTCAGCCCCATTAGTTCGGAACACCATTCCGATTATCAAAACTGTGGGGCGGAGACGGCACATGGAAGCACTGGTATGGCTCGGCGGCGACCGACTCGAGATCGAAGAGTTGCCCGATCGCCCGGTCGGTGACCACGAGGTCGTCGTCGACGTCGTCCTGGCCGGCATCTGCGGGTCCGACCTGCACGCCTACCGCGGCGTCGGGGGCAAGCGCGTCCCCCCGCTCGTGCTCGGCCACGAGGCCGTGGGCCGGGTCGCCGGCGAGGAGGGCCTCTACGTTGCCTTTCCCCTGCTGGGGTGCCAGCGCTGCCCGATCTGCGCCGAGGGCCTCGAGAACCTCTGCCCCGAGCGACAGCTGCTCGGCCTCGATCGCCCCGGCACCTTCGCGAGCACCGTCGTGGTGCCCCGAAGCGCACTGCTGGCGGTGCCCGAGGGCATGTCGGCCGACGTCGCGGCGCTGACCGAGCCGCTCGCCACCGTGATTGGCGCCTTCCAAGGAGTCGCGCTACGCCCCGGTCAGACCGTTCAGGTCATCGGCTGCGGGTCGATTGGCCTGCTGGCGGTCTACTTCGCCGTGCAGGCCGGCTGCACCGTCGTCGCCACCGACCGGCTGGCAGCGCGTCGTCAGATCGCGCTCGACATGGGCGCCACGGTCGTCAACTCCGCGGACGACTTCGCCGCGCGAAGCGCCCATTACGTCGTCGACGCGGTGGGCGTCGAGGCGACGTGGGGCGCGGGCCTGCGTTCGGTGCGGCCGGGGGGCGTCGTGATCGTCGTAGGGCTCGGCCAGATGAGCGGGGCGGTCCCGGTCGGGGACATGATCCGCTCGGGCATCACCCTGAAGGGCAGCTACGCCTACTCGAGGCGCGACTTCGCCGACGCGCTGGCCCTGCTCGCGCGCGTCCCGATCAACACCACGTGGCTCGAACGGATGCCGCTGCGCGACGGGCAGGCCGCCTTCGACGCTCTGGCCCACGAGACGACCCCGGCCATAAAAGTCCTCCTGCAGCCCGACGGGGTCCGCGACTAGAGGGTGACGGTGAGTCCGCCGTCGACCACGACGACCTGGCCGGTCACGTAGGAGTTCTCCTCGGAGGCCAGCCACACAATCAGCTCGGCCACTTCCGCGGGCTGGCCGCCGCGTCGAAGCGGCAGACGCCCGCCCTCCACGTAGATGCGGAGGAACTCGGGCGTCGTCGTCTCGAGCCGTCCGTCGATCATCGCCATGCGCGTCTCGACGAACCCCGGCGCGACCGCGTTCACGAGCACGCCGGAGTCGCCGAACTCAATGGCGAGGGTGCGCGTCGCCTGGTCGAGTCCGCCCTTCGTGACGTCGTAGGCGAGGCCGCGGCGCTCACCGAACGATCCATGGACGCTCGTCACGTTGACGATCCGGCCGTACCCGCGCGAGGACATCGACGTCGCGCCGAGCGACGCGAGCAACACGGGCGCCTCGAGGTTCACCGACATCACCCGACGGAACTCCTCGAGCGAAAAGGACCTCGGGTCGATCGGCGCGTAGAGCCCGGCCGCGTTCACCAGCACGTCGAAGGGGCCGTGGTCCTTCTCGAGACTCACGAAAGCCCCGGCCAGTCCGGCCACATCCGAGAGGTCGAGGCTGACCCCGACGAACGGCGCGTCGGCGCCAATCGCTTCGCGGTCCAGGCCCACGACGCGCACCCCCCGACCGGCGAGCGCCGTCGCCGTCGCCGCGCCGATTCCGTTGGCCGCGCCGGTGACCAGTGCCGTCCTCATCGACTGAATCCCCTCGCCGCGGGCCTCCCCGACAGCTCGACGCCCCCTCGCGCGCTGACCACGTAGTCACGCTCCACCCGAACACCCCCGGTACCGGCCACGTAAGCGCCGGGTTCGATCGCGAGCACCATGCCCTCGGCCAGTTCGGTGTCGTCGAAGGGTGTGACGAACGGCGCCTCGTACCCGGCGAGGCCAATCCCGTGGCCGCCGTGGTGCGGAAATGTCGATCCCGGCACCGCCTCGTCGATTCGCCGGGCCATTGACGCGTAGAGCTCGGAGCAGCGCCGTCCCGGCACGAGCTCGCCGGCCACGGCCTCCATCACCGCGACCAGACGTTCCCGGACCGCGTCGACCTCGTCGTTATCGCCGCGCACGTGGGTCCAGGTGACGTCGCCCCAGTAGCCGTTGGCCCCGAAGACGAGGTCGACGATGACGCCCTCGCCGTCGCCGATCATCCGGGCGCCGGGCACGGCGACCGGCGCACCGACGTCACCGGACGCGCGGCCCGCGACGACGTCGGCGTAGAAGTCGACCGGACTGGCGTGGAGCCGCTCTCCGGTGAGCCGCGCTAGCGAGAAGAGTTCGAGTTCGCTGGTCGGACCGAGCATCGCCGAGGCGACCGCCTCCTGGGCCGCCCAGCCGAGTGAGGCGGCGTGGGTGATGGCCGCTCGCTCCCCCGGGTCCTTCACGAGGCGCAGGCGGTTGACGTGGACCGCCCCGTCGACGACCTCGCCGAAGGAGCTGTCGTCGACGAGCCACGGGGCACCGACGGCCGCCCACCTCGAGTAGCCCGATACGTCGGGCAGGTCGAGGAGGGCCTCGCGAAGGTCGGGGACCGGGTCGTCGAGCATCCCGAAGGCCGCCATCGTCGAGGCCCGCACGTCGACGTGGCGCGTCGACGTCGCCGCTTCGGCGAGGCCCACCTCCACCAAGGGCACCAGCAGTCGGATCGGGCGGCCCGGCTGCAGCAGGGCCGCCGACGGACCGCTGCCGTAGCGGAAGTAACCGCTCAGCCAGCCCACCAGATCGGCCCCGCAGAGCAGTATCGCGTCGAGGCCCTCCTCGTAGAGCACCGCGCGCAGCCGGTCCTCGACGCGGGGTACTTCGTGCTTCAAGATCGGGACTTCGAGGTCCGCGGGCACGGGTGGTTCGTTCATGTGGAGTCGAGCCTACGGGCCTTAGCGGACCGCACCGGAGAGCATCCCGCGGATAAAGACCCGCGCCGAGACGAAGTAGAGCAGCAGTGTCGGCACCGCGCCGAGCAGCAGCCCCGCCATCAGCACCGGCACGTTGGTCGAGTACTTGCCCGAGAGCTGGGCCAGCGTGGGTGTGATCATCTCGGTGTTGGTGGCGTGCAGCAGCACGAGGCTGACGAACAGCTCGTTCCAGATGTTGAGGAACGTGAGGATGCCGACCGTGAGGATGCCGGGTTTGCCGATCGGCAGGATGACCTTCACGAAAATCCGCATCCAGCTCGCGCCGTCCATGCGCGCGGCCTCGACCACCGAGTCGGGGATCGACCGGAAGTTCGAGCGCAGGAGGTACGTGCCGTAGGGGATGTTGATGGCCGTGTAGATGAGGATCGCCGGCACGAAGTTGTTGGCCAGTCCGGCGTGAGCGATCGCCACGTAGAGCGGCAGCAGGATCACGATGCCGGGCATGAACATGATCATGAGCATCACCCAGAACAGGACGTTGCCGAACTTGATCGGGGTCTTGGTGAAGACGAACGCCGCCAGCGAGGAGAAGAGCGTGGCCATCACCACGGCCGGCACCACGACGATGAAGGTGTGCAGGATCGACGCCAAGAATGGCACCTGGCTGAAGAGTTGGGAGAAGCTCGTGAGCGAGAAGTGCCGGGGCAGGCTGTAGGGGTTGATCGCGAAGGCGTTCGAGGTCTTCATGGTGTTGAGCGCCATGAACAACAGCGGGTAGACGGTCGAGACCGCGACGAGGCAGAGCATCGTGAAGACCAGGGCCCGCCCGAGGCGCGACGTCGTGTTCACGAGCCCTGCTGCACTTCACGGTGGGGGAACATCTTCACCTGCACGATGGTGAGGGTGAGCACAATGATGAACAGGATCAGCGCCAGCGCCGCGCCGTAGCCGAACTGGCCGTTCTCGAAGGTCGTGATGTAGGTGTAGTAGTCGACCGTCGTCGTGGCGAACCCCGGTCCGCCGGCGCTGATGACGAAGACGAAGCTAAAGAGCGACGTGAAGGTGTAGATCACGTTGATGACGCTGAGGAACTGCAGCGACCCCGAGATCATCGGGATGGTGATCGAGCGCAGACGCCGCCACCACGAGGCGCCGTCGATGTTGGCGGCGTCGTAGAGCGCGGTGTCCACCGTCGTCATTGCCGAGAGGATGACGACCATCCCGAATCCGAACGAGGTCCACACCAGCGCGAGAATCACGACGGCGCGCGCCGTCCACGGATTCGACAGCCACGCGAAGTTGCCCAGACCGAATCCGCCGAGCAGCTTGTCAACGGCGCCGGCCGGCAGGAAGACCGTGGAGAAGAGCACCCCCACGATAACCGGCGAGAGCACGTTGGGGATGAAGAACAAGAAGCGAAAGACCCGCCAGCCGAAGACCTTCTCGTAGACGAGCACGGCCGTCACCAGCGACGCGGCCAGGATGAGCGGCACCGAAATGAGGAAGATGACCGAGTTCAGGAGGATTTGGGGCAGCACCGGGTTGTGGATGATCAGCTGGAAGTTCTTCAGCCCGATGAACTTGCTCGTCAGCCCGTCCCAGTAGGTGAAGCTGTGGTAGATCGTCTGGCCGATCGGCAGCACCATGAGCAGCAGCACGAAGGCCGCCGCCGGCAACAGGGCGAGGTACGGAAAGAGGTTCCTCTTGCGGCCCTCCGACGTGATCGACGGAGACGGATCCCCCGTGGGAGGGAGTCCCGTCTCGTCAAGGATCGTCACGCGAAACGCTCCGCGTCAGTCGTGGAGACGCTCGCTGATCGGTTCAGCCGACCGACTGCGCCGCAAGGTAGCTCTGCATCTGGGACTGCATGCTGCCGGCCGCGCTCGACGGGCTGAGGGTCCCCGCGAAGACGCCGGTGTTGGTCTGGTACCAGTAGTTGTCAATGCTCCCGGGCATCACGTTGTCGAAGGCCTCCATCAGCGCGTAGTGCTGGGCGTTGATGTAAACGTTCAGCTGGGCCAGGAGCGGCTGGGCGGCGTTGAAGCCCGCCGGCGCACTCCAACCAACGATGTTCGGCAGTTGTCCGAGCTCGTTGATCGACGCGTTCTGAACGGCGGTCGACGTGAGGAATTTGATCAGCTTCACGTCCTCTTTCACGTGCTTGCTCGTTTTGAAGATCACGTAGGAGTTGTTCGGTCCGCCCGACAGGGATTTGGCGAACTTTGATCCCGGCAGCGCCGGCACCGGGAAGAGTCCGACCTTGCTCTTGAGGCCCTGGGAGAACTGGGTCGCGTAGAAGTTGCCGGTGATCGTCATCGCGGCCTTGCCGGCGGCGAAGTTCGCCACCCCCGTCGTGAAGGTCAACGAGGGGGCGTCTGAGTTGGTGTAGCCCTTCGCGAAGAGCTGGTGCCACGCGGTGTAGGGCTTGACCAGCAGGGCCGAGTTCAGCGACGTCTTGCCGCTGTTCATGGCCAGCACGCCGTCGTTGCCGCCCAGCATCGAGATGAGCGCGTCCTGGGACCAGGCCCCGAAGTAGCCCTCCTTCTCACCGAACTCGAACGGGGTGATCCCCTTCGCCTTCAACTTGGCCGCGATGGTCATGAGGCCCTTCCAGGTCGTGGGGTACGACGTGGTGCTGATGCCGGCCCGTCGAAAGAGCGTCTTGTTGAAGAAGACGGTGTAGTAGTAGCCCGCGCCGTAGGGCACCGCGTAGATGGTGCCGCCCTGCTTGAAGTTGGCCGAGACGAACTGCCAGCCGGTCAGGGAGTTGACGTAGCTCGACCCCAGGGCCTGGTTCAGCCCGACGAGGTACTTGGCGTTCTGGAGGATCTGGCCCCCGACGTAGAGCTGTCCAATGTCCGGCGTGGTACCGGCGAGTTCGGACGAGGAGAGCAGCGTGTTGAAGCCGGTAGACGAGGCCATCGGCTCGGGCACGACGGTGACCTTGATGTTCGGGTTGGCCTGCTCGAAGAGGGCGACGCCCTTGGTGAGGAACGACTTCGAGTTGGGCACGGTCGACGAGCTCGCGGCGAGCGCGTCGTTCCAGATCGTGATGGTCACGGTCTTCGGGGCCGCGCCCGCCGAGAAGGGGACGCTCACCAGTCCCGCGACGGTGCCGGCGGCGACCGCGGCGCTGATCAACGACTGGCGTAGTGTGTGACGCTTGTTCATGGTCTCCCCCAAAATTCACCAGTGCCCCAGAGGCCTAGTGTTGTCGCAGCGTCCGGCGAATGCCGACCACTAGTTCTAACTATCGGAACTTCATTCCATAAATTTGGAACTATAGTGACCATCCGCTCACGTGTCAAGCAGGGCCGGCGGCCAGAGGGCGAGACCGAGCGGCGCCGACACCAATCAAGGGGGACGTCATGGCCGACCGACTGCGGGGCAAGCGCGCACTGGTGACGGGAGCGTCGAGGGGAATCGGCAAGGCCATCGCCCTCGCGTTCGCGGCCGAGGGCGCGTCGGTCGCGGTCGCCGGGCGCGACGCCGCGCTCGTCGAGGAGACCTGCGACGAGGTTCGACGGGGCGGTGGCGTCGCCGTCGGCGTGCTCGGCGACGTCGCCGACGAGACCGACGCCGAGCAGATCGTCCAGTCCTCGGCCGAGGGACTGGGCGGCCTCGACATTCTCGTGAACAACGCCGGAATCGACGCCAATGGGTGGCACCCCGTGCACGAGTGGCCCGTGGAGGAGTTCGACCGCATCATGGCGGTCAACCTGCGCGGACCGTTCCTCGTGTCGCGCTTCGCCGTCCCGCACCTCCTGCGCGCCGGCGGCGGCTCGATACTGCACATCAGCTCGGTCTGCGCGACGACGGTGTGGGCCGGCGACTGCGCCTACGACATCTCCAAGGCCGCGCTCAACATGCTCTCGGACCACCTCGCCGTCGAGTACGGCGCCCAGGGGATTGTCTCGAACACCCTCATGCCCGGGGTCATCCGCACCGACCTGCACGAGCGGGTGATGGAGGGGATGGACGACGGCCGGGCCTTCGAGCGCGAGCTCTTAGCGCGCCATCCGATCGGACGCTTCGGCACAGTCGAGGAAGTTGCCCAGAGCGCCGTCTTCCTCTGCTCGGGTGCCGCGCCCTTCCTCACTGGGGCCAATGTCGCCATCGACGGCGGCTACTCGCGGGTCTAATTGGCCGACGACGCTATCGAGATCGACTTCGACGCGGCTGGCCGCGGCCATAAGATGAGCCGCGAAAACCGGTCACGGCGCTCCGTTGACGGGGGAATCGGCGGAGCTATGACGGGGCCTCCACGGTGATTCCGATGCTCCGAGCGGCTCCCGCCATCCGGGTGTCGTAGGTGATGACGCCCGCGCACCTGGTCCTCCGTCCCTCATGCTTCTCTTACCAGGCACTCCGCTCGGCCCCCCCGCCGCTCCGCCTCCGCTCTTCGCAATTTTGCCCGGTCACACGTGCTGTCAAAATCAAGTGCCACCCGTCGGGGTTTCGGGACTTTGGACTGGAAGTTCGGCCCAAGGGGCCTAGTACAGTTGGGAAGAGGCCCCCTCGCCGCAGTTCCGACGCGTCAGGGACCATTTTTTAGTCTCTGGAGGAGTCCGCGTGGAGCCGACGAACGAGCAGGACCCGAACTACTACCACCGGGTCGTCGACTGCCAGTGGGCCTGCCCCGCGCACACGAACGTTCCGGGGTACATCCGCCTGATCGCCCAGGGCCAGTTCGACGAGGCCTACCTGCTCAATCGCGAGTCCAACGTCTTTCCCGGGATCCTCGGGCGGACCTGTGACCGCCCCTGCGAGCCGGCCTGCCGGCGCGAGCGCGTCGACGGCAACCCGGTGGCGATCTGTCGCCTGAAGCGGGTCGCCGCCGACCTCAAAGGTGACGTCACAGACCGACTCCCGGCCATCCCGACCGAGAAGAACGGCAAGCGCGTCGCGTGCATCGGCGCCGGTCCCTCCTCGCTCACCGTCGCCAACGACCTCCTGCCGCTCGGGTACGGGGTCACGATGTTCGAGCAGTTCGAGCGGCCCGGCGGCCTGATGCGCACGAACATCCCCGAGTTCCGCCTGCCCGACACGGTCCTCGACGCCGAGACCCAGGTCATCCTCGACATGGGCGTCGACATTCGCTACAACTCTAAGATCGACAGTCTGAAGGCCCTCCTCGACGAGGGCTTCGACGCGGTCTTTGTTGGCGTCGGCGCCCCGCGCGGCAAGGAGTTGGACTTGCCGGGGCGCCACGACGAGCTCGAGTCGCACATCTTCATCGGCATCGACTGGCTCGAGTCGGTCGCCTTCGGCCACGTCACCGACATCGGCCGACGGGTACTGATCATCGGAGTGGGCAACACCGCCATGGACTGTTGTCGCTCCTCCAAGCGCCTCGGCGGCGCCGACATCAAGGTCATGGCCCGACGTCCCCGGGAGTTCTTCAAAGCGTCGCCCTGGGAGCTCGAGGACGCCGAGGAGGAGGGCGTCGAGATCGTCGTCAACCACGCGCCCACGCGCTTCGCCATCGAAGGCGGCCGGCTCGTCGGCATGGAGTTCGACGTCCTCGAGTGGGACGAGGGCGCGCGTCAGTCAACGACGGTCGGCCACGTCACGATCCCGTGCGACGACGTCATCCTCGCCATCGGCCAGGAGAACGCCTTCCCGTGGATCGAGCGCGACCTGGGCCTCGAGTTCGGCGAGTGGGACATGCCGGTCGTGGACAAGCTCACCCACCAATCGACCCGGCCCGGCGTCTTCTTCGGTGGCGACGCCGCGTGGGGTCCCCAGAACATCATCTGGGCCGTCGCCCACGGGCACCAGGCCGCGATCTCTATCCACAACCACTGCCACGAGGTGCCCCTCGACGAGCGGCTGCCGATGGGTATGAACCTCGTGAGCCAGAAGATGGGCATGAGCGAGTGGAGCTACCACAACGACTACAACCCGTCGCCCCGCCAGAAGATGACCCACGTCGAGCTGACCAAGCGATTCGCCTCGCTCGACCTCGAGGTCGAGCTCGGCTTCAGCGCCGAGCAGACCGCCCGTGAGGTCCAGCGCTGCCTCAACTGCGACGTCCAGACCGCCTTCCAGGCGCCCCTGTGCATTGAGTGTGACGCGTGCATCGACATCTGCCCGGTGCGGTGCCTCACGATCACGAGCAACGGTACCGAGGACGACCTGCGCGGCCGGCTGTCGACGCCCTCGGTGAACCTGCATCAGGCCCTCTTCATCTCGGCACCCCTCCCCCAGACCGGGCGCGTCATGGTGAAGGACGAGAACGTGTGCGTCCACTGCGGGCTCTGCGCCGAGCGTTGCCCCACGGCGGCCTGGGACATGGAGCTGTTCGACTTGGCGATCCCCTACGCGCGTAGCTCCAACTTCGTGCGCATACCGGCTTCCTCCGGCGCCCCCACCCCGACCGCCAGGAGCTGATGATGGCCATCGACCACGCCCCTAGCGTCACTATCCGGGTCAACGACTTCTCGATCAAGCTGGCCAACGTCAACGGCACCGGGTCGGCCAGCGCCAACAGCCTCTTGATGCAGGCCATCTTCCGGATGGGGATTCCCGTCTCGGGCAAGAACCTCTTTCCGTCGAACATCCAGGGCCTACCCACCTGGTACGAGATCCGGGTCAACAAGACGGGCTACACCGCGCGGGCCCTCGATTACGACCTGATGGTCGCGATGAACGCCCAGACCTACGCCCAGGACATCGCCGAGGTCCGTGACGGGGGATACCTCCTCTACGACTCGTCCTGGCCGCTCGGCGAGGACCTCCTGCGCGACGACGTCACCTTCCTCGGCGTGCCCCTCGCCAAGATGTGCCTCGACAACTTCCAGGCGCCGCGTGAGCGCATCTTGATGAAGAACATCGCCTACGCCGGCGCGGTGGTGGCGCTCGTCGGAATCGACGTCGAACTGGTCTCGGCTCTCCTCGCCGAGACCTTCGCGCGCAACGAACGGCTCGCGGCCTCGAACCAGCGGGCGCTGCGACTCGGCTACGACTACGCCCTCGCCCACTTCGGGTGCCCGCTGGCGATCCGCGTGGAGCCCATGAACGCCAACGCCGGCTCGATCCTCATCAACGGCAACGAGGCCGTCGCCCTGGGTTGCCTCTACGCCGGCGCCACCGTCGCGGGCTGGTACCCCATCACGCCCGCCACCGCCGTCATGGACAACTTCATCCGGCTCTGTGGGCACTACCGGCGCGAGAGCGTCGTCGCGGCGGACGGCGTCGAGACGCATCGCAACAACTACCTGATCCTCCAGGCCGAGGACGAGATCGCGGCCATCGGCATGGTGCTCGGCGCCGGGTGGAGCGGCGCGCGCGCCTTCACCTCGACCTCGGGACCGGGAATCTCGCTGATGAACGAACTGCTCGGACTCGCCTACTACACCGAGATCCCGGCCGTCATCATCGACGTGCAGCGCACCGGTCCCTCGACGGGCATGCCCACGCGCACCCAGCAGTCCGACCTGCTGATCTGCGCCTACGCCAGCCACGGCGACACCAAGCACGTGCTGCTCTTCCCGGCCGACCCGGCCGAGTGCTTTGAGTTCGCGGTCGCCAGCTTCGACCTGGCCGAGCATTTCCAGACCCCGGTGTTCCTGCTCTCGGACCTCGATATCGGGATGAACGACTGGGTCGTGCCCGAGCTGCACTGGGACGACGACTACGTGCCCGACCGCGGACCGGTCTTGAGCGACGAGGATCTAAGGGGCATGGCCGAGTTCTTCCGCTACAGCAACCTCAACGCCGACCACGTCGCCTCGCGGACGCTTCCCGGCTCGGACGAGAAGGGCGCGTACTTCATCCGGGGCTCGGGTCACGACGAGTTCGGCCACTACACCGAAAGCCCCGACGAGTACCAGCTGGTCGTCGACCGGCTCCAGCAGAAGCACGCCTCGACGGCCGGGCACCTGCCGGCGCCCGTCGTCGAGCGCCGCGAGGGCGCCACCGTGGGCGTCATCACGCTCGGCAGCTGCGACTTGGCGGTTCGCGAGGCGCTGCTGGTCCTCGCCGAGGCCGGCGTCGCGTGCGACTACATGCGGGTGCGGGGCTTTCCGTTCGTCGCCGAGGTACGTCGCTTCGTCGAGGAGCACGAGCACTGCTTCGTCGTCGAGCAGAACCGCGACGCGCAGCTGCGCTCGCTGATCACCCTGGAGACTGGCGCCAGGCTCGAGCAGATGCACCCGGTCCTCGCCTACGGTGGCTACCCCCTCAGCGCCCCGCAGGTTGTCGACGCCGTCTTAGCGAAGTTGGAGAACTGACGATGCCCTCGATCACCAAGCCCCTGATCCCGCTGGCGCCGCTGCCCAAGAACGAGCTCGGCCTCACGATCCGCGACTACGAGGGCGCGATGTCGACGCTGTGTGCGGGATGCGGCCACGACTCGGTCACCGCGGCGATCGTCCAGTCGTTCTGGGAACTCTCCACGCCCCCGCGCAACATCGCCAAGCTGAGCGGTATCGGCTGCTCCTCGAAGACGCCCACGTACTTCGTGCGCGGCGCGCACGGCTTCAACTCGGCCCACGGCCGCATGGTGCCCATCGCCACCGGAGCCAACGCCGCCAACCGCGAACTGACCTACATCGGCATCTCGGGCGACGGCGACTCGCTCTCGATCGGTCTCGGGCACCTGATGCACGGCATCCGGCGCAACGTGAAGATGGTCTACGTCATCGAGAACAACGGCGTCTACGGCCTCACCAAGGGCCAGATGTCGGCGTCGGCCGACATCGGTTCCCGTCCGAAGAAGGGCGAGGCCAACCTGCTCGCCCCCATCGACCCGATCACGCTGGGCCTCAGCCTCGGCGCGACGGTCCTCGCGCGCAGCTTCTCGGGCGACAAGGAACAGCTGGTGCCGATCTTGAAGGCCGCCGTTGCGCACAACGGCTTCGCGTTGATCGACGTCATCTCGCCCTGCGTCACCTTCAACGACCATGAGGGCTCGACCAAGAGCTACAAGTTCATGCGCGAGCACGAGGTCAAAGAGGTCCAGACGGACTTCGTGCCGGTGCGCACCGAAATCCGCGCCAAGATCCCGGCCGACGGGGCGACCGAGGTCACCATGCACGACGGCAGCGTGGTGCGGTTCCGCTCGGTACCGGCCGGCTACGACCCCCACGACCGCCTGAAGGTCGAGGAGTACATCCGTGACCGCCAGGGCCGCGGCGAGATCGTCACCGGACTGCTCTACGTCGACGAGACCGTGAAGGAGGTCCACGAGTTGAACGACACCCCGGCCCAGGGCCTCAACAAGGTCCCCTTCGCCACACTCTGCCCGGGTAGCGCTGAGCTGGCCGCCCTGCAGCAGGACTTCCGCTGAGCCTCGGACCGGCCGGCCGGGCGACCGAGCAACGCGCGGGACTAATGTGACCGATCACGACGGCGCCGAGCAGGGTGGCGACCCCGCCTGCTACGCGCATCTGCTCTGCCCCGAGTGTGCCACCCTCCTCGATGACCGCAACCACACCCCCGCGTGCCGCTGGACCGCACCCGACCCTCCCGCCGGCGTCGTCGACTAGCGAGACGACTCCACTCGTCCTAGGGCCGGTTCGAGGGCCCGTCGTGCGATTGGCCGACGGCGCCAGTCAGTTGAAGCAGATGTTCGGCGCCGCGGGAGATCTCGCGTTCCAACTCCACTATCTTCGAGGAAGGTTCGGTGCCGAACTCATCGACGAGGAGCGTCCGGTAGCACTGGAAGGCGCGCAGCGCTTCCACCCGGCGTCCCGAGTCCGCGAGGGCCTGCATCAACAGGGCCCGCGGTCGGTCGCGGAAGGGATGCTCGGCGATCAGGGGCTCGAGGCGGATAATCGCCCCGGTCCACTCCCCCTCGTCGACCAACAACTCGGCCAGGTCTTCGACGGCCTCGGCGCGCAGTTCCTCGAGGCGGCGCGACTCCACGAGGGCCCAACGCTCGTGGGCGAACTCGGCGAAAGCTTCGCCCTGCCAGAGCCCCAGGGCCGACTCGTAGACGACCCGTTTCGTTCCCCGGTCCCCGATCGAGCGCACCGACGCGAGGAGGTCCTCGAAGTGGCGCGCGTCGACCTCGCGGCTGCGCAGTTGGTAGCCCGGCGCCGCGGTGACCAATAGGTGGGAGCCGACGATTCGCCGTAGTCGGCTGACCGAGGTGCGAAGGGCCCCGTGAGAGATGTCCAGTCGGTCGCTCAGGAGGTCGGCCGCCAGGACGGCGCCGGCGTGAAGCACGAAGAGCGACAGCATGCGGCGCTGCTCGGCGCTACCGAGTCGAATCTCGGAACCCTCAGAATCGATGACCCGAAGTGGGCCCAGCACCTGGAACTCCATTGTCCCCCCCTGCCCCCGCAACTCTATAGAGATAGTCGAGTTCTTGCCGGCGAACTGAAACGCCGCTGTAACAGGGCGCCGCCAGCATCTTCTGGGCGACCACCGTGGGCGCGCAGAGGATGAGATAACGAATGAATCTATTTACCCGAACCCTGTCGGTCAGCCCGGAGTACCCGCTCGAAGGAGTCGCGGCCGCCATCGAAATGGGCCAGCAGGTCTCCAAGGTCCTGGGCATCGACGTCCCCACGTGGACGACGCTCTTCGGCGCACCCCAGGCAACCATCACCTGGAGCGCCCGCACGGAGTCGATGACCTCGCACGGCGCCAATATGGCCAAGATCAACGCCGACCCGGGCATGACCGAGTTGATTGCCAAAGCTCAGGGCAAGCTGACCGGTCCGGTGCAGGATTCGATGTCCACGTTCGTCGCCGTCGCCGGTGAGCTCAGGACCGACGGCAAATTCGCCGCCGTCGTCACCGCCCAGGTGGCCGGCGGTCAGTTCGCGGCCAGCATGGGGTGGGCCGTCGACATCTTGAACCACGTCGCCGAGACGACCGGAGTCGGCGGATCGCTCGTCCGCGGCCTCTACGGTCCCTTCGGGACGCTGGCGTGGATTGCCCAGTTCGACTCCTTCGAGGAGGTGGACGCCTACGGTGCGGCCCAGTCGGCCGACATGGCTTACGTCCAGAAGCTCGACGAGGGTGGGCATATGTTCGTCCCCGGTTCGGCCGTCCAGACGCTGCTCCAACGGCTCGCCTAGTAGCTCGCGCGGATCGCCCGCCGCAGACCTCGTCGGAGTCGCAGGGGAGAGCTCCGAGGTAGCACTTTCGCGTCACCGAGCCTCGACTTCGGTGGTCGACGACGTCGCGCCAGGACCCGTGAGGCCAACCGCGGGGACCCGGGTCCACATCGTGCGCGAATCAAGTGTCTGGGTGACGAGAATCACGGAAACTCCCCAGAGACGATCACCGCTTTCAAGGGTGATGTCGCGCGCCCACCACCTGGCACCACTCGCCCCGGCCCGGACATCATCGAGGGGACGGAGGCCTCCGTCACCGACCTGGATTTCGACGTTCCATTGAAGGAGCGATACGCATCAGGTCGACTCCCTACGGGCAACTCAGTCGCCTCGAACTGATTGGACTGCGCCCGTAACTCGACTCTCCGGTTTGCGCTGCGCCCGCCACGGCCTTCGCCTCAAATTCAGGTCCGCCCGGTCGCGTGCGACCACGCCGTATCGATAGAGTCGGAGCGCATGGACTACTCGGACACGATTGACATCGCCGCTGCGCCCGCCACGGCCTTCGCCCTTCTCGCGGACCTGCCCGGGATGGGCCGTCTCTCGCCAGAGAACACCGGCGGGGAGTGGATTGGCACCACCGGTCCCCGCGTCGGAGCGCAGTTTCGGGGGACCAACTCCCGTGGCGACGACTCCTGGTCGACGATCGTCAAAGTCACCCGGTACGACCCGCCCCAGGACTTCGCCTTCGAGGTCACTTGGCACCGTTTCCGGATCTCGCGCTGGGAGTTCTCCGTCGAGGAGACGGGCACGGGATGTCGCGTCACCGAGAAGTGGACCGACCGCCGTAACGCCATCATCCGCAAAGAGGGCGACTCGGGGGACTTCGGGCGCGCCGAGTTCACCGTCCACTCGGTCCGCACCACGCTCGAGAACCTGAAGCGGCTCTGCGAAGCGCAGCCGCGCTGATTAAGTGTCGCCACCGTGTGACGCCGACCCCGTAGGGTTGGACCGTGACGAAATCTTCGGGCTTCTCGAGCGGCAGCGAACTGCAACGCATCATCGACGCCGCGCGCTCCCCGGAGTGGAGCGTCGGCGAGGGCCGCGCCAACCAGATCATGGCGACGCGCGACTCGGGTCAGATCGGACTCCCGTGGGTGATCACGGCCGACCGGGCAGGCAAGGGTATGCGGGTCTCGCTCTACCGGCCCGGCGACGATGTGCGCGTCGAAGGCGACGTCATCGGCGAGATCTCCGGCAATCCCCGCGAAATGGGACGCCAATTGCGATCCCTACTCGAGGAGACTCCTCTCAAACTCATCGACTGACGAGTACCCACCTGCGGCAATGAGTGCTGAGAAGATTACCCAACCGTGCGCCGGCGGCGGCGCACGTCGATGGTACTTAGATTTAGCGGGCCGAGGCACCCACCGAGCTACTCGGGAACCAATTTGCCCGTCCCCCGAATTCTGCGCGCCGTCGAAACTCTCATCTGCTCGCCACGCAAGGTTTGATTGTTGAACGATCGAGCCCGAGCCCGAGCCCTAGGAGATCGGCCCAAATGCCGATCCGCTGGAGGTGACGACAACCACGTTCGAGTTTCCCGTCCCATTTGCCGTCACACTCACCGCGGCCGGAGCACAGGCATCGATGATCGTTCCTCCACCCAAGACCGTCACAGGGGGACTAACCACATAAGCCTGATTGGTCAATGCGCCACCAATCCTTAGGAAGTACACGACGGTGTGTCCGGCGACGAATCCGGTACCGGTGATGCGGATCTTCTGCGAGGTGGGGATGCACAGGGCGGTACTATTGGCGTTGTCGAACGGTCCCACGGTGGGCGGGTGCACTTCGAACGCCCAACTAAGGATGTTCATGGTGGTGCCACAGCCCGTGATCGAGATCGACACCGGATTGAGAAACCCCGTGCAACCGAAGGTTCCCTTGTTGGGCAGATAGTCGCTGAAGCTCACGATCGACTGGAGACGCGGCGCAAGTACGCACGCCTGAGCGACCACCGAACTAAGGCACGTCGAAATAGTCACCACTCGGGTCACTTGGGCTCCCGGAGTAAACCGCGTGCTGCACCAGGCGGCGACGGTCTGCCCCTGAGTCGACACGGTCGCCTGTCCGGTCACGGTCGGCCAACACGGCGCCGGCGGGAACGCATTCTCGGTCTGATTAATGAAGTTGTAGCGCACGTATTGAACGGCGGTGGCATTCGCGTTGTTCGCCGCTGACTCCACGGCGTGGGCGCCAGTGAATTTGGCGGTATTGCTGAGGTCGCTGCCGGCCAGATTCACCACGGCAACGGTCACTAGGCTCACCGCGGTCAGGAATATGAGCGCCAGAACGAGAGACGCTCCTGCCTCGTCTCTCCGTCTCCCACGCCGTGTTTGACCGGTGACCGCTTCGCGTGGTGTCAGGGGGAAGCGGCGCTCTCGCCTCAAAGACTTGACTGACTCGGTCGATTGGCTCATGGCTGCGTGTAGAGGACGGTCCAGCTCGCCGTCGGAGGACTGGCCCCGCCGTTGCCGCGTTGGATCTGGACGTTAATCGACGAACCCACGGCCACCGGGATCGACGTCGAGGCTGCGCACGATGTAGATCCGATGGGAACTGAGCACGCAAGAGCAGTCAATTGCGCGCTCCCTCCGGTGATGGTGTCCACGGTGACCGAGACGGTCCTCGTGTCGGCGGCCGAGAGACTAAACACGAGACTGACCATCGTCTCCGCGACCACGGGAGTGATCGCATTGGCCGTGGACGAATTGGACGCGGCCGAAGTGCTGTCAATTTTATAATAATGAGTTCCGCCCGAGAGTTGGCCGCCGGTCTGACCTTGGTAGAGCGAGGTGATCTTCAAATTGCCGGCGGCGTAACTGTACGTTGGCAAGTAGTTCGACGGCGATCCCACGGTGAAATTCACTGTGGCCGCGCTGGGGGTCACGCTGTAGGTGCCCTTGTTCGTAGGCGGCGTCGTCGAAGGTCCGTAAGACGTCGCCCCGGTTCCGAGGTAGGTGTAGGTGGCCGAGGCGACGGTGGCCGTGTCGCCGCCCACGAGTCCCACCACGGTCGAGGCGTCCGGGACCGCAGGACTCCCGGTGTCCGCCAAAATCTGATTGTTCGCCGTCACCGTCAGGGTCGCCTGGAAGATCGTCAGTTGACCTACCACGTAAATATACGGCGGCGGGTAACTCGCCGAGCTGCCCGACGTGAAGTTGACGGTGGCGGCGCTCGGCGTGATGCTGTACGTGCCGACATTAGTGGGCCGCGTTGTCGATGGGCCGTACGAGGTCGCGCCCGTGCCGGCGTAAGTGTAGGTCGCCGAGGTCACCGTGGCCACATCGTTGCCCCGGAGGCAAGAGACATAGGAGGTATCCGCTGCCGCGGGACCACCGGTGTAAGGCAGTGACTGCTTGACCGCGGTGACGGTCAAGGCCGGGGTGGCCACTCCACACGCGACCTGCGCCCCGCCTTGCACGACCACTTCATCGGACCACACTCCACCGTGTCCGGTCACCGTGATCGTCAACTGCTGGGGAAAGCCGTCGATACAGGTCGCCGCGGGATCGAAACTCTGTAAGTTGAAGAACGTGACCGCGCTCACCGAGGCGGAATATCCGTATCCGGGTGAGCCAGGAACTGTGTTATTAGGTATCTGCTGAGGTCCAAATAATTGCGTCGAGTAGTACCCGCTCGACACGGACGAGCAATTAGCGATGGTCGGCGGGCCCTGCTGGAATGAGGAGACCACAGACTCAGACACGGTACGCAACCACGTGTCGCCGACCGCCAGATTCCGATGCTCGGCCGAAGCGGTGATGGACGTCGAGAATGCCGCCAGGAGGGCGACCACCGTCAGGCTGAGCACGATGAGGGCCATTAGCACCTCAACGAGAGTGTCGCCCCTATCGGGGCTGGGAAACCTCTCGGCTCGGCCAGTCAAGCGCCACCGCCGACCACGGTGGTCTTGGGGAGAGTCATGGCTGAATCACGACTCCGTTGTTATTGTTGAAGCTCGCCCAGTCTGCCACCACGAATGTCGTCGTGATCTGCCAGTTATTGAACGCTTGGATACCGCCATTCGGTACGTAGAAACCGCCCCCGTTGTAGTTGTTGCCAGCGTTACTGCCACTAAAATTTATGGGATACAACTGACCAATGGCCGCGGCGTCCCACATCGCTATGCCAAAGTACGATGCGCCCAAGTACGAAGTGAGCCCCGTGAGGCTTACGGTCGAGAGATTACTGAACGTCACCGCGCCATTCTTGATGTAAAAGAGGACTCCTTCACCATTGCTAGTGATCGAGCCTCCACCTAACGAGAGAGCCGACGTTGTGCCGACGTCACCGAAGGTGTAGACGCCATTCAAGAATTGCGCCGATTTGCCGTTCAAATTAAGTCCGGCCTTGAACCAGTACTCGCCACCGGAAAAGTCCAATGTTGAGGCTGAGCCCACGCCGGGGTCCGTGACGTAGACGCCCGACGGGCATGTCGACACGCCGTTCAAGTCCGGGGCGCCGCACGTGCTGACCCCACCCGGAACGGGTGGTGGCGCAATTGGGGTTGCGGCGTTGGTGAAGGGGTCCTGCACCGTGGAGGAGTAGATCTGCGTTACCGTCGACCTCCCACCTGTTACCGAGTTCAATGTCGGATTGGCTGTCGCCACCGACGACACCCCAAGCGTTGTGTTGTTGCCCAATTGAACGGAATTGTTGCACGTCGAGCCGATGCTCATCAGTCCATTGCCGGTGCCTCCCCCAACGTTGATGGTGATGCTCGAATTGGCCGAATTGCCGGTTGTCAGGACCGGAGTGATGGCGTTACCGCTCG
>JAYVZV010000090.1:0-3605 GCA_043782995.1 Acidimicrobiales bacterium | reverse complement strand
GGGCCGACCGGGCGTGGGGCACCGGACCCTGGGGCCTGCTAATCGGGATAGCATTGGGAACGGTCGCCGCCGTGGTGAGCGTAGTGAAGCAAGTCCGGCGTTTCCTTTAGAAACCCACTGCTCGTGCTAGATAACCTCCCCACTGACACACTGCCGCGCCTCCTACGTCGCACCACCCTCTCGGCGGTGGCGGCGGGCGCCGTGGGCTTCATCGTCGCGCTCATCCTGGCCCCGGCGCTCGCCGCGCTCGGCCTCGTCATCGGGGTTGGAATGGCGATACTCAACCTGCGGTTCCTCGACGCCCAGGCGGCCAAGGTCGAGCTGCGGGGCGAGCAGAGCGCGAAGGCCGTCCGTCGCCAGCTCGGGAGCAAGACCACGTTGCGCCTCGCCGCGATGACGCTGGTCGTCATCGTCGTCGTCTTGCTGAATGCCCCTCTGGGAATCGGTATTGTGGCAGGGCTTGTTATTTATCAAATCGTGTTCGTCATCAACGTCATGCGTGCGGTGGCCGGATCTGGAGGGATCGAGTGAGGACGCTGGTCGCCGTGAAGAACATCGAAGTCGGCGTCCATCCCCACCTCAACCTCCTCGGCCTTACCCTCGACTACGACGTCGTACTGTCAACATTGCTGGCGATGGCGATCTTCATCTTCCTCGGCTTTCGGATGCGTTCAAGGGTCACCGAGGGCGTTCCGGGCAAACTCCAGTTGTTCTGGGAGATCCTCGTCGAGCAGGTCACCGAGCTGGCCGATTCGGCAGTCGGCCCCCAGGGTCGTCGGTTCGTCCCCATCGGCGTCACCGTCTTCCTCTTCATCCTGATCTGCAACTGGATCGGCTTCCTCCCCTCGGCGATGCACCCCGGGGTCTCGGGCGAGATCCTGCCCGCACCGACGAGTGACGTGAACCTCCCACTGGCAATGGCTCTACTGGTCATCATCTGGGCCCACGTCGAGGCCTTTCGGGCCCGCGGTTTCGTGGGCTACTTCAAGCACTACACCCAGCCCTACGCCGCGTTGACGCCGATCAACCTCGTCGAGGAGATCACCAAGCCGATCACGCTGACCTTCCGTCTCTTCGGCAACCTGTTCTCGGGTGGGCTGATGATCGTCGTGGTCGCGGCCCTCGCGCCGATCGCCCTCGGGCCCTTCGAGATCATCTGGAAGCCCTTCGACCTGTTCATCGGCCTGATCCAGGCCTTCATCTTCATGCTGCTCACCATCATGTACTTCGGGATGGCGATGAGCCACGACGCGGAGCACGAGGCCGAGCACGACTCGGCCCACTCCGTCGCCCTCGAGACTTCGCACTAACACCAACCAGGAGGAATAGGAACATGGCAGCACAGACCATTGAAGGCGCGATCAGCATCGCGGGCGCACTCGTCGGTGGCGGTCTCGCCCTCGGCGGCGGCGCCATCGGCGCCGCGATTGGCGACGGCTTGGCCGGCTCTCAGACGATCGCGGCGATCGCCCGTCAGCCCGAGATCGAGAACAAGGCCCGTCAGTACTTCTTCTTGACCGTCGGTTTGGTCGAGGCGATGTACTTCATCAACCTCTTGTTCATGGTCGTCTTCGTCTACGTCTTCAAGAAGCAATAGTCCCGGCGCTGAGCCCCTCGGGGCGTCAGCGTGCCTCGTCCACCAGATAGAAGGTCCACTTAGATGATTGCCACGTCAGTCTTCCTCCTCCCCAACGGCACGTTCGTGGTCGAACTCGTCGCGGTGGTGGTGATCCTGTTCCTCGTCTCGAAGTACATCCTCCCGCCCCTTAACAAGGCCATGGAGGCGCGTCAGGAGAAAATCCGCTCATCGCTCGAGGCGGCCGAACAGGCCCGCGCCGAGGCGGCCGCGGCCGGCGACGAGAAGGCTCACGTTCTCGTGGCCGCCCGCGACCAGGCTCGCGAGATTGTCGCGGGCGCCCAGACGACTTCTGACCAGGTGAAGGCCGAGGCCGGCGGACGGGCCCAGGCCGAGTACGACCGCATTGTCGCCACGGCCAACGCCGAGGTCATCACGGCCCGCCAGCGCGCCATCGACGAGGCGTCGGCGAGGATCGGCGAAATCGTCTTTGAGCTGGTCACCAAGATCGTCGGACGCGAGGTCGACCAGACCGCCCACCAGGATCTCATCCGCGAGGCGGTGGTGGCCCTCAACGCCGAGGCCGCTAAGGGGACGAACCGCTAGCCATGCAGCCCAAGCTCGAAGGATACGTCGCGGCCCGGCTGGGCCCGCTGGACCGGACCGTAGTCGCCACGGTGGCCCGGGACTTCGCGGCACTCGAGCAGTCAATCCTCGGCAACCCCGAGCTGCACGGTCTCTTGACCGACACCTCGATCAATCCGGTGGCGCGCGGCCGGGTGCTCGGCGAACTCCTGGCCGGCAAGGTCAATTCGACGACCTCCGACCTCGCGGTCTACGCCGCCGTCGAGGTTCCGGCCCAGGAGGTGCCTCACGCCATAGCCGAGCTGGCCGCCACGATCCACCTCCGCCAGGAGACCGGCGTCCAGGAGTTCGCCAGCCTCGGGTTGCTCGCCGCGCGTGAGCGCGTGAGCGGCTACGCCGACGCGCTGCTCGACGACGTCACCGCCGTGAACTTCACCGAGATCGAGCGCGACCTCTTCCGCTGGGCCCACATCGTTCGCAACAATGTCGAGCTTCGCCGCCTCCTGACTGACCGCGACGCCCCGCTGGAGGAGCGCCTCGGCATAACTCGCAGCCTGCTGGAGGGCAAGGTCCACGCCGTGGCCCTCGCGCTTGCGTGTTTCGTC
The DNA here is from genome assembly GCA_043782995.1 of Acidimicrobiales bacterium. GTDB lineage: Bacteria > Actinomycetota > Acidimicrobiia > Acidimicrobiales > RAAP-2 > RAAP-2. The sequence continues at coordinate 839 of JAYVZV010000090.1, read as the reverse complement.
ATCGTGGGCGGGCGCCCGCGCGACGTGACCGGGAGCGTCGACTACCTGGTCGACTACATCGCCCGGGCCCGGGACTGGCGCATCGCGCGCATCCACTCCGCCCAACCGCTCGATGAGGCCAGCCAGGCCGATCTCGTTGCGTCCTTAAGGGCCGTCACCGGCAAGTCGGTGGAGCTGCAGGTCGCCCGGGACCCGTCGCTGCTGGGTGGCCTCTTGATCGAGGTCGGCGATCTTCGCCTCGACGCCACCACCCGCGGACGCCTCGGCGCGCTGCGCGACGCCGTCGCCTCCGGACGGCTGTACGAATCCGCTTTGAATCGAAACGACTAAGTAAAGGAAGCTGTGATGACTGAGCTCACCATTAGTGCCACCGAAATCACCGACGCGCTGCGCAAGCACGTGTCCGAGTTCAATCCGGCGGTCGGCGCCGAGCAGGTGGGACGCGTCGTGGAGGTCGGGGACGGAATCGCGCGGGTCTCGGGTCTGCCCTCGGCGAAGGTCAACGAGCTCCTCGAGTTCGAGGACGGCACCCTCGGGCTCGCAATGAACCTCGACGAGGACACCATCGGAGCGGTCGTGCTCGGCTCGGTCGACTCCATCGAGGAGGAGCAGATCGTGCGCTCGACCGGGCGGATCCTCTCGATGCCCGTAGGCGACGCGCTGCTCGGCCGGGTCGTGAACGCCCTGGGCGAGCCCATCGACGGCAAGGGCCCGCTCGTCAACCCTAAACAGCGCCGCATGGAGATCCAGGCACCCGGGATCACCGGCCGTCAGCCGGTCAGCCAGCCACTCCAGACCGGGATCAAGGCAATCGACGCGATGACCCCGATCGGGCGCGG
>JAYVZV010000089.1:0-3616 GCA_043782995.1 Acidimicrobiales bacterium | reverse complement strand
CGCTGCGCTTCCACATGCGCGTCGCCGGCGTGGTGCGCATCGACCACGTCATGGGTTTGCAACGCCTGTTCTGGGTCCCCGAGGGGGCGTCTCCCGAGCAGGGCCTCTACGTCAGGATGCCGCTCGACGAACTGCTCGCCGTCGTCGCCATCGAGGCGCAACGTTCGGGCGTCGACGTCGTCGGGGAGGACCTCGGCACGGTGGAGGAGGAGTTGCGCGTCGCGATGACCCGTGAGGGGCTTCGGCGCACCTACGTCGCCCAGTACGCGATCGACGCCGGGGACCGTACCCTCGGCGAGGTCGCCAGCGGGTCCGTCGCCTCCTTCGCGACCCACGACACCGCGACGTTCGCCGGTTGGTGGAGCGGGGCGGACGTCGACGAACGGGCCGCGCTGGAGCTGCTCGACGACGCCGCGGTGGCGGCGACGCGCGTGCGCCGGGCCGAAGAGCGCGTCGCCCTCGCGACGTCGCTCGGCTGCGAGGTCGACGCGGAGCCCGCGGAGGTCTTCGCCGTCCTTCACGAGCACCTGGCCGGCAGTGACGCGGGGCTCGTGATGGTCCAGTTGGACGATCTGCTGGGCGAGACCCGGGCGGTGAACCTGCCGGGAACCTCATCGCAACGTCCCAATTGGAGTCGACGGACGCGGCTCAGCCTCGAGGAACTGGCGAACTCCACAGCGTTCGCCAAGGCGCTCGCGCCGCTCAGCCGACTGCGGGGATTCGCCTCGACGGGCGCCCCACCGCGTCGGTCGGCGCGTCGGGCCCGCGACGTGACGCGCTTCAGCTCGAACGACCTTCACCTCTTAAGCGAGGGGCGCCACTTTCGTCTGCACGAGCACCTGGGCTGTCACCCGATGGTCGTCGGCGGGGTCTCGGGGTGCTACTTCGCACTCTGGGCGCCCAACGCCGAGCGCGTGGCGGTCGTCGGGGACTTCAACCGTTGGGACGGCGCAGCCCACCTGCTCGTCCCGCGCGAGAGCTCGGGCGTGTGGGAGGGGTTCGTCGCGGGGGCCCACGAGTTCGACGCGTACAAGTACCGAATGCGCTCCCGACTGGGCGGCGACGAGTTCGACAAGGCCGACCCGATGGGTCGCCTGTTCGAGGTTCCGCCGGCCACCGCGACCCGGGTCTGGAGATCGGCCCACGATTGGGGCGACGCCGAGTGGATGGCGCGGCGCTCGGACTCACCCGCTCTGGAGAGTCCGATGTCGATCTACGAGGTCCACTTGGGATCGTGGCGCCGGGTGCCCGAAGAGGGGAACCGCTCGCTCACCTACCGCGAGGTGGCGCCGCTGCTCGCGGCGTACGCCGTCGAGATGGGCTTCACGCACGTCGAGCTGATGCCGGTGATGGAACACCCCTTCTACGGATCGTGGGGCTATCAGACGACGGGCTACTTCGCGCCGACGTCGCGCATGGGCACGCCCGACGACTTCAAGTTCCTCGTGGACCACCTCCACCAGGCGAACGTCGGGGTAATCCTCGACTGGGTGCCGTCGCACTTCCCGTCCGACGCCTTCGCGTTGGCGAACTTCGACGGGACGCACCTCTACGAGCACGCCGACGTGCGCCAGCGAGTCCACCCCGACTGGCAGAGCTGGACGTTCAACTACGGTCGCAACGAAGTGCGTAGCTTTCTTACGTCGAACGCCTGCTTCTGGCTCGAGGAGTACCACGCCGACGGTCTGCGCTGGGACGCGGTCGCCTCGATGCTGTATCTCGACTACTCGCGTAAGCCCGGCGAGTGGTCGCCCAACCGCCTCGGGGGGCACGAGGACCTCGAGGCGGTCGACTTCCTTCGCCAGTGCACGACCGAGGTAAGGACGTCATTCCCCGACGTGGTGCTCGTGGCCGAGGAGTCGACGGCCTGGCCCGCGGTCACCGGAGCCGTCGAGCACGGCGGACTCGGCTTCACCCTCAAGTGGGATCTCGGCTGGATGCACGACACCCTCGGCTACCTCGGTCGAGACCCCGTCCACCGCCGCTTCCACCACCACGATCTGACGTTCCGCGCGGTCTACGCCGCCAACGAGAACTTCGTCCTGCCCCTCTCGCACGACGAGGTGGTCCACGGCAAGGGGTCGCTGCTCTCGAAGATGGCCGGCGACGGCTGGCAGCGCCGAGCCAATCTCCGGCTCCTCTTCGGCTACCAGTTCACCCTGCCCGGCAAGAAGATGCTCTTCATGGGCGACGAGTTCGGTCAAATCGCCGAGTGGGACCACGAGTCTTCGCTCGACTGGCACCTGCTCGACGGCGAGGTCCACCGTGGGCTGGCGCGCTGGGTCCAGCGTCTGAACGCCCTCTACCGAGAGCAGCCCGCCCTTCACCGTGACGAGGGTGGCGCCGAGTTCGGGTGGATCAGCGCGGACGACGCCGATCAGAGTGTGCTCGTGTGGCGACGCGGCTTCGGGGAGGGCGAGCTGGTGGTCCTGGCGAACTTCACGCCGGTCCCGCGCGACGGCTACGAGATTCGAGGGACCGGACCGGGCACGTGGTCGGTGCTGGCCAACAGCGACGACACGGACTACGGGGGAGGCGGCTACCTGGGGCGCACGGAGTTCGTCACCACCGAGGACGGCCACGGCGTAGCGCTGACTCTGGACCTGGCGCCGCTCGCGCTCGTGGTGCTGGGACGGCTCGCCTAAATGGCCCGGGCCGCTGGCTTCCACCTCCACCTGTACCAGCCGCCCCGCGAGAACCCGTGGCTCGGCCTCGTGGCGAACGAGTGGAGCGCGTGGCCGTACCACGACTGGAACGAGCGGATCACGGCCGAGTGCTACCGCGCGCTGATCGCGGTCGAGCTGGCGCCCTCGGAGGACGGCGGGACCGAGTTGTTCGAACCGCTCGTGTCGAGCAGCTTCGATGTCGGCGCGACGTTGCACGAGTGGCTCGAGCGCGGCGCGCCCGACGTGGACCGAGCGCTCATCCACCAAGTCCGGAGGGGCGCGACCTCGCCCGCGGCGGTGGCCCTGGCCGCCCCGCTGGTCCACGCGATCTTGCCCTTGGCCACCGCGGTCGACCGCGACCGTCAGGTCGCGTGGGGCGTCGCGGACTTCGTGCGCCGGTTCGGTGTGACGCCGCTCGGCATGTGGCTGCCCGAGACGGCGGTCGATATGGCGACGCTGGAGTCCCTCGCCCGCCACGGGATCCGCTACACGATTCTGATGCCCGGCCAGGCGGCACGCGTGCGAGAGGACGGCGGAACCTGGCGCGACGTCGACGCGTCATCGCTCGACACCGCCGTCGCCTACAAGGTGTCTCTGTCCGAGGGGCGCTTCATGACGGTGGTCTTCGGTCACGGCCCGCTCTCCCAGGCCGTCGCCTTCGGTGACCTGATCGCGGACGGCACGAGACTGGCCGATGCCATGGTCGACGCGCTCGGCGACTCCTCCGACGGCGTGACGCTGCTCGTGGCCGACGGGGAGACCTACGGGCACCACCACCGCTTCGGCGACCTCGGCCTGGCCTGGGCGCTGCGTCACCTGCAGCGCCACTGCGGCGTCGAGACGGTACTCGGTGACTGGCTGGCGGACCGTGAGCCGACCTCGGAGGTGGAGTTGCGCGCGGCGTCCTCGTGGAGCTGCGCGCACGGCGTCGAACGCTGGCGCGCCGACTG
>JAYVZV010000088.1:0-10871 GCA_043782995.1 Acidimicrobiales bacterium | reverse complement strand
GGCGATCTACGACACCATGAAGTACATCAAGCCCGCCGTCTCGACCTTCTGCTTCGGCCAGGCTGCGTCGGCGGCGGCGGTGCTGCTCGGTGCGGGCGCCAAGGGCAAGCGGTTCGCGCTGCCCCATGCACGCGTGCTGCTGCACCAGCCCTGGGGCGGCGTCGGTGGCCAGGCGTCAGATATCGAGATCCAGGCCCGCGAGATCATCCGTATGAAGGACATGCTCAACTCCATGCTGGCCAACGACACGGGCCAATCGGTCGAGCGCATCACCAAGGACACGGACCGCGACTTCATAATCAGTGCTGATGAGGCCGTCGAATACGGTCTGATCGACGAAGTTATCTCCGCTCGCCCCTAGGTGCCTCTCTCAGGGGCCATCGGACCGTAGGATGGTCGCGGCGGAGGTCGTGTCGGAGGGAACTCGTGGCGAAGTTTGGTGAAAGCAGTGACCTGATCAAGTGCAGTTTCTGCTCGAAGGGTCAAAAGCAGGTCAAGAAGCTCATCGCGGGACCCAGCGTGTACATCTGCGACGAATGCATCGACCTCTGCAACGACATCATCGCCGACGAGTTCGGTGACCGCCCCGAGTTCGTCCTCGACGACCTGCCCACCCCGCGCGAGGTCTCGGCCTTCCTCGACGAGTTTGTGATCGGCCAGGTCGAGGCGAAGAAGATCCTCTCGGTGGCGGTCTACAACCACTACAAACGCATCCAGACGGGCCCGCTGCACGAGGACGACGTCGAGGTTGCCAAGTCCAACGTCCTGCTCCTCGGCCCGACGGGCTGCGGCAAGACGTTCCTTGCCCAGACGCTGGCCCGGATGCTGAACGTCCCCTTCGCCATTGCCGACGCCACCGCCCTGACCGAGGCCGGCTACGTCGGCGAGGACGTCGAGAACATTCTCTTGAAGCTGCTCTCGGCCGCCGACTTCGACGTCAAGCGGGCCGAGCGCGGCATCATCTATATCGACGAGATCGACAAGATCGCCCGCAAGGCCGAGAACCCTTCGATCACGCGCGACGTGTCGGGCGAAGGCGTGCAGCAGGCGCTGCTCAAGATCCTCGAGGGTACCGTAGCCAGTGTGCCGCCTCAGGGGGGACGCAAGCACCCGCACCAGGAGTTCATCAACATCGACACCGCGAACATCCTGTTCCTGTGCGGCGGCGCCTTCGCTGGGCTCGAGGAGATCATTGAGCGCCGACTCGGAAAGAAGTCGATGGGCTTCAACCAGCCCGTCGAGTCCAAGCGCCGGGGCGACATCGAGCTGTTCCGTCACGCGCTGCCCGAGGACCTCGTGAAGTTCGGACTCATCCCCGAGTTCATTGGACGGCTGCCCATCGTGAGCGCCGTCCAGCAGCTCGATCGCGACATGCTGATAAAGGTGCTGACCGAGCCGAAGAACTCACTGGTGAAGCAGTTTCAGCAGGTGCTCGCCATGGACGGCGTCGAGCTCATCATTGAGGACGAGGCCCTCGAGGCGATCGCCGACCTCGCGCTCGAGCGAGGCACCGGGGCACGCGGGCTGCGCTCGATCCTAGAGGCTGTCCTGCTCGAGCCGATGTACGACGTGCCGGGACGCACCGACGTGGTCAAGTGCGTCGTCAGCGCCGAGTCCGTCCGCGACAAGATCGCCCCCACCTACGAAATGCGAAAGGCGCCGCGAACCCGCCGCGCGAGTTAGGTCGTGCGGTTCTCCAATTACGTTGACTCGTTGACGTGGCTCGAGTCGCACGTCGACTTCGAACGCGTGGCGCCCAACCGTCAGTCGGTACCGACCCTTCAGCCCGTGCTCGACACGCTGGCCCTCCTCGCGGACCCGCAGTCGGACTACCCCTCGATCCACGTGACCGGGACCAACGGCAAGGGTACGACGACGACCCTCGTCTCGGCGTTGCTCTGCGCCACGGGATTGCGGGTCGGGGCCTTTACGAGTCCGGACCTGCACGCGATCAACGAGCGCATCGCGGTGAACGGCGAGCCGATCGACGACGAGGAGCTCGTCTCGTTGCTGGGGCGACTGGCTGACGTCGAATCGGTGAGCGGCATATTGCTCACGCGTTTTGAACTATTGACCGTCGCGGCGCTGCTTCACTTCTCGGACGAGGGCGTCGACGTGGCGGTCATCGAGGTCGGCATGGGCGGAACCTGGGACTCGACGAACGTCATCGACAGCAACGTCGCGGTGCTGACCAACGTGGACCTCGACCACACCGCCGTGCTCGGCTCCACGATCGGGGCCATCGCCGGTGACAAAGTCGGCATTTTCCGGTCCGGGGGTGTCGCGGTGGTGTCGACAACGAACGCCGTCGTCGTGGAGATCGCCCGGCGCCGGGCGGCCGAGATCGGGTCCACGCTTTGGTTGCTCGACGACTCGTTCGTCCTGGAGCGCAATGAATTGGCCCTGGGGGGCCGTGCCGTCAACCTCACCACGCCCTACGAGCGCTACGAGGACGTCCTCGTTTCGCTCCACGGGATTCACCAGGGCCTCAACGCCGCCACGGCGATCGTCGCCGCCGAGGCCTTCCTGGGCCGTGCGCTAGGCGAGGCCGTCGTGACCTCGACCCTCGCAAAGTTCCGTATGCCCGGACGCATGGAGTTGATCGCGCGCAAGCCGATGATCGTCGTCGACGGTGCCCACAATCCGGCCGGCGTGCGCGCCCTCGTGGCCACCCTCGACGGGGCCTTCCACGTCGGGGGGGAGAGGCGATGCGTAATCGGCATGCTCAGCGGACGGGTGGTCGACGACATGGTCGAGCCTCTCGTGGCGCTCGGCTTCACCGAGTTCCACTGCTGCGCGCCGCACTCGCCGCGTGCCGTACCGCCGAGCGAGGTCGCGGCGGCAATTCGACGGCTGGGTGGCGTCGCGTTCGAGCACCCGAGCGGCACCATCGCACTGGCGCACGCGCGAGAGCGATCGACCGACGAGGACCTCATCGTCGTGGCCGGTAGTCTCTACCTCGTCGCCGAAGTACGCGGTGAGGTCATGCGCGTGCCCTCGAGGCACCTGGAGTGACTGGTAGATTGGCTCGTCGTGGATAGAACTCTCGTCATCGTGAAGCCCGACGGTGTCGAGCGGCGCCTCATCGGCGAAATCGTCCGACGTCTCGAAGCCAAGGGCCTGAGGGTCGCGGCCGCCGAGCTGCGCACCATCGACGAGGCGACGGCCGGGCGCCACTACGCCGAACACGTCGGCCAGCCGTACTACGAGCCCCTGGTCGCCTTCATCACGGGCGGTCCCTCGTTGGTGATGATCATTGAAGGTCCTGTCGACACCTGGCGGGTCGTGCGCGAACTCATGGGCGTGACCAATTCAGTGGAGGCGGCGCCCGGCACGATTCGCGGCGACCTCGCGACGGGCCTGCGCGAGAATCTCGTCCACGGCTCGGACTCGGCTGAATCGGCGACGCGAGAGATCGCAATCTTCTTTCCAAGTCTGGCTTAGGCATCGCCACTGGCCTCGAGAGGCGATCTTGCCCTAGCCTTGTCACAAGAAGAGGGCGTACGTCGGTTCCCTCACTAAAGGGTCCCTATGGTTGATAGTCGATTTTCTCTCCTGGGTCGTGACATGGCGGTCGACCTCGGCACGGCCAACACGCTCGTCTACGTCCGGGGCCGGGGCATCGTCTTGAACGAGCCCTCCGTCGTCGCGGTGGACGTGAAGGATGGCAAGCCCCTCGCCGTCGGCGCCGAGGCGAAGCGGATGATCGGGCGCACCCCGAGCAACATCCAGGCCATTAGGCCCCTCAAGGACGGCGTGATCGCCGACTTTGAGATCTGCGAGAAGATGCTTCGCTACTTCATCCACCGGGTCCACCAGCGCCGCTTCGCCAAGCCCCGCATGGTGATCTGCGTGCCCTCAGGTATCACCGGCGTGGAGCAGCGCGCCGTCATGGAGGCGGCCGAGTTCGCGGGCGCGCGCAAGGCCTACATCATCGAAGAGCCGATGGCCGCGGCAATTGGAGCGGGACTGCCCATCCACGAGCCGACGGGCAACATGGTCGTCGACATCGGTGGTGGCACGACCGAGGTCGCCGTCATCTCGCTCGGCGGAATCGTGACGAGCCAGTCGATCCGCGTCGGCGGCGACGAGCTCGACGAGGCGTTGATCGCGTACGTGAAGAAGGAGTTCCAGCTGGCCCTCGGCGAGCGCACCGCGGAGGAGATCAAGATCCAGCTCGGCTCGGCCTACCCGCTCGAGGAGGAGCTGCGCGCCGAGATCCGCGGACGCGACCTCGTGACCGGCCTTCCCAAGACCGTGATCATCTCGACGGAGCAGATCCGCAAGGCGATGGAAGAGCCCGTGCAGGCCATTGTCGACGCCGTGAAGGTGACTCTCGATCGCACGCCGCCGGAGCTCTCATCGGACCTGATGGAGCAGGGAATCGTCCTGACCGGTGGCGGCGCGTTGCTGGCGGGGATCGCCGCGCGTCTCGAGTACGAGACCAACATGCCGATCATCGTGGCCAACGACCCTCTCAACTGTGTGGCGCTCGGCAGCGGCATGTGCCTCGAGGAGCTCGACGTCTTCGCGCGCATGTTGAAGACGAGCCCTTCGCGCTAACCCGTGGCGAGCGAACGGACGAGGCGTCGAACGTGGACGGCCGCCGCCGCCGTCACCGCACTCCTGACAATTTCTTACTTCAGCGGCGGTGTCGTCTCGGGGCTTCGTAGCGCCGCCAACCTCGTCGTCGCCCCCTTCAGCTGGACCGTGAACGCGGTCGCGCGACCGATTGGCCACATGCTCGCGGGCGCCGTCAACTACTCCGACGTGGTGGCCCAGAACCAGCGACTCCGCTACCAACTGGGTCAGGCCGAGCTGCGCGCCAACGAGGGCTGGGGTCTGTACCGCCAACTCCAGCAGATCAACTTCGAGCTGCACGTTCCCTTCGTCGGCTCGCTCGCCACGGTGGCCGCCCAAGTGACGGCCCTCTCGCCGACCAACTTCGCCGCCACCGTGGACATCTCGAAGGGTCGCGACGACGGCGTACTCGTGGGCATGCCGGTGGTCGCTAACGGCGGTCTGGTCGGCAGTGTCATCGCCACGACCCCGCGGGGGGCGACGGTGCGTCTCATCACGGACGTCAACTCCTCGATCGGCGTGACGTTCGGTAGCGGAAGTGAGTCGCTGGTCGTTAGCGGTCGTGGCGTCAGGTCCGGCCTCGGGGCGACCGCGGTGGCGCTCAGCACCGCGGTGAAACCGGGGACCGTGCTGTCGACCGACGGACTGAGCGGCGGCCTCTTCCCTCCGGGACTGCCCGTCGCGACGGTGGCCAACGTGAGCCTCACCCCCGGAGCCGCCACCTACAATCTCTCACTTCGTCCCACGGCTGACCTGAAGTCGCTCACCTACCTTGACGTCGTGCTCTGGGAGCCGTCGACGTGAGTCGGGCGCTCGTCCCGGTGACGTTCGTCAGTCTCTTGATCGTCGCTCTGCAGCTCTCGATATTCTCAACGCTGCGCTTCTCGGGCGTCGTGATCATGTTGGTGTGGCTCTGGCCATTTGCCCTGGGCCTCGCCGGATTCACGGTCCTGTCGCTCTGGAGCGCCCTCGTGACGGGTATCTTCTTCGACACCCACGCCTCGACACCGTTCGGGCTGACCGTACTCGTCGGGTTGTTCCTCGCCTACGGCGCCTCGCGGCTTGGCAAGGAGGGCGTCGGCGACCTCGACTCGGCCGCGCTGTGGGTCACTCCGGCCCTAGCCGCCGCCGGTGGGTTCGTCGCACCGCTGCTCTACGCGATCGGGGGATTCCTGACACTGCACTTCTCGCTCTGGCGCGGCGGCACGGTGTCGATGATGATCGTCAACGCGGTGGCGTTCCTCGTCCTGGCCCGTCCGGTCTCGCGCCTCGCGCGGATGGTCGGCAACGTCGGGGTGCGGGCGCGACGATGAGGGGATCGTGGCGCAATCGACCCAGTGGATCGTGGTTTTCGAGGCTGTGGCGACCGTGGGTCTCGATCCATCCGTTACGCGGGCGGGGCCGCTCGATCAACGAACCCAAGTCCGTGGGAATCCGCGACCTCGTCGCCGCTCCGGGCGACGTCCAGTCGAGGCCCGAGCGCCGGTGGCTAGTCATCGGCGGGTTCTTCCTCCTGCTCTTCGTGCTCTTGGTCGGACGGCTCTTCGTGCTCCAGGTCCTGGACTACAAGAACTCGGTGGCCGCGGTTAGGTCCAATTCATTGCGTGCGACGACCATCCCGGCGTCGCGCGGTCTCATCTTCGATCGCTCGGGCCGTCCGCTGGTCGCCAACATCACCACCGTCGAGATCCGACTCTCGCGGGCCGAGGCGTCACTGCACCCGACGATCAAGGGCGCGCTGGCGTCGCTCACCGGGCTGAGCGTGCGCCAGATCAACGCTGACCTCAGCAACGTCCAGTACGACCCGTATCAGCCGGCGCCGATCATGCAGAACGCGCCGGCGAAGGTCGTCGAGTTCATCAACCTGCACCCGGCAGAGTTCCCGGGCGTGTCGGTGCTGAACGTCGCGACCCGTGCGTACCCGCTGGGCGGAGACGTCGGTTCCCAGGTGCTCGGCTACGTCGGCCCGATCACGGGTGCCGAGATCACGGCCAACCCCAACGGCGGGTACCAGACCGACTCGACGATCGGCAAGGCCGGCATCGAGTCCTTCTACGAGCAGTACTTGCGCGGCCACGACGGCACGAACACTCTTGAAGTCGACACCAACGGCAACGTCATTGGCACCTTCAATACGACCCCACCGAAGATCGGGCACTCGGTCGTATTGAACATCGACGCCGGACTGCAAAAGGCCCTCGACGGTTATCTCGCGAGCGACATCCTGACGGTTCGACGTACCCCCGATCCCCGATCGGGCAAGCTCCCGCCGGCGCCCAACGGGGCCGCGATTGTGCTCGACCCCAACACCGGGGCGGTCCTCGCAATGTCGAGCTACCCGTCCTACAACCTGTCGTCGTTCGTCAACGGCCTGTCGACGTCGCTGTTTCACCAGCTGTTGAACGTGGGGGCCTTCAACAACTTCGCTATCCAGGGCCTCTACACGCCCGGCAGCACCTTCAAGATGATCTCGGCGACGGCCCAGCTCCAGACCGGCGTGCTCTCGCCCAACGCCCTGGTGAATGACACCGGCAAGTTCACCGTGCCCGGTGCGTCCTCCCAGTGCGGCGCCGGATGCGTGTTCCACGACGACGAGGCCTCTGGCGCCGGACTGGTCAACCTCCCGACGGCGCTCACCGTGTCGTCGGACTACTACTTCTATAACTTGGGTTATCTGTTCTGGTCCCAGACCAACCGGTACGGCGAGACGCCGATCCAGAATGTCGCCCACGAGTATGGGCTGGACCAGTACACCAACATCGACCTGCCGAACGAAGGCCAGGGCCGCGTGGACTCGCCCAAGGTCCGCCTGGCCCTGTTCGCCGCGGCCCCCAAGGCCTTCCCCCACTACCAGTGGTACACGGGAGACAACATCGAGATGGCCTTCGGCCAGGGCTCGACCGCCGTCACCCCCCTCGAGCTCGCCAACGCCTACGCGACATTCGCCAACGGCGGCACCCGATACGATCCGGAGGTCGCGGCCGCTGTCATTGACGCTCACGGCAAGGCGGTGCTGCGCTACGGCCCTCGCATCCTCGCTCACGTGAGCCTGCCGCCGCGGGTGCGCGACCCAATCCTCCAGGGGCTCCTCGGTGCCGTCAACAGCCCTCGGGGAACGGCCTACGGAACTTTCCACAGCATCGCGAACTTCTCGCTGACGAACTTCCCCATCGCCGGAAAGACTGGGACCGCGAGCAACCAGCATGGACTCGAGCCGAACTCCTGGTTCGTCGGCTTCGGCCCGGTCGACCATCCCAAGTACGTGGTCCTGTGCGTCGTTGGCCAAGGCGGCTACGGCGCCTCCGCCGCCGCTCCCGTGGTCGCCCAGACCTTCAACTACCTCGTGGCCCACCCCATCGGGCCGGTCCGCTTGAAGCCCGAATTGACGTTGCCGGGCGCCTCGACGAACACGACCACGACCCTCAAGGCGTCGGGCTAGGACCTGATCGGGAGTAGTCTGGCGGTGTTGGGCGTTCCTGTGCAAAAGGTGCAGGGCGCGAAAAGGACGCAGCTCCAGCGCAGTGCAGTCGCACTCCGCGGGCACGCATTGAGGACACCACGTGGTACACGGAAGTGAAGCGACTCTACTGATCAGCGGGATCGTCGCTCTCCTCGTCGTGGCTCGGTACCTCTTCGTCTCTACCATCAACGCCGCTGTCGCGACCGCCGTGTCGCGCCCGGCACCCATCAGAAGTAGTGCGACGCACTACGCCCCCACCCTCGAGAACTCAAGGAGTACCCGTCGTGAGCGACGAAACCAACACCCCACCGGCTTCACCACCTAGTCCCCGAATTGGCGACACCCGTCCCGCACCCCAGATAGGCGACACCCGACCGGGCAGTCCTTCGACGCCTCCATCGACCTCCGGCGGATCGGACCGCTCCGGACAACGTCAGGGCCAAGGTCAGGGCCAGAGCGGCGGCCCGAGCCAAGGACCGGGCGGTGGCAACCGTCGCCGACGAGGGGGCCGAGGTCGCAGTGGCGGCCAGGGCGGCCAGTCCCGCGCGCCCGGGCGCTACTCCGACGCGCCGGTCGAGGCCTCCGCCCCTGAGGCCGCCGACGCCGACAGCGCCGCCGGTCGCGGCAAAAACAAGCGCCGTCGTGGCGGTGAACGGCGAACCCGCGCCCAAGGTCGGTACCTGATGTGCGTGCACACGACCACGGAGGCGACCCATATTGCCACGCTGGAGGGTCGCACGATGGTGGAGTACACGGTCGCCAAGGCGGCCGACGAGGTCAGCCAGATCGACGGCAACATCTACGTCGGCCGGATCCAAAACGTGCTGCCGGGGATGGAGCTCGCCTTCGTCGACATCGGAATTCCCAAGAACGCGGTGCTCTACCGCGGGGACATCTCGTTCGACCTCGACGACGTCGAGGGTCCGACCTCGAACGACAAGCGCATCGAGCAAATGATCCGTTCGGGCCAGACAATCATCTGCCAGGTCACTAAGAACGCGATCGGCGCCAAGGGCGCGCGCTTGACCCAAGAGGTCTCGCTGCCCGGCCGCTTCGCCGTTCTCGTGCCGAACTCCTCGACGATCGGCATCTCCAAGCGCCTGCCCGACGGCGAGCGCCGACGCCTGCGCAAGATCATCGACGACGTGAAGCCCGAGCGCCACGGCCTCATCATCCGCACGGCCGCCGAGGGCGTCACCGCCGACGACCTGTCGCGCGACGTGGCGTCGCTCGCTGAGAAGTGGGCGGCCATCGAGGCCGAGGTCGCCAAGTCCAATCAACCGCGCCTGATCTACCGTGACCTGGACCTCGCGGTGAGGGTGCTGCGCGAGGAACTGAACGACGACTACCGCGGCGTCCTGATCGACGACCGTGACCTCTACGAGAAGGTCCGCGAGTACGTGCTGGCCGTCAACCCCGAGCTGGCCGACCGCATCGAGTACTACGACCGCGCCGCCGAGGAGCTGCCGCTGTTCGAGCGCTACTTCGTCCACGAGCAGCTGCACCGGGCCCTCGACCGCAAGGTCTTCCTACCCTCGGGCGGTTCGCTCATCATCGAGCGCACCGAGGCGCTGACGGTGGTCGACGTCAACACCGGTAAGAACGTCGGCACGACCAATCTCGAAGAGACCGTCTTTCGCAACAACCTCGAAGCCGCCGAGGAGGTGGCTCGCCAGCTCCGGTTGCGCGACATCGGAGGCATCATCGTGATTGACTTCATCGACATGGAGGCCAAGGGCAACCGTGAGGCGGTCGCCTCGGCGCTGCGCCAGGCGCTCTCGCGCGACAAGACCCGGACCCAGGTCTTTGACATCTCTGAGTTGGGGCTCGTCGAGATGACCCGCAAGCGCGTCAACGAGGGGCTACTCGAGTCGGTGTCAAGCATCTGCGCCGTCTGCGACGGCCGCGGATTCGTCGTCGAGACCGGTCTCTAAGCCGGCCTCGGTCGCTCGCGTCATCGGCTAGTATTGAAACCCTATGTACGCAGTCATCCGAGTAGGCACATCCCAAGAGCGCGTCACCGAGGGCCAGGTAGTCCGTGTCGACCTGCGCTCCGAAGAGCCCGACACCGAGATCTCATTCGTTCCGGTCCTGCTCGTTGACGGTGACTCGGTGGTGGCCGGTCCGGCCTTGAAGGGCGCCACGGTCACGGCCAAGGTCCTCGACCACGACGCGCGCGGCCCCAAGATCCGGGCTCTGACCTACAAGGCGAAGTCGATACAGCGCCGTCGCTGGGGTCATCGCCAGCACTACTCGACCGTCGAGATCACGAAGATCTCGCCGAAGTCCTAAGGAGAGAGATGTCCAAGACGAAAGGCGGCGGTTCCACCAGGAACGGTCGCGACTCCAACGCCCAGCGGCTCGGCGTCAAGACGTTCGACGGCACGGCCGTGAAGGCCGGCAGCATCATCATCCGCCAGCGTGGGACGCTGTTTCACCCAGGTCGCAACGTCGGCATCGGCAAGGACGACACCTTGTTCTCACTCGCTGAGGGAACCGTGAAGTTCGGCTACCGAGGCGGCCGGAAACTGGTCGACGTCCTCGTTGACTGAGTTTTCCTCCTAAAAAGAGAAATCCCCGGGCGAAAGCCCGGGGATTTCTCTTTGAGAGCAGGAACTAGGCGCTCTTGACCGCCTTCTTGAAGGTCGAGCCAATCGAGACCTTCGGAGCGTTCGAGGCCTTCACCTGAATCGCCTCACCGGTCTGAGGGTTACGGGCCGTGCGGGCCTTACGGGCCACACGCTCGAATGAGAGGAAGCCGGAAAGAACGATCTTCTCACCGTTCGAAACATTCTTGACGACGACGTCTTCAAAGGCCTTGAGGACCTCA
>JAYVZV010000087.1:0-33380 GCA_043782995.1 Acidimicrobiales bacterium | reverse complement strand
AGAGATGCGCCTGGTGACCCCGAACGGCGCGGTGACGGTGTCGCCGACGCAGGACCCGTCACTCTTCTGGGCGACCATGGGGGGCATGGGACTGACCGGCGTCATCACGACGGTGACTCTGCGCATGATGAGGATCGAGACGAACCAGGTGCTCGTCGACACCGAGCGCTTCGCCAACCTCGAGGGCGTCATGGGAGCCATGGCGAGCGACGACGCCAACTTCCGCTACTCGGTTGCCTGGGTCGACTGCATGACCAGAGGCGCCCACATGGGCCGCGCTATCCTCACGCGCGGCGGCCACGCCTCGCGTGGCGACGTCGAGAAGCCGTCGTTGAAGGGTCCGGCGCCCGCGAGGCTATTCGTCCCCTTCAACGCGCCGAGCGGCCTGCTCAACCCCCTCACCATCAAAGCCTTCAACGAGGTCTGGTTCCGGTCGGCGCCCAAGCACGAAATGCGCGAGCCTCAGTCGCTCTCGACGTTCTTCCACCCGCTCGACGGGTTGCGTAACTGGAACCGCCTGTACGGACGGCGCGGCTTCGTGCAGTACCAGTTCTGCGTCCCCGACTCGGAGGGCTCGACGATCGTCGACGCCATCACGCGGCTCTCGGACTCGCGAGTGCCGAGCTTCCTCGCCGTGCTCAAGCGCTTCGGCCCCGCCAACGAGGGCCTGCTCTCCTTCCCCATGGCCGGTTGGACGCTGGCGCTCGACCTGCCGGTCGGGCCCCGAAAACTGCCGGCCGTCCTCGACGACCTCGACGAGCTGGTGCTCGCGGCCGGCGGACGAATCTACTTCGCCAAGGACTCCCGGCTGAGCCCCGAGAAGGTGCGCGCGATGTACCCGAGACTTACCGAGTTCCTCGAGGTGAAGAACCGGGTCGACCCCGACCACCGACTGACGAGCGACCTCGCCCGCCGTCTCCAACTGACAGGTAGGTAGCGACATGGAGAACGCCTTCGGCCAACCCCAGAACGTCGTCGTGTTCGGCGGTAGCTCGGACATCGCGCGCGCCATCACGAAACGGCTCTGCGCGGCGAGGGCCCACACCGTGGTGCTGGCCGGACGCAACGCCGAGCTACTCCACGAAGCCGCGACCGAGGCCCGCGAACACGGCGCGACCAAGACCGACGTCGTGCTCTTTAACGCCGAGGACCCGACGAACGCGCTGCGGACGGTGACCGAGGCCTTCGCCAAGGTCGGAGAGCAGGTCGACCTCGTGGTGATCGCCGTGGGCCAGCTGGGCGAACAGAGCGCCGACGAGAACGACGCCGCGGCGGCCGCTCGGATCGCCACGGTCAATTTCACCTGGCCGGTCGCGGCCCTCGCCGAGGTCCGCCGACGGCTGGTCGACCAGGGCTCGGGCCGGATCCTCGTCATCACGTCGGTGTCGGGGATCCGCGTGCGGCGCACCATGTACCTCTACGGCGGCACCAAGGCCGGTCTCGACCGGATGTGCGACGGACTGGCCGACTCGCTCGAGGGCACCGGCGTCACGCTGCAGCTGCTGCGCGCCGGCGTCGTGCGCACGAAGATGACGGTCGGGCGCGCCGAGCCTCCGTTCACCACCGGTCCCGACGAGGTCGCCGCGACCGTGATGCGCGGCCTCGAGGGCGGCGAGCGCGTGATCTGGAGCCCGCCGGTGCTGCGTTACGTCTTCGCGGTTCTGCGGATACTGCCGAAGAGGCTCTTTCGTCGGATCACCGATCGGTAACTAGCCGCCGGTCGTGGTCGTCGACGTGGAGCGCACGGTCTGGTTGTTGCGTAGTGACATCGTGAAGAAGTCCCGGTTCCACCACGTGGTGAAGTAACGCGACGGCGGACCGTTCATGGTGGGCAGCAGGCTGTGGCCGTTGCCGCCGTTGATCGCCGTGTTGAGCGGTCCGTTGTAGGTCGAGTACTGAACCCAGTCGGTGTTGATGTCGAGCTCCATCCCCCGCACCGCCCCCGCACGCACCAGCACATTGGCGAGGTCGCTGATGGACATCGCGGGGCCGCCAACGTAGACGAGGGCGCCACTCTTCAACTGGCCCAGGCCCGAGCGCCAGACGTTGAAGCTACCCCCGAGGGTCTTGCCCCAACTGAGGGAGTTGGCCGAGGTGAGACCGGCCACCGGCTTGCCGCCGTCGACGATCAGGGCGAGGTTCTGGCGCACCGAGGCGACCTGGTTGTTCATTGAGAAGTCGCGGCCCCACATGCCCATGTTGACGTCGCCGTTCTTGTAGATGACGACGGACGCGGCCCCCATGCGCAGCGGCAGGATGGTCCGGCCCTGGGTGTAGTAGCCCCCGTTAGCGTCCTGCATCCGAAAGCCCGCGTTGAAGGCCGCGACGAGGCCCCTCGAGTGCTCCGGCGTGATGGGGGCCGAGTAGGTGAAGGGGCCGCCGCGGCCGGGGATGAAGGAGCCCGAGTAGAGCTGGGCTTTCAGGAGCGAGGTGTCCATCCACGCGACGCCCACGATGTAGCTCGTATGAACCAGATCGGGTCGGACGAAGGCCTCGTAGATCGTCGGTACGCCGTTGGCGGTCAGGCGGCCGGCCACGTGCCAGACGCCTTCGCTGGGCAGGGGGTTGGCGACGGGCGAGATGATGCGTTGGGGCCAGGCCTCGTGCGGCTGTCCGGCCGGGATTTTCACCGAGACCCGGCCCGACCCCAGTTGGCTGTTCTGGACCCCGCCGCCGATCCTCGCGGGGTGCAGTCGGTACCACTCGGTCTCGACCCAGGTCACGAGTCCCCCGAGACCGTGCTGGCGTCCCCACTCGGCGGCCCTCGCCGTGTACGACACCCCGTAGGAGGGGTTGTGCAGCGCGAGGGCGAGTGTGATCCCGAGGTAGCTGACGACGATCAAGGTGACCGCCGCGAGCGCCACGGTCGCCCGGCGGCGCCAGTACACGTGTTCGGGCAACCTCGTCGTGTTCGGCGGGGACGGGGGCCGGTAGACCGGCCGTGAAAGAACCATGGGCCCCTATTCTGGCACCTGATGCAATCCCTGCTTCACGCGGCGATCAGGGATTCTTATTCAGGATTTAGTCGGCGCAGCGGCGTCATTGCGAGCACCAACTGCTTCGTGCCGTGCTCGTCGAAGTTGACGGCGGCCCGCGCGTGCGTTCCGGCCCCGTCAACGCTGAGGACCACGCCCGCGCCGTAGCGGTCGTGCACGACGCGTTCGCCGACGGCTAGGTCCAACTTCTCGGCTCCCGTGGAGCGCACCGGCGGCGCCGCGCCAGCTCCGAAGGCCCGACCCTCGGTGAACTCCGAGCCCCGGCCGACGAAGCCGTCGTCGTTCTCGTGGTAACTCGAACGGCGCGCCGGCAGCGTCGCCGAGAGGTCGTGGACGAGCTCGGACGGGATCTCCTGGAGGAATCGGCTGGGGACCTCGTTGGTCGGCCGACCCCACACCGTGCGGGTCCACGCGTGGGTCAGCACCAGGTGGCGCATTGCACGAGTGACGCCGACGTAGCAGAGGCGCCTCTCCTCTTCGAGCTCGGCCTCGTCGGACAGGGCGCGATTGTGGGGGAAGATCGTCTCCTCGAGCCCGGTGATCACCACGGCCGGGAACTCGAGGCCCTTGGCGATGTGCAGAGTCATGAGCGACACCGCACCGGCGCCGCCGTCGAGTTGGTCCGAGTCGGCGACGAGTGCCATGCGTTCGACGAAGTCGAGGAGCGTGTCGTACTGCGCCGCGGCCGACGCGAGCTCGCCGAGGTTCTCCAGACGCGAGTACGCCTCGTCGGAGTTCTCGGCGCGCAGTGAGTCGCCCATGCCCGATTCGGTGACGATCGCCCCGATCATCTCGCGCGGCGAGAGGTCGTTGGCCATGGCGCGCAGTTCGTCCAGCATCAGCGAGAACTTCTGCGCGCCGCCGAGCGCCCGTCCGGTCAGCCCGGCGGCCGCGGCGTAGTGGGTTGCCTCGGCGAAGGAGATCGCGTGCTCGGCGGCGTAGACGCCGAGCTTGGCCTGCGCCGAGGCGCCAATACCGCGCTTGGGCTCGTTGATGACCCGGCGGGCCGACGCCTCGTCGCGGGGGTTGACGATGAGCCGCGAGTAGGCCAGCGCGTTTCTGATCTCGCGTCGGTCGTAGAAGCGCATCCCCGAGATCACCCGGTACGGGATCGAGGCGCGCAGCATCTCCTCCTCGAGTACGCGGCTCTGGGCGTTGGTCCGGTAGAAGATCGCCATCTGGTTCCACTCGATCGCCGACTGGCTCCGCAGACGTCGCAGCTCGGCGGCGACCCAGCGGCCTTCGTCGTACTCGTCGCCGGCGCGGTACAGGCGGATCTTCTCTCCCTGGACGTCGTCGGTGAACAGGTTCTTCGCGTGGCGACTCGCGTTCTTCGATATGACGGCGTTGGCCGCGTCGAGGATGGTCTGAGTCGAGCGGAAGTTCTGCTCCAGGAGGATCGTCGCGGCGTCGGGGAAGCGCTGCTCGAACTGCAGGATGTTGCGCACGTCGGCCGCGCGGAATCGGTAGATCGACTGGTCGGAGTCCCCGACCACGCACAAGTTGCGGTGGCGCTCGGCGAGCAAGATGACCAAATGGTTCTGCACCCCGTTGGTGTCCTGGAATTCGTCGACGAGGAGGTACTTGAACCGGTTCTGGTAGGACGCGAGGACGTCGGGGTCCTTACGCAGCATGGCGACGGCGTTTAACAGCAGATCGTCGAAGTCCATGGCGTTGGCGAGCATCAGGCGGTCGACGTAGAGGGCGTAGATCTGAGCGATGCGTCGGTGGTGGGGGTCGTCGCCGAGGGTCTCGGCGTAGGCCTGGGGACCCATCATCTCGTTCTTCGCCCCCGAGATCGCCGCGGCGACGCTGCGCGGTGACAGGCGCTTGGTGTCGAGGTTCAACTCCTTCATGATTCGCTCGACGGCGGTCTCGGCGTCGCCGGCGTCGTAGATCGTGAAGCCGCGCTGGTAGCCGAGCACGTCGGCGTGGGCGCGCAGCATCCGCAGGCAGGCCGAGTGGAACGTCGAGACCCACATCTGGCGCGCGTCGTCCCCCACGAGGTCGACCACGCGCCGGCGCATCTCGTCGGCGGCCTTGTTGGTGAAGGTGATCGCCAGAATCTCCCACGGCCGGGCGTCGCCGGTCGCCAGGATGTGCGCGATGCGTAGGGTCAGGACGCGGGTCTTGCCCGAGCCGGCGCCGGCGATGACGAGCAGCGGACCGCCGCGCTGAAGGACGGCCTCTCGCTGCGGAGCGGTCAGGCCCTCGAGGAGCGACGTCGGGTCCAGCCGAGGGGCCCGGTCATCCTCGCCCCACAGCGACTCGTCCGAGAACGAGGTCCCGCTCACTCCCACTCAATGGTGCCCGGCGGCTTGCTCGTGACGTCGAGCGCGACCCGGTTCACGCCCTCGACCTCTCGGATGAGCCGATTGGCGATCCGCTCGATGACGTCGTAGGGCAGACGGGCCCAGTCGGCGGTCATGGCGTCGTCGCTGGTCACCGCCCGGATGATGATCGGGTACGCGTAGGTCCTCCCGTCGCCCATGACCCCCACCGTACGCACGGCCGGTAACACGGCGAAGCTCTGCCAGAGCTCGCGGTAGAGCCCGGCGCGCTTGATCTCGTCGACGACGACGTGGTCGGCGTTGCGCAGGATCTCGGCGCGCTCGCGGGTGACCTCGCCCACGATTCTCACCCCGAGACCCGGACCCGGGAAGGGCTGGCGCCAGACGATCTCGGCCGGCAGGCCCAACTCCTCGCCCACGTGGCGGACCTCGTCCTTGAAGAGGAGCCGCAGCGGCTCGACGAGTTCGAACGAGAGGTCCTCGGGCAGGCCGCCGACGTTGTGGTGGCTCTTGATGTTCGCGGCGTGTCCCGAGCCAGACTCAATGACGTCGGGGTAGAGCGTGCCCTGGACGAGGAAGCGCGGTCCGTCACCCCCGCGGCCGAGCTCGAGGGCGACGGCCTCGAACTCGCGAATGAAGAGCTCGCCGATGATCTTGCGCTTCGCCTCGGGGTCGACGACCCCCGCGAGCGCGTCGAAGAACCGGTCCTGGGCCTTCACGTGGATCAGTTCGACGCCGAACTGGCGGGTGAAGGTCTCCTCAATCTGCTCACCCTCGTTCTTGCGCATCAGCCCGGTATCGACGAATACGCAGGTCAGTTGGTTGCCGACCGCCTTCGTGACGAGGGCTGCGGCCACCGCGGAGTCGACGCCGCCCGAGAGCGCGCATAACACCCGTTCCTCGCCGACCTGGGCGCGGATCGCGGCGACCTGATCCTCGACTATGGAGGTGTTGGTCCAGGTCGGTGGGATCAGCGCGAGGTGGTGAAGGAAGTTCGAGAGCAGTTCTTGGCCCAACTCGGTGTGGGCAACCTCGGGGTGGAACTGCACGGCGAACAGGCGCCGCCCGACGTCCTCCATCACCGCGACCGCAGCGCCGGGACTCGACGCGCTAACGGCAAAGCCCTCGGGCGGGCGAACGATGGCGTCGCCGTGGCTCATCCAGCAAGTGACCGTCGGGGGCCACTGGGGCATCAGGACCGACGGGCCCTCCCGGTGCAGGTCGGTGCGGCCGTACTCTCCCGCTCCGGTGTGGGCGACCTCGCCGCCCAACTGCTGGGCCATGAGTTGGGCGCCGTAACAGATCCCGAGCACCGGCACGCCAAGTTCGTAGATCGCGGGGTCGAGCGAGGGGGCGGGCACCTCGTAGACGGACTTGGGTCCCCCCGAGAGGATGATCGCCGAGGGTGACTTGGCGGATACCTCGTCGGCCGTGATGGTGTGCGGGACGATCTCGGAGTAGACGTGCGCCTCACGGACCCGTCGGGCGATCAACTGCGCGTACTGGGCGCCGAAGTCGACGACGAGGACGTTCGCGGTCAATGGCCCATGCCCACGCCCTGCGAACGCTGCAGTTGCTTGCCCTCGGTCTGCAACGAGGGGGCCAGCATGATCTCCGCCTTCTGGAACTCCTTCAAGGTCTCGTAGCCGCACGTCGCCATCGAGGTGCGAAGCGCGCCGAAGAGGTTGAGGCGCCCGTCGTTCTCGTGGGCCGGTCCGAGCAGGACCTCCTTCAAGGTGCCGCGCACCTGGGTGCGTACACGAGTTCCGCGCGGCAACGTCGGATGGAACGTCGCCATGCCCCAGTGGAAGCCGCGCGCCGGCGCCTCGACGGCGCTCGTCAGCGGCGAGCCGATCATCACGGCATCGGCGCCACAGGCGATGGCCTTGGCGATGTCGCCGCCCCTGCTCATGCCGCCGTCGGCGATGACGTGCACGTAGACGCCCGTCTCGTCGAGGTGGCGCATGCGCGCGCCGGCGACGTCGGCGATGGCCGTCGCCTGGGGCACGCCGATACCCAGCACCGCGCGCGAGGTGCACGCGTTGCCCGGGCCGACGCCGACGAGCACTCCCGCCGCCCCCGTACGCATGAGGTGCAGCGCCGCCTGGTAGCTGGCGCAGCCCCCCACGATCACGGGCAGTTCGAAGTGGCGGATGAACTTCTTCAGGTTGAGCGGCTCGACGGTCTTGGAGACGTGCTCGGCCGAGACGACGGTCCCCTGGATCACGAGGATGTCGAGACCGGCGTCGAGAATGGTCGGAGCCATCCAGTCCGTGCGCGCCGGGGTGACCGAGGCCGACGTCGTGACGCCGCCGGCCTTCATCTCCTTGATCCGCTGGGCGACGAGCTCGAGCTTGATCGGCTCAAGGTACATCTGCTGCATGCGAGCGGTCGCCTTGTCGTCGTCGAGCTCGCGAATCTCCTCGAAGAGCGGCATCGGGTCCTCGTAGCGGGTCCAGAGGCCCTCTAGGTTCAAAACGCCGAGTCCGCCCAGCCGACCGAGCTCGACGGCCGTGGTCGGCGACATCGCACCGTCCATCGCCGAACCGAGCACCGGCAGCTCGAACTTATAGGCGTCGATCTGCCACGTGATGTCCACGTCCTCGGGGTCGCGGGTGCGCCTCGACGGGACGATGGCGATGTCGTCGAAGCCGTAGGCCTGCCTCGCCGACTTGTAGATGCCGATCTCTACTTCCGCCATTTGGTCCTCCGCCTAGGAATGGGCGAACCCGAAAACGGGATCGCGTTTCCCACAATCTACAGGACCCAACTACGGCCAGACTCTTAGCGCTCCGGGCCATTGGACCTCGGTGGCGATGCAGAGCAGCTCGGTGAGCACCCGGGCCGTCGCGCCCCAGACGAGGTCCCCCGGCACTCGGTAGATCTGAATCGGGAGGTAGCCGTCGACGTCGGTCCCCGGTCGAGCGGGCTCGCGACGCCACCTCTCTTCGAGGAACGCCCCGTCGGCCAGCAGGTCGGCGAGCGCTACGGTGAAGGCCCGCTCCACCTCGGCCGGGTCCACGACCATCTGCGGGCGCTCGGCGAGCAGACCGACCACGGGCCAGATCGCCGTACCGGCGGCGAAGGTGACGATCGGGCTGAGCCAGCCAACGACCTCGACCGACGACTCGTCGATGCCCACCTCCTCGCGGGCCTCGCGTAGCGCCGTCTCGACCGGGGTCTCGCCCGCGTCGCATCGGCCGCCGGGCAGGGCGATCTCGCCACGGTGCAGTCGCAGTTGAAACGACCGTCGGGTCAGGACGACGTGGGTCTCGCCCGCCTCTTCAAAGAGCGCGACGAGGACCGCTGAGCGGTGGGTTATCGGCTGGCGCGCGGCGTCGGCGACTGCGGCCATCTCGCCCGGAACTCCCGGCAGGTCGGAGTTCGAGAGGTGGCGCCGCGCGCCGCGCAGCCTCGACTCGACCTGGTCCAGGCTCAGCCCCTGTCGCGCGTCGACGGGGAGCGTCGACCAGGGTGCCGGGCCACCCGGTTGGATGTCGTCGGGATCGGGGAGGGTCTGGGGATAGTCGTGCCCCGCGAAGCGCGTCGGCCAGCCGGCGTGTGGAGCCACTGCGAATCTCCCCTAATGTAGTGATGCGTTTCGCGCACCACTCGCATTTTATTCGGCCCCCCGCTGCCCCGATCAGGAGTCCCCCTCGTGAAGTCCCTCGCCCGCTTCTGCTTTCGACGCCGCTGGATCGTGCTCGCCGTGTGGGTGGTGCTCTTCCTCGGCATCAACGTTGCCGCCCAGACCTTCGGATCGGCCTTCGCCAACTCGTTCAGCCTGCCCGGGACCAACTCCACGCACGCGGAGTCGCTGCTGTCATCGGGCTTCCCGGGCAAGGCCGGCGACATCGACCAGATCGTCTTTCACGCCCGCTCCGGCACGATCGCCAGCCACCGAGCCCAGATCGAGGCCGTCGTCGCCCGAGCGCGCAAACTCCCCGACGTGGCCCAGGTGGTCTCGCCGTTCCTCGGCGGTCCGCTGCAGATCAGCCAAGGCGGCAGAATCGCTTACGCCGTCGTCTACTTCTCCAAGCCAGCCTTCAAGTTGAAGGACTCCCAGATCCGGGCCGTCGAGACCGTCGGCACGGCCGCGCGCACGTCGTCACTCGACGTCGAGTTCGGCGGCAACGCCTTCGGGCAGCTCGACGCGCCCAAGGGAAGCCCGGGCGAGGTCTTCGGCCTCATCGCCACCGCAATCGTCCTCGTGCTCGCCTTCGGGTCGTTCTTCGCGATGTTGTTACCACTCGGCGTCGCGCTCTTCGCGCTGGGCATCGCGTCGGCCGCGACGACGCTGCTGAGCCACGGGCTCAACATCGCCCAGTTCGCGCCGATTCTCGGCTCGCTCATTGGACTGGGCGTCGGTATCGACTACGCGCTCTTCATCGTCACGCGAAGCCGCCAGGGTCTGAAGCGCGGATTGAGCGTCGAGGATTCAATTATCACGGCAGTCAACACCTCCGGACGGGCCGTACTCTTCGCCGGCATTACCGTGTGTATCGCGCTGCTCGGCATGCTGGTCTTGCGGCTCTCGTTCCTCAACGGCGTCGCCATCGCCTCCTCGCTCACGGTGCTGATCACGATGTTGGCGTCCCTCACGCTCCTGCCCGCCCTGCTCGGCTTCCAGAAGCACCACGCCCTCAGTCGCAAAGAGCGGCGCGCGCTCAAGGCCCACGGCCCCGAGCCGGTCGTCGTCGCGACCAACTGGCAGCGTTGGGCCGACTTCGTAGCTCGACGGCCGCGAATCCTCTCACTGGCGGCTCTCATCGTCATTGTATTGATGTCCGTGCCCTTCTTCTCGTTGCACCTGGGCAGCTCCGACCATGGCTCGAACCCGCCCCACGCCACCACCCGACAGGCCTACGACCTGCTCGCTACCGGCTTCGGCCCCGGGTTCAACGGCCCCCTTCAGGTCGTGGGCGCGGTCCACAATGCCCGCGACCGAGCAGCGATGGCCTCACTGGCGCAGTCGCTCCAGGGCAAGCCCGACGTCGCCGCGGTCACGCCGCTGCAGCTGAGCGCGAACGGCCGAGTTGCCGTGATCTATGTCGTACCAAAGTCCAGCCCCCAGGACACGAAGACCGAGAACCTGATCAACACGATCCGCAACACCTACATCCCCGCCGCCACCACGTCGAGCCACACCGCCATCTTCGTCGGCGGCATCACGGCAATCTTCGCCGACTTCGCCACGATCTTCCTCGCGAAGATCCCGCTCTTCATTGGCGTCATCGTGCTGCTCGGATGTCTCTTGCTGATGGTCGCCTTCCGCAGCATCGTCATTCCGCTCACCGCCGCGGCGATGAACCTGTTCGCAGCCGGTGCGTCCTTCGGGCTCGTGGTCGCGGTCTTCCAGTGGGGCTGGGGCAGCTCGCTGATCGGCGCGGGCACCGGACCGGTCGAGTCGTTCCTGCCGGTGATCATGATCGCCATACTCTTCGGCCTCTCGATGGACTACCAGGTGTTCCTCGTCTCGCGCATGCACGAGGAGTGGCTGAACACCGGGAGCAACACCGAGGCGATCAACCGGGGCCAGGCCAACACCGGACGGGTCATCTCGGCGGCCGCGCTCGTCATGATCTGCGTCTTCTCGTCCTTCTCCTTCGGCGGAGAGCGCGTCATCGCCGAGTTCGGCATTGGCCTGGGGGGCGCCGTCTTGCTCGACGCCTTCATCCTTCGCACCGTGCTGGTGCCGGCGCTGATGCACTTCTTCGGCGACGCCAACTGGTGGATGCCGAAGTGGCTCGAGCGGATCATTCCCCACGTCGCCGTGGAGGCGACCGAGGACGTCGCCGTCTAGGTCGTCGACCGGTCAGATTGCCGCGGAGTCACCGCGACGACGCCACGGCGCGAGCGGCAGCGCGGCCAGCCCCACGAGCAGCACGACCTGCAGGGCGATCGACCACGGCGAGCCCCAGACTTGGCGTAGCGCCTGACCGAACCGGTGGTCGGCCGCAGTCGCGGCGGCGAGGTAGAGCGAGTAGGTGACGACCCTTCCGGCCATGAAGGCCCCCGTCAGGGGCAGGATGCGAAACTTGAGCAGTCCGGCGGCGCAGAAGAGCTGCGCCGACGGCAACGGGGAGACAACGAAGAGCCCGAGTAGGACGAGTAGCGTCGAGCGTCGACCGGTCAGGCGCATCTGCGCGGCCGCGAGATTTGCGCGGTAGTGCTCGGAGAACCTCCCACGAAGTCGACAGGCCCCGTGCGCGAGCAGGAACCGGCCGGCCCCGGCTGCCACCACGCCGAGCACGACGAGCGCGACCGGATTTAGGTGCCAGTCCCAGCGAGCGATAACGAGCAGGGTCCAGGTCGGGGGTCCGAAGGCCGGCAGCAGGTTGATCCCGAAGACGATCAAGGTAATGAAGAGGTACTTCACCGTGTCAGCCCCGTCGCCACCTCGCCAGTCTGGCCCACACTGGCGCGCCAAGACCTGACCGGCGACGCCGCCCGCAGGCGCACCCGAGCGGCGCCCCTGGCGAAACTTCTTACTTTGGTCCCATAGCGCAGGGGGGAGAAGGCGGGTAGGAATGAGAGAGGTCTCGAACGAATGACGGATCGACATGTACGAGGAGGAGCACTATGGGTGGTTACTACCGCGATGGCTGGGGCATGGGACCGGGCAACGGATTCGGGATGTTCATCCTGATGGTGCTGTTCTGGGTCCTGATCGCCGCCGCGGTCTTCTACTTCGTGCGCCATTCGAGCCACTCCCACGTCGAGCACCGCCCCTACGGGACCTTCGTGGCTCCCGGCGAGTCGCCCGTCGAAGTCTTGAAGTTGCGACTCGCCAAGGGCGAGGTCGACGAGGAGGACTTCGCCAAGCGCCTTAGCCTCCTGCAGCGCGACAAGTAACCCCGGACTCCGAGACCCTCGCGGCTTCATGCAGAGAACCGGCGACTCCACGTCCACCCCCGCGCACGACGCCGCCCACAACCGCAGCACGTCGACCCAGTGGGACGCGACCTACGCCACCAAGGGTGCGCCCGAGCGCTCCTGGTCTGAGGACGTACCCGACGGCTCGCTGCTCTTCATCGACGGCGCCGAGCTCGATCCGTCGGCCGGAATCATCGATGTCGGCGGAGGTTCCTCGCGGCTCGTCGACCAACTGCTCGCGCGGGGCTTCAGCGACGTCACGGTCCTCGACATCTCGTCGGCCGCCATCGACGAAGCCCGGGGCCGCGTGGACGACAACCGAGTCCAGTGGATCATCGCCGACGTCACCGAGTGGATCCCCGCGCGCACCTACGTCCTCTGGCACGACCGCGCGGCCTTCCACTTCCTCACGTCGCCCGCCGACCGGGCCCGCTACGTGGCAACGGCCACTCGTGCGATCGAAGCCGGGGGCCACCTCGTGCTCGCCACCTTCACGCATTCCGGGCCCCCGACCTGCTCGGGCCTCGCCGTCCAGCGCTGGTCGGGCCACGAGCTCACCGAGCTGTTCGCCCACGGCTTCACCTTCATCGAGAGCGCGGTCCGTGACCACGTGACTCCCTGGGGCGCCGTACAGCCCTTCACCTGGGTGACGCTGCAGCGTCGCGCGGGCTAGTGGCGCAGCAGACGGGCCGCAATCTCGAGTCGCTCGGGCACGACTCGCCACCAGGTCCAGCGTCCCCGCCGCTCTCCCACGATCAGTCCGACCTCGGCCAGGATCCTCGTGTGATGCGACACGGTGGGCTGGCTCTTGCGGAGCGGACCTTCGAGGTTGCAGCTGCAGGCCTCGTCACTCGAGGCGATCATCGACAGAAGGCGAAGCCGCACCGGGTCACCGAGGGCGGCGAAGATCCGTGCCACGTCGCGGGCCTCCACCTCGGAGAGGACTTCGTTGGACAGCGGGCTACAGCACGCGACGACCGAGTCGTCCAGCACCCCAAGACCTCTCTTCGACATCATCCCTCCCATTGACAACCATCGATGAGTATGTCATACTTATCGACAAATGTCAATGTAAAGGACCACATGTCACGCCTCCAACTCGCCCTGAACGTCTCCAATCTCGACGAAGCCATCTCGTTCTATTCGAAGTACTTCAACACCGAGCCGGCGAAGGTGAGACCCGGCTACGCAAACTTCGCGATCCTCGAGCCACCCCTCAAGCTGGTCCTCTTCGAAGGGGCCGGCGAGCCGGGCTCGATCAACCACCTGGGGGTGGAGGTCGCCACGACGGAGGAGGTTGTCGCCGCCAACGACCGCCTCGCGTCCGTCGGTCTCGCGACCGAGATCGAGGAGCGGACCACCTGTTGCTACGCCGTGCAGGACAAGGTGTGGGTGGACGGGCCGGACGGCTCACGCTGGGAGGTCTACACGGTGCTGGCTGACGCTTCCTCACCCGAGGGCGTGGCGGGCGCCAGGAGTTGCTGCGCCAGCGACCCGGTGACGGTACCGACCTCGACGGCGTCAGCCTGCTGCTGAGACTCGTCGATGAAGATCCCCTTCGTGGAGTCGTCCAGTGAGGTCACACCCGTCGACGCATCCATCTCGGCACAACTTCCGCTGCTCGATCGCTATCTTCCGATCTGGATCGTAGCGGCGATGGCGGGGGGAATCGGACTTGGACGAGTCGCACCGGGACTGAACACGTCACTTAATCACGTACAACTCGCGGGCACCAGCCTGCCCATCGCCCTCGGCCTGCTGGTCATGATGTACCCCGTGCTCGCCAAGGTGCGCTACGCCGAGATGGACCGGGTCACGGCCGATCGACGTCTGTTGCTACCGTCACTCATTCTCAACTGGATCATCGGTCCGGCGATGATGTTCACGCTCGCCTGGTTAATGCTCCCCGACCTGCCCGCCTACCGAACTGGGCTCATCATCGTCGGGTTGGCCCGCTGCATTGCGATGGTGCTGATCTGGAACGACCTGGCGGGAGGCGACGGCACGGCCGCCGCGGTGCTCGTGGCCATCAACTCACTTTTCCAGATCGTCGCCTTCGCCGGGCTCGGTTACTTCTACCTCAAGATCCTGCCCGGTTGGCTAGGACTGTCGACGGCCACCGTTCACGTATCGGTGTGGCCGATCGCGCGCAGCGTGCTGATCTTCCTCGGAATCCCGCTCGGCGCGGGATGGGCCACTCGCTCGATTTCCGAACGGGTCCGCGGACGCGAATGGTACGAGGGCCGTTTCCTACCCACGATTGGCCCCCTCGCCCTCTACGGCCTGCTCTTCACAATCGTGATCCTCTTCGCCCTCCAGGGCAACGCCATCACGCATCACCCGATCGACGTCGCGCGCATCGCGCTTCCCCTGCTGTGCTACTTCGCGATCATGTGGACCGGCTCGTTCGCCCTTGGTCGTGCGCTGCGCCTCTCGTATGCCCGGACCGCGACGCTGGCGTTCACCGCGGCCGGCAACAATTTCGAATTGGCCATCGCCGTCGCCATTGGAACCTTCGGCGTCACCTCGGGTCAGGCACTGGCGGGGGTCGTCGGCCCCCTCATCGAGGTACCGGCCCTAGTCGGACTGGTCTACGTCTCACTGTGGGCCGGTCAGCGGTTCTTCCCCACTGCCACAGGGCCGCGACCGTGACCGAGGACGTCAGACTCCTCCGCACCTCGATCGACCATCACGGCGACCTTCCGGTCGTGCTCTTCGCGTGCCTCCACAATTCGGGACGATCGGTCGCGGCGAAGGTGCTGGCCGAAGCCCTCGGGGCCGGTCAGGTCACCGTCTGCTCCGCGGGATCAGAACCGGGCTCGGCGGTCAACCCCCACGTCGCCGCCATCCTGGCGGAACGGGGGCTCTCCACCATCGGCGAGTCGCCGAAGTTGCTCACCGTCGACCTCGTCCAGTCCGCCGACGTCGTCGTCACTATGGGATGTGGCGAAACCTGCCCGTTGTTCCCCGCCCAGCGTTACCTCGACTGGGAGGTCAGCGATCCGGACGGTCAGGACCTCGACACCGTACGACGGATTGTGCTCGACATCGAACGTCGCGTTCGCGCTCTCCTCGCCGAACTTTCGTCCGACCTCGCACACTGAGCGAAAGCGCGTCCCGCCTACCCGCTCTTGTCTTCGATCTCCCACGCGTGGTCTAGCACGTGCCACGCCATCCGACGGACCGCGTAACTCAAGGGCCACTTTCCATCACCGGCCGGTTGGAGAAGCGCCGCCACGAGTGCGCCACGCTGCTCGGCCCAGGGCGTGCGGGGGGGGACCCGCACCCCGATCTTGGGGCCGTAGACCCGCTCGGCCTCGCGCACGTGACGCCCCACTTCGTCGCGGTCGCGCCCTCCCCCGCGCGGGCCCTTTCGAAGCTCGCTCGGCGCGCGGTCCACGACCGCGTCGAAGTAGGCCCAGCAGCTTTGAAGAATCTGGACTTGGCGCCGTCGTCGCGACGCCGTCCAGGTCCTGTCGTCCCATGGTCCACTACGGCTCGGCGCGCCGAAGTCGGTCGTGGCGTCGCCCGGGACCGTCCCGATCACCTCGTAGTGACCCGGCGCAAACCCCGGGGCGACGACGGGGCCGTAGCGGTCGCGGTACTCGTCGAGGGCCTCCAGGGCCAGGTCGGGACTCTTCGCGCGACGGCACCATCCCGGCCAGTCGAGCGCCACGGCGAAGGTGGAGGTCCGGCCCTCTTCGAAGTACACGCGGGTCATCCCCATTAGGATTCGATGGTACAAGAGCACCTGGACATCGGGCGTCAAGCGGCCCACGGGTCCGACGAGTACGGTCCGTCTCGCGGGGCTTGTGGGTAGTCTGAGGTTCACTCGGTCGGGACGGACCCACGGAGATAACCAACGAGAAGGAACACAATGGCGACGACACGAATTGCGAAGGCACTCTGGGAAGGCACGCTGCTCGAAGGCTCTGGCACGGTCGATTTGGTGTCGAGCGGCGTCGGCACGTTCCCCATCACGTGGGCGTCGAGGGCCGAAGCACCCGAGGGCCGCACCAGCCCCGAGGAGCTGATCGCGGCGGCCCACGCCTCGTGCTTCTCCATGGCCCTGTCGAACGAGCTGGCCAAGGGCGGCCACCCGGCCGAGTACCTTGACACGTCCGTCGAGGTGGACTTCCAGCCCGGCGTCGGCATCACCGAGATCCGCATCACGCTGTCGGGTGCGGCCGAGGGACTCGACGCGGCCGCGTTCGCCGACCAGGCCGAGACCGCCAAGGCCAATTGCCCCGTCTCGAAGGCCCTCGCGGCGGTCCCGATCAGCCTGACGGTCCGCTGAGCTGGCTGCGCACCGTCATCGACCGGTAGGCGGCTCTCTCGGGCCACGTCGCTTCGACGCCCTCGCCTCGACCGAGCCGGTCTTCGCGTGACGAATCCCGGTGGCGAGGGCGCCGTCGGGCGCCGGGGGTCGGCGCGGGCCTTCTCCCGACGCACGTCGAGGGTGCGGTTCGGCCGGATCCTCGGCGTCCTCGGGCTCGCCCTCTACAACTGGTGGATCGTCGTGGCGTTCCACAGCCATCTGCTCACCAGCTCCGACGAGTTATTCAGTGACCTCGAGGCGTTCGGTCGGCCCGACGCCAATCTCCTGCAACGCCTCGACCTCGTCGCCGGATTGACGCTGCTGGCGGCCCTTCTGCTGCGCGGTTCACGCAACGGTCTCGGACCTCGACCCGAGTGGAGGTGGCTCGTCGGATTCTCTATGGCCAGCGCGCTCGGGGGACAGTTCGCCTACGCCTGCTCCGAGGGCCTCAGCGCAGCCTGTCGACAGGCCGAGTGGCACCTCGAACTGCCCTTCCACCACTACGCCCACGTGATCTCGGGCGTCGTTGAGTTCGCCGCGGTAACGATGGCGATCTACCTCGCCCACCAGCGCACGAAGGGACGGGGCACGCTCATCGCGCGCCTCGTCAAGTGGACCGGCCTCGTGCTGCTCGTCGCGTACCCCTTGTTGGCCGTCTGCTACCTCACTGATCGGTACGGCGCGTTCGTCGAGCCGTTCTTCTTCGTCTGCTTCTCGGCGATGGTCGCGATCGAGCTCTTCGAACCGGCCTGAGCGATGTTCCCCGCACCGGCCATTCCGGCCAACCGTTAGCTGCCGGATGATCAAACGCCGCGGAAGGCGCGACCGGGACCAGGTCCTGTTTCTTGCGACGTAAAGAGAGCCGGTGGCGTCGATCCCCGGGACACGACACCACCGGGTCCGGCCGACAATCGTGCGACCAGGACCCGGTGGGCGGTATTGGACTCGGTGAGACCTTGAGTTGCGGCGACTAGACGAGGTGAGGAATCTTCGTGGTGTCCAACGACTCTCGCGATGTTGGTGCGCGCGACGTGGTGGAGAACTGGTCCTCGCGACGTCCGAAGAAGAGTCCCATTGCGGCAAGGAGCACCAGTAGTACTCCGGGCAGTACGAAGAACCACGTGAAGAGGTTGAAGTTGGGCAGGCTGTCGACCTTGGCGTAGTTGCCTACCTGGGCCTGCATGGTCGAGATGAGGGGCTTGTACATGGCCAGACCCGTTGGCACTTTCTCGAAGATCGGCACCATCTGGGGGAAGCTGCCGAGCATCTGGGTCAGTGCCGGGAAGTTTTTGCCCATGAACTGCTGCAACTGGACCGGCGTCATGTGGAGCTGCGTCGCGAGAGCGGTCATGAGCTGTGGCGACTCCTGGGCCGCCTGGACGCCGCCGGTGGCGACCGGTCCCAGAGGCACGAAGTCCTGGTAGTAGTAATTGGCGGCGGTAGTCACCGCGGCGGGCTGCATCAGCGGGTGAAAGCCGTTCAGCATGTTCTGGCCCGCGCTCGCCTTGCTGGGCAAGGAGATCGCGAAAGGCATGACGATAAACAAGGCGCCCACCACCAGGACACTCCACAGTGACATTCGGACGGTGCGGTTCATATCTGCACTCCTATATTGAAGTTTGCAGAATCGCTGCAACGACCCCCTCGGAACCGAACGTTACCGACAGTTCCGGGGACACCACTAGGGACCTTTGGCACTAGTCGCAGGAGTGGCAACTCTCGGGGCCGTTGGAGAAATGACCTTGGACCCTGACGGGCCGTCGCGCGAGGCACGCATGATGGCCGGGGGGGACGAGAAAGGTCCCGGATGCACCGGATAGTAATCCTGGGTGGAGGCACCGGCGGCACGCTCAGTGCCAACCGCCTCCGCAAATCCTTCCCCGTCGCCGAGGCGGTCATTACGGTCGTGGACGAGAACGACGACCACCTCTACCAGCCCGGTCTGCTCTTCATCCCCTTCGGGCTAACCCGTACCGAGGAGATTGTCAGACCTCGCGGGCGCCAGCTCCACCACGACATCGACTACCTGACCTGTGGAGTGGACCGCGTGGACCTCGAGTCGCGCATCGTGGTGTTGAACGACGGGCGCGAGCTCGGTTACGACGTCCTCGTCGTAGCGACCGGAACGGTAATCAATCCCGAAGAGACCGAGGGCTTGACGGGCGAGGGCTGGATGAAGAAGGTCTTCACCTTCTACAACGCCGAAGGGGCGACGGCGCTCGCCACGGCGCTCGACGGGTTCCGAGCCGGACGGCTCGTCGTCAATGTCGTCGAAATGCCGATCAAGTGTCCGGTCGCGCCACTGGAGTTCTGCTTCCTGGCCGACTCGTTCTTCCGCGAGCGTGGATTGCGCGACGACGTCGACGTCACGTACGTGACGCCCCTCGACGCCGCCTTCACCAAGCCGGTGGCGGCGAAGCAGTTGGGCACGATGCTGGCCAATCGACACATCGAGCTCGTGACCGAGTTCAACACCGGCGAGGTGGACGGCGCCGGAGGCAAGCTCGTCTCCTACGACGGTCGCGAGGTCCCCTTCGACCTGGCGGTCGTCATCCCGGTGCACAGCGGCGCTCCCTGCATCCTTCGATCCGAGGGACTCGGCGACGCGCTGGGCTTCATAGCGACCGACTCGCACACGCTCCAATCCAAGGCGTCACCGAACGTCTTCGCCCTCGGCGACGCGACGTCGCTGCCGACGTCCAAGGCCGGTTCGGTCACCGACTTCGAGGGCGAGATCCTGGTTCGAAACATCCGCTCATTCCTCGACGGCCAGTCACTCGACGCTTCCTTCGACGGGCACGCTAACTGCTTCATCGAGACCGGGAACAAGAAGGCCATGCTGATCGACTTCAACTACGAGCTGGAGCCACTGGCGGGCCACTTCCCGGGCAACATCGGACTGCCGCTGCTAAAGGAGTCCCGACTGAATCACCTCGGCAAACTGATGTTCCAGTGGGTCTACTGGCACGGACTGCTGCCCGGACGCGACATCCCCGGCATTCACAGCGCGATGCCTCTTCGGGGCAAGCAGCTGAGCACGACATCGAAGAAAGGAGTGTCATGAGTCTTGACACCATTGCAGGGACCACCGTCAACCTGAACGAGGAGGGCTTTCTCACGAACTGGACGCAGTGGAATGATGCGGTCGCGATCGAACTTGCGCACCGCGAGGGCATTGAGACGCTCACCGAGCGCCACTGGACGGTCCTTCGATTCATGCGCAAGGAGTTCGAGGAGAAGGGCACGGGCCCGACGGTGCGACTGCTCGGCAAGACCTCGGGCGTACCAGTTAAGGAGCTCTACGAGCTCTTCCCGAAGGGCCCGGCCAAGCTCGCCGCCAAGATCGCCGGCATTTCCAAGCCCCGCGGCTGCATCTAGTCCACAACCAAGAAGGAGTTCACCATGGGTGACAAGATCACGAAGGTATCCATCATCATCTCGAAGGGCTCGCTCGAGGGCATCTACCCGGGGCTGATCATGGCCAATGGGGCGCGCGCCGAGGGGATCGAGGCGAACCTGTTCTTCACGTTCTTCGGCCTCGACGCCATCCACGCGAAGCGCCTGAACCACATCAAGGTCTCGACCGTCGGGAATCCTGGCATGCACATGGCGACGATGCTCGGCGGCCTGCCCGGGATGTCGGCCATCGCCACGCACATGATGGGAAAGAAGATGGAGCAGTTCGACATCCCGGGGATACCGGAGTTCATGGAGCTGATCGGCGATACCGGCTGCAGCATGTACGCCTGCAAGGCCTCGGTCGATCTCTTCGGCATGGAGAAGAACGACTTCATTCCCCAGCTCCAAGACATCATCACCGTCGGGGAGTTCTACGAGATTGCCGCGGGCGGAGAGATCATCTTCACCTAGGCGATTCAATCGTCCGCTACTCCTCGATGTCGACCAGTTCGAGGCGGTCCGCGGTGCCCGTGTAGTAGGCGACGAGCGCCGCGGCCAGCAACAGGATGCACGACGCGATGAGGGCGATGTCGAGCCCGTGGGTGAGTGCGCCGTAGGCGGCGTTCACCACCTCGTTGATCAGGTGCCGGATGTACTTCGTACTGTGATGGCTGAGGGCCGCGGCCTGCGAGCCGGCGGTGCCGGTCGTGACGGCGGTGATGATCTGGTTGCGGTAGAAGGCCGGGACGTGCAGTTGGATGAGCCGCTGGGTCAGATTGACGGTGAGCTGCCCGTTGACGATCGAGCCCAGGATCGCCACGCCCGCGACGGCGCCGAGCTCGCGCGCCGTGTTGACCGCCGAGGAGGCCATGCCCGAGTTCGCCGCAGGCAGGCTCGACAGGGCCGTGGCGTTCACCGGCACGATCAGGATTCCGAAGCCGATTCCGGCGAGGCCCATCGTCCAACCGAGCGTCAAGAGGTCGACGTGGGGGCCAATCACGTGCTCGGTCAAGAGGACTCCGAGCGCGGCGAGCAGGCAGCCGACGGTCATCGGGATTCGCGAGCCGACGCGCCCGACCCAACGACCGGTGAACAGCGCCGAAACCACGATGCCCCCGAGCAGCGGCAAGAAGTCACGCGCGAGGCCGTAGGCGCTGACCGCGACGACCACCTCTAGGTACAGCGCCACGAAGAAGAAGATCGAGAAGACCGAGAAGAAGCTGGCGAAGGCAATGAACGCCGAGCCGGTGAACGAACGTCGGCGGAAAAAGCCGAGCTCGAGCATCGGGTCTTTCGCGCGACGCTCGGCGAAGTAGAAGATCGGAATGGTGGCGGCGCTAACGACGTAGAGCGTGATGACCCAGCCCGTCACGTAGCCCGTGAGTTCACCCTGGATGGTGGCGAAGGTCGCCGTGCCAAGCACGACGGCCGCCAACAAGAAGCCCGCCAGGTCCACGCGACGCCGGACCGGGTTCACGCTCTCGGGCAGCGCAATCGCCGCCACGACGAGGGCCAGTCCTCCAAAGAGCAGGTTGAACCAGAACACCGCGCGCCACGACCAGATACCGACGAGGATCCCGCCCGCCACCGGTCCCATGGCGAGCGCCAATCCGCAAACGGCCGCCCACGCGCCGAGCGCGCGGGCCCGGGCTCGCCGGTCGGGGAAGATGTGTCGAATCATCGAGAGAGTCCCCGGCTCCGAGGCCGCGGCGCCGACCCCCATGACGATCCGGCCGATCACCAGCTCGCTCGGGTTGACCGCGATGGCGCAGACGATCGAACCGACGCAGAAGATCCCCACGCCGATGAGCATGATTTTCTTGCGCCCGAAGTTGTCGCCCAACGCCCCGAACATCAGCATGAGGCTGGCGAAGGCGAGGGCGTAGCCGCCAACGACCCACTGCAGCTGCGAGACGTTCGAGTGCAGCTCGGACTGGACGCTCGTCAGCACGGCGCTCGCGACGGTGTTGTCGAGGAAGGTCAGGAAGAGGATGGCGAGCAAGGCCGCGAAGGCGAAGTGGGACTTCAGCCTTCGCACGATCGTCCCGCGGATCTCCTCGGGGTCGAATCGTGAGGGGGACGAGTGGCCGGTCTGGTCGGTCATTCGCCCTGCCCCCTCACCACTCGCGCGGAACGTGCTCGCGCCATGCTACCGACCGACCCGTCGAGATGCTCGCTGCGTCGAACTCTCAACCCTTCTTCAGGACGAAGGTAATGTTGAAGGACGCGGTGTCGCCACCGTTGGCGTTGCCGACGCTGACGGCGCACTTGTTCAGGTTCGTCGACTTAGTGCCGCACCTGCCAGTACCGATGACGCCGGTGATCAACTTGAACCTCGTCGCCGGCAGCACGCCCTTGGCGCTCGCCGTGACCGGCACCGCGGTCAAGATGTCGCATCCCCCGGCGTCCTTGGCGGTCCGGAGGCACTCGGTGACGTAGAGCGAGTCCTTCGGCTTGAAACCGGTGCCCTTGACGGTGACAGTCTTGCCGTTGGTCAGCCCGGTCGAGGGGATGACGACCAACTTCGGCACGGCCTTGGCCTCGGCCACGCTCGCTAAGGTGCCGGTCAGGATCGCGGCACTCATCATCGCCACGGCGGCGGCCACGCGCATTGTTCGTGTCGCTCTCATTTCGTCTCCCATTCCGTCGGGCGGGCCGAGGTGCTGGCGTTCGCCGAAGATTCTCCTACGACACCGTGGCACCCGACCCCCGGATGCGCTCATGGTAGCAACGCGACCGCCCGTCGGGTGCCGGGGGGTCGACTCCACCCCGGGCCCGGGGCCGCATGGAGCGAAATCGCCCGCGAATCGATTCTAAGAAATCACTCAGTCCGCGACCGCGAGTGTTGACGGACAGCGAAGAGGCCGGACCCTCGGGCCCGGCCTCTTCGCTGTCCGTGGACGAGGACTACATCATTCCGCCCATGCCACCCATGCCGCCGTCCATGCCGCCACCGGCACCGGGCGCCTCGGGCTTGTCCGCGACGATGGCCTCGGTGGTGAGCAGCAGCGCCGCAATCGACGCGGCGTTCTGCAGAGCGGAGCGCGTCACCTTCGCGGGGTCGATGATGCCGGCCTTCACCAGGTCGACGAGCTCGCCCGTTGCGGCGTTGAGTCCAATCGTGCCCTTGGCGTCGGCGACCTCGCGCACCTTGACGGCCCCCTCGAAGCCGGCGTTGGCCGCGATGTGGCGAAGGGGCGACTCGAGCGACAGTGCGACGATCCTCGCTCCCGTCGCCTCGTCGCCCTTCAAGGTCTCGACGAGTGCGTCGACCGCGACTCGCGCGCGCACCAGGGCGGTGCCCCCGCCGGCCACGATGCCTTCGTCGATGGCCGCTCGAGTGGCGCTGAGGGCGTCCTCGATGCGGTGCTTCTTCTCCTTCAATTCGATCTCGGTGGCCGCGCCGACCTTGACGATGGCGACGCCTCCCGCGAGCTTGGCGAGGCGCTCTTGGAGCTTCTCGCGGTCCCAGTCCGAGTCGGTGTCCTCGATCTCGCGCTTGATCTGCGCGACGCGTCCGGCAACGTCGCCGGTCGCGCCGCCGCCATCAACGATCGTGGTCGCGTCCTTGGTGACCACGATGCGACGGGCCGTGCCGAGCAGGTCGACCGTGGCACTGTCGAGCTTGAGGCCGATCTCCTCGGAGATCACCGTGGCGCCGGTCAGGATCGCCATGTCCTGGAGCATGGCCTTGCGCCGTTCGCCAAAGCCCGGGGCCTTGACCGCGACCGACGTAAACGTCCCACGAATCTTGTTCACGACGAGGGTCGCCAGCGCCTCACCGTCGACGTCTTCGGCGATGATGAGCAGCGGCTTGCCCGACTGCATGACCTTCTCGAGCACCGGCACGAGGTCGTGCACGGCCGAGATCTTGCTGCTCGTAAAGAGGACGTAGGCGTCTTCCAGTACGGCCTCTTGACGCTCGGGGTCAGTGACGAAGTAGGGCGACAGGTAGCCCTTGTCGAACTGCATACCCTCGGTGAGCTCGAGCTCGATCCCAAAGGTGTTCGACTCCTCGACGGTGACGGTGCCGTCCTTGCCAACCTTGTCGATGGCGTCGGCGATGACCTCGCCGATCGAGGAGTCGGCGGCCGAGATTGTCGCGACCTGGGCGATCTGGCTCTTGTCCTCGACGGCCTGGCTCTGGGCGGCGATCGACTCGACGGCCGTCTTCACGGCCTTCTCGATGCCGCGCTTTAGACCCGAGGGATTGGCGCCGGCCGCGACGTTTCGTAGGCCCTCCTTGATGAGGGCCTGGGCGAGCACGGTGGCGGTTGTCGTGCCGTCACCGGCCACGTCGTTGATCTTGGTGGCGACTTCCTTGACCAGCTGGGCGCCCATGTTCTCGAACGGGTCCTCCAGCTCGATCTCCCGGGCGATCGACACACCGTCGTTGGTGATGGTGGGGGCGCCGAACCTCTTGCCGATCACGACGTTGCGGCCCTTGGGCCCCAACGTCACCTTGACCGCGTCGGCCAACTTGTCGACACCGGCTTCGAGGCCGCGACGGGCCTCCTCGTCAAACTTGAGCAACTTCGACATTTGTCATCCTTGTCTTGGGGTCGGTGCGACGGGCCAGGCCCGTCGCGACTTACTTCTTGGTGATGGTCGCCAGAACGTCGCGACTCGAGAGAATCAGGAGGTCCTCGCCGTCGACGGTGATCTCCGTGCCGCCGTACTTTGAATAGACGACCGTGTCGCCGACGCTGACGCCCGTGGGGATCAACTCGCCGGAGTTCTCAGTGCGGCGGCCGGGGCCTGTAGCGAGCACCTCGCCCTGCTGGGGCTTCTCCTTGGCGGTGTCGGGAATGACCAGGCCGGACGCCGTCGTGGCCTCGGCACTGTTCGGGCGAACCACAATTCGGTCTTCCAATGGGTGCAACTTCATGATTTCCTGCCTCCTGCGCTTTTGGCACTCGAATGTTACGACTGCTAATTTAGCAGCCGCGGCGTCCGAGTGCCAACGGCGGGCTGGTTTAGCCTGAGCCGGTGGCATTCACCCCCCTGCAACGCCGTGACATCAGGCTGCTCGCGGGGCTGAGGGGGGTCACCTACCTGGGTGACTCAATGGCGCTCGTCGCGCTGTACCTGCGCCTCGCGCCCATCGGCCACGCCTGGGCCATCGCGGCCCTCTCGATCGCGGGCACGCTGCCGCTCGTGGTGCTCTCCCCCCTCGCCGGGTACGTGGTTGACCACGTGGCGGCGAAGCGGCTCCTCACCCGCCTCGGACTCGTGGAGGCGGCGATCTGCGTCGGGATCGGCTACTGGCACTCATTGGCGACGACCCTGCTGTTGATGCTGGCGCTCAGCACCTGCGTCGCCTTCTCCTTTCCCGGGTACTCGGCGCTCGTCCCGACGGTCGCGGGCGAGGACAACATCTCGCGCGCCCAGGGTCTGATGCAGGCCGTCCAGGGATCTGCGGCCGTACTCGGGCCCATCTCCGGGGGTCTCCTCGTCGGCGGGACCGGCCAGAGTTGGCCGCTCTTCCTCGACGGGGCCTGCTATCTGGCGGCCGCGATCGCCACGACCCGTCTACGCCACGACCGTCGCCCGTCGCCCGCTAACGCCCTCGAGCGACTGGAGTCCGGACGCATGATGGCCGGCGTCGCCTTCCTGTGGAACGACCGGCTGCTGCGACCCGTTGTCCTGACGACGCTCGTCTTCCTCTTCGCGCTCAACATCATCAACGTGGGCGAGGTCTTCTTCGTGACGGTGACGCTGCACTCGTCGGCCATCTACTACGGACTGCTCGGCGCGAGCTTCGGCCTCGGGCTTATCGCGGGCTCGCTGCTCGCGGGCAAGCTCGACCAGGGCCACGTGCACCTGGCCCGGCGGATCTTCGCCGCCATCGTAGTCGTGGGAGTGATGTTCGCCCTCGTCGGGCTCGTCACGCGCGTCGAGTACATCTACCCGCTGATGGTCGTGGCGGGCGTCGCCGCGGGCGTCGCCCAGGTCGCCTTCATGACGCTCTGCACGGTGCGTTCGGCCGAGCTGCTGCGCGGACGGGTCTTCGCCGCCGTCGGAGCTATATTCACCGGCGGTCAGATTGGCGCGACGGCCCTCGGAGGACTGGTCCTCTCCCTCGTCGCCCCGCGCACGGTATTCCAGGTCGGGGGCGTCATCGCCACCGCGTCGGCAGTAGTGCTCGGACCGCTGGCGCTGCGGGCCAGCTCATCGGCGCACTCCCGCGAGCTAGGCGTTCAGGGCGACTGACGCTGGCGGGCCCAGCCGTCGCCTTGCGGGTCGTAGGCCACGCGGTCGTGCAGGCGGTCCGCGCCGTGCTGCCAGAACTCGAAGTGCGTCGGTGTGAGACGGTACCCGCCCCAGTGGTCCGGTCGATCGACGTCACGGCCCGCGAACTCGGCCTCGACTCGGGCCAGGCGCTCCTCGAGCTCGGCGCGACTCGCGAGCAGCTGGCTCTGGGAGCTCGCGTGCGCGCCGAGCTGATGGCCGCGCGGACGGGCCCGGAAATACTCGTCGGACTCGGGCCCGGTCATCCGCTCGACCGGGCCCTCGAGACGGATCTGGCGACCGAGGCCTTCGCAGTACCAGAGCAGCGCGCCGTGGGGATTGGCGGCCAGGTCGCGGCCCTTTCGCGACTCGTAGTTCGTGTACCAGCCGAACGAGTGGTCGTCGACGTGGCGCAGTAGCACCATCCGCGCGCTCGGCCGCGCGTCGGGGCTCGAGGTCACGAGCGCGACCGCCTCGCGGTCGGCCATGTGGCCCAGCGCCTCGTCGAACCACCGGTGGAACTGGACGTACGGGTCGGGGTCGCAGTCCGCGACGTCGAGGGGAGGCCCGTTCACGACACGTCCGCCAGCTGCCAGTTCGGGTTGGCGGCGAGATCCAGCGGGCTCGGACCGTCGGCCCGGAGCCGGTGCAACCCGGCCGCCGCGATCATGGCCGCGTTGTCGGTGCACATGGCCATGGTCGGTAGGTGGCACTCAATCCCGAAGTCGCTGGCGAGCTGGGCGACCCCGGCGCGCAACGCCGAGTTCGCCGCCACGCCGCCCGCGAGCGCGACGCCGCCGACCTCGTGGTGCTCGAGCGCTCGACGCAGCTTGCGCAACAGCTGCTCGGCGACGGCCGCCTGGAACGACGACGCCACGTCAGCTAGCGCCACGTCGGCGTGGCGCTGGGTCGCGCGCACGACGGCGGTCTTCAGCCCCGAGAACGACAGGTCGTAGTCGTCGCCCACCATCGACACGGGCAGCGCCAGCGCTCTCGGGTCGCCCCCCTGGGCCAGTCGGTCGATCTCGGGTCCGCCGGGGTAGCCCAATCCGAGCCACCGTGCGATCTTGTCGTAGGCCTCGCCGGCGGCGTCGTCGATCGTCTCGCCCAACACGACGTGGTCGCCCGGGCCCGCTTGCAGGACGATGAGGCTGTGACCGCCCGACACGAGCAGCGTCATGACGGGCCAGCGGAGGTCCCTTAGCTCGAGCAGCGGCGCGAAGAGGTGGCCCTCGAGGTGGTTGACGCCGACGAACGGCACCGACCACGCCAGTGAGAAGGCCTTGGCGGCCGACAGTCCGACGAGGAGCGACCCGATGAGCCCGGGGCCGCTCGTGACGGCGATCCCCTCGATGTCGGGATCGTGAGGGTCGAGGTCGGCCTGCACTAGTGCGCGTTGCACTACTGGTCCGATCGTCGCGACGTGGGCGCGTCCGGCAAGCTCCGGCACGACCCCGCCGAAGGCCCGGTGCTGGTCGATGGAGGACTCGACGACCGAGGAGACCACGTGGAACTCGTCGTCGACGACCGCCGCCGCCGTTTCGTCACAGCTCGTCTCGATTCCCAGGACCGCCACCCGTCCAGCGTAGGCCGGGCCTAGGGCACGACGGGCAGGTCGGCCCACAGCACGAGCGCGTCCTCGTGGGAGAGCTCGTAGTAGTTCTTGCGCACGCCCACCGGTTTGAACCCGTGGCGGTAGTACAGGTCGATGGCCCGCCGGTTGGTGACCGCCACCTCGAGCGTCGCGCGCGCGACCCCGCGCTGCGCGGCGTCGACCCAGGCGTCGGCGAGGAGCGAGGTCGCGATTCCGCGACCCTCGAAGCCGGGCCGGGTCCCCAGAGTGTTGACGTGCAGCTCGTCGAGGACGAACATCACGCCGAGGTAGCCGACGATTCGCCCGTCGAGCGCGGCGACCGTGTAGCGCCGATGCTCGGCGTGGACAATCTCGTCGAGCAACATGCCCTTGGTCCACGGCTCGGGGAACTGCACCTGCTCGATGGCGAGGAGCGCAGTGATGTCTCGCCGCTCGGCGGCCCGGATGCTCCATGGGCTCGTCACGTCGGTCGCTGACGGGTCGAGAAGTTCGCCACCGCGTCGGCCTCGCGCAAGTAGAGGGGGGTGATTACCGCAGCGGGCTCTCGGCTCGCCCCGAGACCCAGGGCGGCGTGGAGCGACGGCACGGACTGGGCGAAGACTTCGCCGTAGGGCACCGCGTCGAAGTCGGCTCGGTAGCGCGCGACCCCGTCGCCGGTGAAGGTAACCGGTGCGCCGTTCGTCGCCCACTCGATCACGACGTCGCGGGCCGTGGCGACGCGCGGTGGACGAGTCGCCGCGACATCGCCCTCCAACAGGAAGGGCTGCTCGAAGACCTCGCCGCGCCTAGCGTCGACGCAGGCGACGACCCGTCCGCGAATCCCGGCGGCGAACGCACCATGGGCCAGCAGTTCGAGCGAGGTCACGCCGACCAGGTCGCAACCGAGGCCCTGGGCGAAGGCGATGGCCGTGGCGACGCCGACGCGCAGCCCCGTGAACAGCCCCGGACCGCGATCGACCACCACGCGGGTGACCTCGCGCGCCGCGAGGCCCAGCTCGTCGAGCAGGGCCGAGATCGCGGGCGCGAGCGCTTCGGTG
Organism: Acidimicrobiales bacterium; assembly: GCA_043782995.1. Lineage (GTDB taxonomy): Bacteria > Actinomycetota > Acidimicrobiia > Acidimicrobiales > RAAP-2 > RAAP-2. Next base: position 4,638 of record JAYVZV010000087.1, on the reverse strand, counting down.
TGGCGCCGGTCCTCGTTGACGACCCTCGTTACCTCGAGGCCCGCTGCGGTGAGCACGCCGACCCCGCAGGCCGGCGTGGCCGTCTCGATTGCGAGGAGATTCACCGGGCCCACCGGTCCAGGTCGGCGACGCGTCGGTCCGCGAGCACGCCGTCGATCACGAGGTCGCGACTGTCGTCCGCTCCGACGGTGAAGTCGATTGTCATAACGTCACGTCCGAAGATCGAAGCGGCCAGCTCCCCCCACTCCACGACGGCGACGGCCGACTCCTCCACCAGTTCGCCAATCGCGAGGTCCACGACCTCGTCGAGGCTCTCGACCCGGTAGAGGTCACAGTGGTGCAGCGTCGTGATGCCCAGGGAGTTCGAGCAGTGGTGCTCGCGCACCATGATGAACGTGGGGCTCGTCACTCGCTCGACCACCCCGAGGCCTCTCGCGACGCCCTTGGCGAACGTCGTCTTGCCGGCTCCGAGCGGTCCGGTCAGCAAGACGACGTCGCCCGGGCGAAGCGCCCGGGCGAGCTCCTCGCCAGCCGCCACGCACCCCTCGCTGGTCGCGCAGCGCCGCCGCCAACTCATCGGGTCTGGACCAGTCGCCTCAGCACCGCCAGGTCGGCGCGCATCACGTCGACCACTCGAGGTCCGCCCCGCAGGGCGGCCGCCGGATGGTATGACGCGAGGCCTCGCCCGCCGGCGAGCTCGACGATTCGGCCGTGGGTGACGCCGATGCCCTCGGTGAAGCCGAAGACCGATCGGGCCGCGGTGTTGCCCAGGGCCAGCACCAGCGACGGGCGGACCTGGGCGAACTGCTCCGAGAGCCAGGGTCGACAGGCCCGCAGCTCGACTCGCGTGGGGGTCCGGTTGTCCGGCGGTCGACACTTCACGACGTTGGTAACGAAGCAGCGCGCGCGCGAAATCCCGACCTCCTCTTCGAGGAGTCGGAACAACAGTTGCCCGCTCGGCCCGATGAACGGCTCACCGCCCTCGTCCTCGGTACGCCCGGGCGCCTCGCCGACGACCATCAGGACGGGACGCTCGGGACCGGAGCCGACGACGACGCGGCGACGGGTCGCCGAGAGGCCGCACAGGGTGCATGTGGGCAGCTCGGCGAGGTGGCGGCCCACGAACTAGTCCACGAGGACGCGGGGGACGCGCGCGCCGATGCCGCAGAGAATCTCCCAGGTGATCGTGTCGGCACGCCTCGCCCACTCCTCGGCCGTGATCACCTCGTCGCCCTGTCGGCCCAAGAGCACGACGTCGTCGCCGGGCGCCACCTCGTCGTCCGCGCAGTCAATCAAGAGCTGGTCCATCGTGACGTTGCCGGCGAGGTCGTAGCGTTGGGCGTTGATGAGCACCTGCGCGCCAGTCTCGAAGAGTCGCCGCGGATAGCCGTCGGCGTAGCCGAAGGGCACCGTCGCCACCGTGGCGTCGCGCTCGAGAGCCCGTCGCCGTCCGTAGCTCGGCCGCTCGCCCGCCGCGACCCGGCGCACGGCCACGACCCGGGCGCGCAACGTGAGCGCCGTCTCCAGGCGTAGCCCCTTCTCCTCCAGCGCCGACGAGAGCCAGCCCTCCGGCAGATAGCCGTAGAGGGCCAGGCCAATTCGCACCATGCCGTAACGGGCCTCGGGGTAGCCGAGCGCTCCCGCGCTGTTCGACGCGTGGACGGTTCTCGGACTAATCCCCCGGTTGGCGAGGGCCGCAACGATCTCGTCGAAGCGGCCGATCTGGGCGCGGGTGAAGTTTCGGTCGTCGGCGCTCGATCCGTCGGCGACGCTGAAGTGGGTGTAGATACCCTCAAGGTCGACGGCCGGCGACGCGACGAGGACGGCGACCACGTCGTCGACGCCCGAGGGGTCCACCCCCATGCGGTGCATGCCGGTGTCGACCTTCACGTGAACACGGTGCCGCCCGCCCAGTCGCTCGGCGCTCGCCACGGCGGCGCGCGCGCCCGCGAGCGAGCCGATCGTCAGGGTCAGCGAGTGATTGAGGGCGTCGGGAATCGTCTCGGGCGGGATCTCGGCGAGCAGCAGAATTGGGGCGGTCACCCCCACCCCACGTAACTCGATCCCCTCATCGACGATCGCGACGGCCAGCGAGTCGGCGCCGCCGTCGAGCGCGGCCTTGGCGGCCATCGGGGCGCCGTGTCCATATCCGTTGGCCTTCACCACCGCGCAGAGCGCGGCGGGACCCATGACTTCTTTCAACACGCGGACGTTGTGCGCGATCGCCGACGCCGAGATCTCGGCCCACGCCGGACGGCGCACTCCCTCGACGGGCATCAGGCCCCGTCGAGGGAGCTGGCGACCACGACGGCCGCGGCCGTCATCGCGGTGTGGGTGAGCGAGATCTTCACCTCGTGGACGCCCCGGCGTGCGGCGAGGTCGGCGGCCGCGCCGTGCAGAACGATCGACGGCGCACCACTAGGCGCCCTCACGACTTCAATCGACTTCCAGGGCACCGATCCGGCGCCGACGCCGAGCGACTTCATCACGGCCTCCTTGGCCGCGAAACGCGCGGCGAGCCGCTCGGGCTTCATCCGCGCGGTACGCTGCTCGCCCTCGGTGAAGAGGCGATCCACGATACGGGGACGGCGTCCCATCACGATCTCGAACCGCGGGACGTCCACGACGTCGATGCCGACTCCGATCACCGCCATCACTCGACCGTCACGGTCTTGGCGAGGTTGCGCGGTCGGTCAACGTTGCGCCCGAGACCGCGCGCCATGGCGTAGGCGAAGAGCTGCAAAGGTACGATGTCGACCATCGGCGTGAAGAGCGGCTCGGTCGCGGGCACGCGCAGCACGAAGTCCGCCACGGCCGCGATCGTCTCGTCGTCGTCGGTGGCGACGGCCACGACGCTCGCACCCCTCGCTTTAACCTCGGCGAGGTTCGACAGCATCTTCTCGTGCATCGCCGGGTTCGTGGCGACAGCCACGACGACGACGCCGGGCTCGATCAGCGCGAGCGGGCCGTGCTTGAGCTCGCCGGCGGGGTAGCCCTCGGCGTGCAGGTACGTCAGCTCCTTCAGCTTGAGGGCTCCCTCGAGCGCCGTCGGAAAGCCGACGTGGCGACCGAGGAAGAAGAAGTCGTGGCTGCCCATCAGATCCTGGGCGACGAGCTCGACGCTGGCGCGCCTCTCGAGCGTCGTGGCCACCTGGGCGCTGACCGCGTTCAGTCCGAGGAACAACGCGTCGACGTCGGTCGCGGGAAGGGTGCCGCGCAGTTGCGCGAGGCGCAATGCCAACAGCTCGAGCGCGGCGACCTGGGCGACAAAGGCCTTAGTGGAGGCGACCGATACCTCGAGGCCCGCGCGGGTGTAGATGACCGCGTCAGCCTCGCGCGCGAGCGACGAGTCGACGATGTTCGAGACCGCCACGACTCGCGCGCCCCGACGTTGCGCCTCGCGAGTCGCCTGAATGGTGTCGATGGTCTCGCCGCTCTGCGACACGCCGATCACTAGGGTGCCGATCTCGACGATCGGATCGCGGTACCGGTACTCGCTCGAGATGTCGACCTCGACCGAGATCCGCGCCCAACGTTCGATGGCGTACTTGGCGACGAGCGCGGCGTGATGCGAGGTCCCCGCGGCGACGAGCACGACACGCTTCACCGCGCGCAGCTCCTCGTCGCTGACGCGCAGCTCGTCGAATGTGATGGTGCCGTCGCGCCGGCGCCGGTCGAGCAGCGTCGCGCGGATGGCGTCGGGCTCTTCGCTGATCTCCTTGGACATGAAGTCGTCGTGGCCACCCTTCTCGGCGGTCTCGAGGTCCCAGTCGATGGCGAGCTGACGCAGGCGGACCGGGGCGCCCTCCAGGTCGATGGCGCGGAACCCCTCGGGCCCGAGTCGGACGATCTCGTCGTCGTTCACCGCGTAGAAGGCCGTCGCCCGGTCGAGGATGGCCGGCACGTCGCTCGCCAGATACGTGACCCCCGGGGCGGTACCCACGACGAGTGGGGAGATTCGCCGTGCCGCCACGATGACGTCGGGCTCGGTCGCGTCCATGACCGCCAGGGCGAAGGCGCCGCGCACGCGCAGCAGACTGTGGCGCATCGCCTCAATGAGCTCAAGTCCGCTGGCGCGCGACTCCTCGATGAGGTGCGCCAGGACCTCGGAGTCCGTGACCGACGTAAACAGGTGCCCCCGGGCCTCGAGCTCCTCCTGGAGCTCGGCGTGGTTCTCAATGATGCCGTTGTGGATGATGGCGATGTTCCCCGAGCAGTCGAGGTGGGGGTGGGCGTTGACGGCCTCAGGGGCGCCGTGGGTCGCCCACCGGGTATGGCCAATACCCGAGTTGAAGCCCGCCGGCGCGTCCAGGCACTCGTGGCGCAGGGCGGCGACCGACTCGGTGCCGACCGCGGTACGGGCCCGCCACGTCTCGCCCGGTCGCACCAGGGCGATGCCCGCGGAGTCGTAGCCGCGGTACTCCAGACGGGTCAGTCCCTCCAGCAGCGTCGCGAGCGTGTCGGTGGATCCAACGACCCCAATGATGCCGCACATGAGGCCAGCCTACTCGTGGCCCTTTGGCGCTCTCGGCGCCCGAGCTAGGCGAGGAAGATGCTCTGGAGCCGCGCGGCGAACGAGTCGACGAAGTCGGCGTTCAACGCCTCGATCATCACGCGCACGACCGGCTCGGTGCCCGA
>JAYVZV010000086.1:0-3750 GCA_043782995.1 Acidimicrobiales bacterium | reverse complement strand
TCTCGATGGAGGACGACGCGACGACGATCGAGGACCTCGAGGGACGCCGCATCGCGACCTCCCACCCGAACATCGCGACGAAGATGCTGGCCGACCGGGGCGTCAAGGCCGAGATTGTCCGGGTCGCCGGCTCGGTCGAGATTTCGCCGCGCCTCGGCCTCGCCGACGCGATCATCGACCTCGTCTCGACGGGCAGCACCCTTCGCACCAACGGACTGCGCTCGATTGGGGTGCTGTTCGAGTCCGAGGCCGTCCTCGTCGGGCGCATTGGCTCGGTCGACCACGAGGCCCGCCGGATCCTCACGATGGTGCTCGGCTCGGTGGTGAACGCCCGCGCCAATCGCTACCTGCTGTGCAACGTCTCGAAGGACCGGTTAGACGAGATCACGGCACTCCTACCGACGTCGGGTTCGCCCACGGTGATGGACTTGGCCACGCCCGGGGTGGTGGCCGTACACGCCCTCGTCCCGGCGGCCGACATCTGGCGTCTCCTGCCCCGGCTCGAGGCGTGCGGGGCCAGCTCGATTCTCACGTTGCCGGTCGAGCGGATGGTGCCATGAGCAAGCCCGTGAAGACCGACTCCCCGGTGTCGATCGAGGACGTGGTCAACGACGTGCGCCAGCGCGGCGACGCGGCGCTCGTGGAGTGGTCGCGACGTTTCGACGGCACGGACGCTCCGTCGCCCGAACGGGCCGTCGCCTACGGGGACATCCCGACGTCGGCCGTGCTCGCCGCCGCCGACGCGGTGCGCACCTGGCACGCCGCGCAGCGGCCGGCCGACCTCATGCTGGAGGTCTCGCCCGGTGTCACCCTCGAACGACGGTGGTCGGCGCTGCGCTCGGTGGGCATCTACGTCCCCCAGGGCTTAGTGTCGTCGCTCGTCATGGCGGCCATCCCCGCCCAGGTCGCCGGTGTCGAGCGGATCGTCGTCTGCACGCCGCCCAAGGGCTCCGCGGCGGTCGCCGCCGCCGCGGCGTTGCTCGGCATCGACGAGGTCTGGGCCGTCGGGGGCGCCCAGGCGATTGCGGCAATGGCCTACGGCACCGAGTCGATCGCCCCGGTCGACAAGATCTTCGGCCCCGGTGGCGCGGCGGTCAACGCCGCCAAGCTGCTGGTGAGCCGCGACGTCGCCATCGACCTGCCCGCCGGCCCGAGCGAGGTGGTGGTCGTCGCCGACGTGGGCTTCGACGAGGCGATAGTCCAGCAGGAGCTCGACGCCCAGATGGAGCACGGTCCGGACTCCCGGGCCTACGTGGTGCGTGTCGGTGACGACCTCGAGGCCGCCCTTGCCGAGGTCGAGGGCTACGCCGCCGAGCACGTGGCCCTTCTCGGCGAGCGTGCCGAGTCGCTGGCCCCGAGGATCCGCAATGCGGGGGCCGTCTTCGTCGGCCCCTACTCGCCGGTGCCCGCGGGCGACTACGCGACCGGAGGCAACCACGTCCTGCCGACGGGGGGGTGGGCCCGTTCGACCGGCGGTCTCGGGCTCGAGGCGTTCATGAAGACGGTCACCGTCCAGCGGGTGACGAAGGAGGGACTGGAGCGACTGGCTCCGACGATTGAGGCGCTCGCGGACCTCGAGGGAATGCCGGCCCACAAGGCCACGGCCCGGCGATGAAGCCGGTCGCGCTCGTCGCCTACCAGTGGCCGCCCTCGAACGAGGTCATCGCCGAACGGGTGGGTCTGGACCCCCGGTCGATACTGCGCTTTGACGGCAACGTCGCGGCCACGCCGCCCGCGAGTGCGCGTCCGGCGGCGCTCGCTCGCGCGCTCGCCGACGTGAACGAGTACGACCGGAGTCGCTACCTCGCGCTGCGCGAGGCCATCGCCGTGCACCACGAGGTCGGCGTCGACCAGGTGGCGCTCGGGGCGGGCAGCGACGAGTTCATCGTGCTGCTCGCGCGGATCTACGCCGAGGGGGGAACGGTCGCCACCGTCCCGTCGTACTCGTATTCGATGTACCGCTTCGCGGCGGCCATGGCGAACGCCACCATGGTCGAGAACCCCCACGAGGCCGACGTCGTCTTCGTCTGTCGTCCGAACAATCCAACGGGCCAGCTCGTGGACATCCCCGACGCGTCGGGACAACTGATCATCGACGAGGCCTACGCCGACTACGCCGGCGTCGACGCGCTCGACCGGATCGACGACGGAGCCATTGTGTTGCGGACCTTCTCCAAGGCCTACGGGCTGGCCGGCGCGCGCGTCGGCTACGCTCTCGCCACGCCCGAGACGACCGCCGTCATCACTTCGCGTCAGGCGCCGCTGTCGGTCTCGTCGCTCTCGGCGCAGTTGGCGCTCACCGCGCTCTCGACGCCCCTCGACGTGTCGGCGCAGGTGGCCGAGCGTGAGCGCCTGGCCGGAGAGCTGCGCGACCTCGGACTCGTCCCGCTACCGTCCTTCACCAACTTCTTGTTCATACCAATGGAAGAGCCCCAGACCCTCGTCGACCGGCTGATGGCCTACGGGGTGGTCGTGCGCGCCTACGAGGCCGGACTGCGCATCAGCGTGAAGGACGAGCTCGACGACGACGTCCTGCTCGACGCCCTGCGAGCCGTGCTCCAAGGGACGCCCCGGCCCGATCAGGCGCTGCGCCACCGTCGCGCCACCGCCGAGACCCGGCTCACCGTTCGCCTGCGCGTGCCCGGTGAGGGTCGGGTCTACGTCAATACCGGCGCCGGCTTCTACGATCACATGCTCCAACAGCTCGCCTTCCACGGCGGGATGGACCTGAGAATGGAGGGCGTGGGCGACCTCGAGACCGGCGATCACCACATCGTCGAGGACATGATGCGCACCTTCGGCGAGGCCCTCGACGAAGCCCTGGGGGACCGCCGCGGGCTCACGCGCTACGGCGAGGCCCGCGTCCCGATGGACGAGGCGCTGGCGCACGCCGTCGTCGACCTTTCGGGAAGGGCCACGGCCAACATCTCGATCAGTCCGGACCCGGGGATGGCGGCCCACGCGTTCGAGTCCCTCGCCCAGACGGCGCGCATCACCCTGCACGTGACGGCCACGGGCGAGAACGACCACCACGTCGCGGAGGCGGCCTTCAAGGCGGTCGGGCGGGCGCTGGCCCAGGCGCTGACCCGTGAGGGCTCGTTGGTCCGCTCGACGAAGGGCTCGTTGTGAGCGACGTCGTCGTGGTCGACTACGGAGCGGGCAACACTCGCTCGGTTCGTGCCGCGCTCTCGCACATCGGGCGCACCAGCGTCGTCACGAGCGATCCCTCGTCGATCGAGGGCGCCGAGTGCGTCATCCTGCCGGGCGTCGGCTCGGCGGGTAGTGCCATGGAGCACCTCGAGCGCACGGGGGCCTCGGCGGCCCTGCACGCGCGCTTCGCCCGAGGCGCCTCGACTGTCGGGATATGTCTCGGTATGCAGTTGGCGCTCGAGACGACCGAGGAGGACGGCGGCGTGAAGGGCCTCGGGCTGCTGCCGGGCTACGTGCATCGCCTCCACGTCGGGCGGGTCCCGCGCCTCGGCTGGGCCGTCGTCGATCCGTGGGCCGAGGCCTACTACTTTGCACACTCCTACGCCGTCGAGTCGACGGACAGGGTCGCCACGTCCGATGGCGTCACCGTGGCCGTACGGCGCGGTCCGTTCCTCGGCGTGCAGTTCCACCCCGAGAAGAGCGGCCCGGCCGGACTCCGCTTCCTCGAACGATGCCTTTCGCCCGCCTGATCCCCTGCCTCGACGTCGCCCACGGTCGGGTGGTGAAGGGGGTGAGCTTCGTGGGGTTACGTGACGTCGG
>JAYVZV010000085.1:0-3795 GCA_043782995.1 Acidimicrobiales bacterium | reverse complement strand
CGTTCACGATGCGGTACGACTGCCACCAGTGACGGTGGAAGGTCGGTGAACGAATGGCGTCGTGATAGAGGGGCCAGAGCGTCGCGTTGGAAAAGCCGAGATAGAACTCCTCGTACTCCTGCGCGCTGATGTCGACCGCCTTCAGTCGTATTCCTTCGAAACTCGTGGGGATTTCGTAACGCTCGGACGTTCCGGGCCAGCCAATCCACAGACCGTTTCGGTGCTGCAGCACTGAGTTCAATGCCGTGACGAGACCGCCGGGGCTCGGCAGCCAGGTGTCGTCTCCGTGTTCGATCGTGTGTCGAACGGGCAGGCGGTTCGCCACCACCACCAACTCCGCCCCCGCATCGTAAGGAACCACTCGTTGCTCCTTGCTCGAGACCGCGTCGCTTCGGTTGTCAGGTGGTAGTCGCATGAATTAGGGCTTCGCCGCTAAGCCTAGAAGGTGACCCGATGGGGCATTATAGAATTCGTCGGGAGCAAACAATACGGCGGTTTCAGCGTATCGCGCCGCGAATCGCGAGGCTCAAGGTTCGCTGCTCGGTGACTCGTCCGACGCCGCGAGCAGTTTTTCGCCCGGGGCCAGAACGGTGGTTCGTTCGTCCTTCGCGGCCGCGTTCCACCAACTATGCGATCCCGCCTCGCCCATTCGCTGGTCGCTCTCGCGCTGCTCGGCGTTGATCACGCGCAGGACGGCATTGATCAGGGCCAGGTGGGTCAACGCCTGGGGAAAATTACCCAAGTGACGCGAGGTGGTCGGATCGATCTCTTCGCCGTAGAGTCCGAGCGGACTCGCCGCGCCGATCAACTTCTCGAGGTTCGAACGGGCCCGTTCGAGTTCACCGATGCCGACCAGCGCCGAGACCAACCAGAACGAACAGACGGTGAAGCTCTGCTCCGGTTCACCCGCGAGTCCGTCGTCGGTGTTCTGGGTCCGGTAGCGGTAGACGAACGCGCCGTCCGTCAAGTCGTCCGCGACGGCAAAGACGGTCCGGCGTATTCGCTCGTCCTCGGGCGGCAGGAAACCCAATCCCGGCAACAAGAGCAGCGAAGCGTCCAGTTCCTCTGATCCGTACGACTGAGTGAAGCAGCCCCGGTCCCCCACGGCGTTTTCGCAGATGTCGGCGTGGATCTCCTGAGCGGCGTTCCACCACTCCTGGGCCCGACGCCGCTCGCCACGCAGTTCGGCCAGTCGAGCGCCGCGATCAGCGGCGACCCAGCACATGACCTTGGAGAAAGTGAAGTGCTGGGGTTCGCCGCGCATCTCCCAGATACCTCGATCGGGCTTGCGCCAGCTCTCCAGCGCCAGTTCCACCGCCTGAACAACGATGCGCCACGAGCGTTCGCTGAGCGAGTCCCTCGAACGAGTGTGCTCGAAGACGCAGTCGACAATCGCGCCGAAGATGTCGAACTGGCTCTGGCTCAGCGCCGCGTTGCCAATGCGCACCGGACGACTGCCGACGTAGCCCGCGAGGTGATCGAGCTCTTGCTCGACGGGCACCTTGTCCCCGTCCACCGGATAGAGCACCTGGAGTTCTCCGCGCGACTTGGCGGCGTAGCCCGGAGTACCGCGAACGGGCTCGAGCACGTCGCCGAGGAAGGCGAGGAAATCGTCCGCCTCGGTGTCAAAGCCCAGCGAATGCAGGGCCCGCAGGGTAAAGGCGGTATCTCGAATCCAGGTGTAGCGGTAATCCCAGTTGCGCGTGCCACCAAAGTTCTCGGGCAGCGACGTCGTCGAGGCCGCCAGCAGCGCGCCCGTCGGTGCGAAGGTCAGTCCCTTCAACGTGAGGGCGCTGCGCTGGAGTAGTTCGCGCCACGGGTGGTCGGGGAACCGACCGCCATCGATCCAACCGCGCCAAAATCGGCTGGTCTGGATTCGGTAGGCGTCGATCTCCTCTTTCGTGGACGGTGACGGCTCATCGGACCAACTTAGGACCGCGGACAGCGACTCGCCCTCGCTGAGGCGGTGGCGGGCGCGAACGGCTCGACCCTCGATACCAAAGCGCATGTCGCCGGTCAGCGTGAGTTTCACGAACTGCGAGTTCGTGGTCACCACGTGGTCGTAGGCGGAACTGGCATACTCCCACTCGGCGTCCGAGCGGCCGTAGTCGAATGACGGCTCGCAGTTGAGCAGTACGTCCACGCTGCCGTGCAGGCAGGTGGCCGTACGCACCAGAACGTGCCGCGCGTCCGAGTCTCCCGGGGTGCGCCGGTGCAGGTCGGTGCGTTCGCCGTTCTGGTACCACGGTCCCACTGCGAGAAAATCGTTGACCAGCAGCCAGCCGGTACGGGTCTGCCACGTGGTCGAGAGCACCATCGTGCCCGGCACGTACTGACGGTGGGCGGGCACGGCGCTGTCGGCGGGGGCGAGGCGAAACGAACCCGCGGCACGATCGAGGATCGTGCCAAATACGCTCGGGTCGTGGGGCTTGGGTAGACAGAGCCACTCGATCGAACCGGTGGGCGCCACCAGACAACTGTTCTGGCAGTCCGAGAGGAAGGCGTAATCGGCGATCGGTGGAAAACTGGAACCCAGGCTCTCGGGACTGCGCTGCCCCACGGCGCCGAAATCGCCCGACGAACGAGGACCGAACAAGTCGGACTCGCGCCCCGTGAGGGAATTAAAAGGGCGATCGAGGGGGCCCGAAGAGCGATTCGCTTCCATCGTTAGCCTTCACCTCGTTTCCCACGTTGCGCCGCGGGCGACCTGCCGTCGCGACTGACTTCACCAACCAGGCCACCCCAAGCGTTCATTCCATGCTATCGGCCGATATTTGCCATCAAGGGTCGGTTCACGATATTCCTGGGGCAACGGTGCAGGGGGCCCATCGCAGCATCCGACGAGGTTTCGCGGCGACCGCAAATCGCTCTACGCTTCCTGAGACAACAGACTGGAGAAGTCGTGAGTGATTTCCCGTATAGCGATCAGTTCGAGGTCCTGCGCACCCTGCCCGACGTGGGCCTCGACCAGCCAACGATTCTCGCCATGCTGACGACAATGTCCACGACGGAAAATCAGAGCTGGGAGAGCGGGCAGTGTTCGGGCACGATGTATTGCGGCGACCACGATCACTACGACTTCTTGAACCAGGCCTTCGCCCAATTCTCCTACGTCAACACTCTCCAGCGCGACATGTGTCCCAGCGCCACGAAGTTCGAAGCCGAGATCGTCGCGATGACCTTGGACCTCTTGGGCGCTTCGCAGGTGACCGCCACGACCCCGGTCGGCCTCGTCACTTCGGGTGGCTCGGGGTCGATCGCGCACGCGATCCTCGCCTACCGCGAACGAAACGCCAGCGCTATTCGGCGGCCCAACATCATCAAACCCGAGACGGCGCATCCCGCGTTCGCCAAAGCCGGACATCTCTTCGGGGTGGACGTGCAGATTGCCCCGGTTGACCCGACCACCTTGCAGGTCGACGTCGAGTGGGTGGGATCCCACATCGACGCCAATACGGTGGCGCTCATCGGCTCGGCGTGCAACTACGGCTACGGCACGGTCGATCCCATCACCGAACTCGGCCGACTGGCCCTCGAACACGAGATCGGTCTGCACGTCGACGGCTGCCTGGGCGGTTTTATTCTGCCCTTCGGACGCGAACTGGGCTACGACATCCCCGCCTTCGATCTCGCGGTGCCCGGCGTGACCTCGATCTCCGCGGACACCCACAAGTACGGCTACGCGTTGAAGGGGACGAGTGTGCTCTGCTTCGCCGATCAGGCGCTACGCAACAGTCAGTACTTTTACCAGACGGACTGGACGGGCGGAAAGTACTGTTCGCCGGGTATGGACGG
>JAYVZV010000084.1:0-11413 GCA_043782995.1 Acidimicrobiales bacterium | reverse complement strand
GGGTCCCGTGCGACGGTCGTTCGTGAACCGAGTCAGGGGTGGAAGCCAGCAGCTCTCAGCGGATTGCGCCGGGTGCCACGGACCGCCTGGCCATCGCTGTGGACCTCGGTGCCTTGCACCCCGCCGTTAGCATGACCCCATGGCCGCCGCGAACCCGACCCCGACCTCGATCGACGGTGTGACCTCTCTCTACCGCCGGTTCCGACCAGGTCGGTTTGCCGAGTTGAGGGGCCAGGACCACGTCGTGCGGGCCCTCCAGGGGGCCGTGAGGAACGATCGGGCGAGTCACGCCTACCTATTCTCGGGGCCCCGCGGCACCGGCAAGACGACCGCTGCACGAATCCTGGCCAAGGCTCTCAACTGCGAGCACCCGATCGACGGCGACGCCTGCAACACGTGCGCGAGCTGCGCGGCGATCACCAAAGGCTCGTCGCTCGACGTCATCGAGCTCGACGCCGCCTCGAACAACGGGGTCGACGACATTCGCGAGATCACGGCCGGTGCCTGGCACGGCACGCCCGGGCGCTGGAAGGTCTACATCTTCGATGAGGTGCACCAGCTCTCCAAGGCCGCCTCCGCCGCCCTGTTGAAGACGCTCGAGGAGCCGCCCCAGCACGTTGTGTTCGTTCTTGCCACCACCGACCCGCACAAGGTGCCGCCCACGATCCGCTCGCGCACCCAGCACCTAGAGTTTCGACTCATCGGTGGCGACACGCTCAGCTCGCTATTGCACGACGTGCAGGGCGCCGCCGGGCTCGACGCCGACGAGGCGACGATCGACGCGGCAGTGCGACTCGGACGGGGCTCGGCGCGCGACGCCCTAAGCGCCCTCGACCAATTGATCGCCACCGGTTCAATCGTCGAAGCCCAGCCCGCGTTCGACGGCCTCCTCCACGCCCTCGTGCACTCCGACGCGGTCGAGGCGCTAAAGTCGCTGGCCGAACTGACCCGTGAGGGATGGGACCCCGAGCAGCTCGCCGAGAGCTTCGCGGCCGAGGTCCGCCAGGTCTTCTTGTTGCAGGTGGCCCCCGAGGTCGCCGACGCGGTCGACGCCGACCGCGAACGGCTGGGCGCGTGGGGATCGCAGCTAGGCCTGCCGCGCACCGTGCGGATCCTCGAGACCGTTGGGCGCGCCATGCGAGAGATGAAGAGCGCCCCGGAGAAGATCGTCATACTCGAGGTGGGGCTCGTGCGCCTCACGCGCCCCGACCTCGACACCACGTACGAGGCGCTGGACGAGCGCATGACCCGACTCGAGCGCGAGGGAACGAGAGCGCCGAGCGTCCCAGCCCCGGCGCCAGTCGCGGTGCTGCGTCCCATCGGCACGACGTCGTCCCCCGTCGCCGTCGCCGCCACTCTCGAACCGGCGCCCGCGCCGGCGCCTACTGCGGCGGTCCTGCCGGAGTCGGGACCGGTCGTCGACGTCTCCGCGCCGGCCGACGACTCCGCGCTTGTGTTCGATGATGTCCGCGATCGGTTCGTCGAACGGGTGATCCCTCGAACGTCACGCTCGGCGCAGTTGCTCTTGAAGGCGGCCCAGATCCGGTCCCTGGACGGGACGCGTCTCACGATCGCCCTGCCGAGCGACGAGATGCGCCAGAACACCGAACTAATTGCCCAGGGACTGCGCAGCGCCATGGAGCACGAGTTCAAGAGCTCGCTGCAGATCCTCTGGACCGTCGATACGGCCCTCGTCACCCAGACGCCGGCCCCGAGCCAGCGTCCGGCGCCTCGAGGCGCGTCCGCCGGGTCTCCCCCGGCCGTTGAAGAGACGTCGATTGTCGTCGATTCGGCCGCCGGCCACTTGATCACGACGATGTTCCCCGGCGCCGAGGAGATCTGATGGCCTACCCGCCGGCCCTGCAGGCGGTCGTTGACGAGCTCGGGCGCTTCCCCGGCGTCGGTCCCAAATCGGCCCAACGGATTGCCTTCTGGCTCATGCGCCAGCCCAGTGAGGACGTCGGACGCCTCGCCCAATCGCTCGACGAGATGAAGACCAAGTTGTCGTTCTGCGAGCGCTGCTGCAACATCGCCGAGTCCGGCGGGCTCTGTCCGATCTGCGCCGACGAGCGCCGCGATCAGACCGTGATCTGCGTCGTGGAGAACCCGCCCGACGTGATGGCCGTCGAGCGCTCCGGAGCCTTCCACGGCACGTACCACGTGCTGCACGGGGTGCTCAGCCCACTCGAGGGAGTGACTCCCGACCGCCTGCGCATCCAGGAGCTGATCACGCGCCTCCACGGACCGGTGAAGGAGGTCATCCTCTGCTTCAACTCGAACGTGGAAGGCGACGCCACGGCCATGTACCTCAGCCGCCTGCTGCAGATGCCGGGTCTGGTCGTCTCCCAGCCGGCGAGCGGGCTGCCGGTGGGCGGCGACCTCGAGTTCGCCGACGATCTGACCCTCGGGCGCGCCATCGACGGCCGGCGCATTCTGACGGATTAGGAGAAACGCACCACGCAGAGCAGGCCGGCCACGAGGCTGTATATCCCGAAGGGGATCAGCGTCTTCGTGGTGAACCACCGGGTGAGGAACTTGACCGAGACCAGCGCGGTGAGCATCGCGCACAGTGCGCCCACGACGGTCTGCATCCTCACGCCGTCGCCGAGCGGGCCGAGCAGGTCCGGCAGCTTGTAGAGGCCGGCGAGGAGTATTACGGGGGTGGCGAGGAGGAACGCGAAGTTGGCCGACTCCTCGTGGTCGAGCCCGCCCATGAGCCCCGCGACCATCGTCGAGCCGCTGCGCGAGATACCGGCGAAGAGAGCGAGGATCTGCGACGAGCCGATGGCCAGGGCGCCCGATGTGGTCATCGTGGCGATCTGCTGGTGCGCGACGTGTCGGCCGCGCGTGCGGCGCAGCCGCTCGCCGACCAGCAAGATGACACCGTTGATGCTGAGGAAGATCGCCGCGGCCAGCGGCTTGGCGAAGAGGACGCGCAGCGAGTGCTCAAAGAGAACCCCGACGACCCCGACGGGCACCGTGGCGATGGCGAGGATGAAGAGCAGTCGGTAGTTCGCGTCCATCTCGGAGTCGTTGAGGTGCCAGAGGGAGGAGAGGCCCCGGGCGCCCACGCCGGAGAGTTGGATCCACAGTCCGCGAAAGAGCGCAGCCCAGGTCCGCCAGTAGTAGATGATGAGACCTATGGCGGTGCCGACGTGTAGTCCGACGATGAAGGCGAGGAAGAAGGACTCCGACGCCCCTTGGGAGTTGGCGAGGTTATGCCATCCCAAGAGCGCCGGCAACAGGACCGAGTGACCGAGGCTCGAAATTGGGAAGAGCTCGGTCGCACCCTGGACGAGACCCATGATGATGGCTTGGAAGTAGGTGAGGGAGGCGTGCACGCCCCAACGCTAAACGAACGGCAGTGCGCTCCCGCACCACGAAAGTCCGACAGAATCGTGCCGTGCGCTATCTCACCGTCGTTCGACACGCGAAGGCTGCACCGGCGCAGCCCGGCGGCTCTGACTTTGACCGTGGGCTGGCGAAGCGGGGCCGCGAGCAGTGCAAGCAACTGCGGGTCTGGGCGCGTGACCTTGACGCACTGGGCCGGTTCGGCCCGACGACGGCCCTGGTGAGCGCGGCCGCTCGCACGAGGGAGACCTTCGCGCGAGCCTTCGAGGGCACGCCGTTCGTGACGCGCTCGGAGTTCAGTGAGCTTATCTACAACGGTCACCGCGACGTCTCCGCCGAGAGCCTGCTCGCCGACCTCGCGGCGATCGATCCCGTGTCGAGCTCACTGCTGGTGATCGGGCACAATCCCACGGTGCACGAACTGATGTCCTCACTCGCCGTCGAATTGCCCCCGGCCCTGCGCGAGTACCACTATCCGCTCGGAGCAGCGTTCGTGTTGGCGCTACGCGACGACCGCCCGATCGGTCTATCGCGTTACGAAGTCGTGGCGAGCTACGTCCCCGACTGAACTTGCGTCGGGGTTTTTCTTGGGGCGCCAACCGACCGGGCTTCAGTCCGCCGCTCTCCTGCGGGCCTGTAGGCAACTCTCGACTCCCGGTACGGCGTAGCGAGGTGGGACCGGCGCCACCCTGATGGCGAGGTCGATCGTTCGGCCGTGACGATTGTGAGTTCCACTGTCTCGTCACGCGTCCGGTCTGAAGTCCAGACAATGTCGATCCAGTCGAAGTTGTTCGTGATGATGCCGGACTGTGCGGCACCGCACCGGTCGAGTGGCCCAGCCGATAGGCGCTGCATCCCACGCTCGCGGACGCATTGCCGCGTGGCGCACTCCCGTGAGCGAGTGACGAGCCGCCGGTCTCGCCCCGAACAACTGGCATTCCAGCCATTCTGGTTCCGCCGGTACGCTCAAATAATGAGTCTCGTCATCGTTTCAGCATGAGCTTGATTCTCGTCACCGGCGCTTCGGGCTACGTGGGCGGGAGGCTCGTTCCCCGGCTACTCGACGAGGGGCACGAAGTGCGATGTCTCGTGCGCACTCCCGACAAGTTGGTTCACGCTCCGTGGATAGCGAGAGTGGAGGTGGTGAGAGGCTCGATGGACGAACCTCTGGCGACGGCGATGAGTGGCGTTGACGCTGCGGTCTACCTCGTGCACGGCATCGGCGAAGGCCCCGACTGGGCCGCCAAGGAGTCGCGCGACTCGGAGTACTTCCGTCTCGCGGCGGAGGTGGCCGGTGTCAGTCGGATCATCTACCTGGGCGGGATGGGGGCCGACGACGCCGGGTTGAGCGTCCACCTGGCGAGCCGTCACGCGGTGGGGCGAACTCTCGCGGCGGGCCTGATCCCGGTGACCGAACTGCGCGCCGCGGTCATTATCGGTTCCGGATCGGCCAGCTTCGAGATGCTCCGTCACCTGGTGGAGGTCCTGCCGATCATGGTCGGGCCCCGTTGGGTGAGAACGCGAACCCAGCCGATCGCCATTTCGGATGTGCTCGACTACCTCGTGAAGGCCATCATCGCCGACGAACCTTTCGCGGGGGTCTTGGAGATTGGCGGGCCGGATATCGTCTCCTACGCCGAGATGATGACGATGTACGCCGAGGAAGTTGGTCTCAAGAGACGCCACGTCTTCACGGTGCCCTTCCTCACGCCGCGCCTCTCCAGCCTCTGGGTGGGGCTCGTCACTCCGGTGCCCAGTTCGCTCGCCCGTCCGCTCGTCGACAGCCTGATGAACGAGGTGGTCGTGCACGACCCGCGCGCGGTCGATCTCTACGGCCCGCCCAAGCGGACCTTGCGCGAGGCGATCGGCCTAGCGCTGGGGGTACTCTCGCGCAACGAGGTCCCCACGTGGTTCACCGACGCCGACCTGCAGCCCTTTCGCAAATATGAGACCGACCCCGAGTGGTCGGGCGGAACCGAGTTGCGCGACGTGCGGGTACGCGTTACCGGCGCATCCGTGGAGGACGTCTTCGCGGCCATCACATCACTAGGCGGCGAGAAGGGTTGGCATCGCGGCGAGTGGCTCTGGCGGCTACGGGGATTCTCCGACCTGTTCTGGGGCGGTCCGGGTCTGCGCCGTGGACGAAGTCAGTCGCACGAACTGCACGAGGGCGACTTCGTCGATCAGTGGAGGGTTGAGACGATCGACGACCTGCAGTTGATTCGGCTGCACGCCGAGATGATGCTCCCGGGCCAGGCGTGGCTCGAGTGGACCGTCGCCGCCAACGAGGTGGGTACCACCGTGACCCAACTGGCCCTCTTCAAGCCGCGTGGCTTACTCGGCCGTATCTATTGGCACTCCGTGGCGCCGTTCCACTTCCTAATATTCCCCGGGCTGCTGAAGGGCATCGTCCGAGATGCCGAGTCCGTCTAGAGGGCGCGCAGAATCGCGGCGTCGCCCTGTCCGCCGCCCCCGCAGAGGCCGACCGCGGCGACGCCACCACCGCGACGGCGCAGTTCGAGCAACGCGGTGAGAGCCAGTCGAGTGCCCGACATTCCCACGGGGTGGCCAAGGGCGATGGCGCCGCCGTTGACGTTCACCCGGGCCTCGTCGACGCCGAGGTCGTCACACGACGCGAGTCCCACCGCGGCGAAGGCCTCATTGATCTCGATGAGGTCGAGGCCCTTCACGTCAAGTCCGGCCTTCTTCGCGGCTTGGAGGATGGCGTTCGCCGGCTGGGCGAGGAGTGACGCGTCGGGCCCGGCCACCTGTCCATAGCTGACGAGCTCACCGATGGGCGTCAACCCCAACTGGGCGGCGCGCTCGGCGGACATGACCAGTAGCGCCGCGCCGCCGTCGGAGATCTGCGAGGCGTTGCCGGCGGTGATCGTGCCGTCCTTCTCGAAGGCGCCGCGCAACTGGCTGAGCGATTCGCTCGTGGTCTCGACGCGCACCCCCTCGTCGGTCGCGGCCATCACCGGATCGCCCTTGCGTTGGGGTACCGCGACGGGCACGATCTCCTCCGCGAACTTTCCCGAGGCGATCGCCGCTCCGGCCAGTTGGTGGCTGCGTGCGGAGTACTCGTCCTGGCGGGCTCGGCTGATCCGCCCGGCGTTGTAGCGCTCGGTGGCGAGCCCCATGGCGCATTGGTCGAAGGCGCACGTGAGACCGTCGAACATCATCGAGTCGACCACCTTCTGATCGCCCAGTCGATAGCCGGCCCGAGCGCCGGGCAGCAGGTACGGGGCGTTGGTCATCGACTCCATGCCGCCGGCGACCACGATGTCCGCTTCGCCGGCGCGAATCATGAGGTCCGCCAGATAGAGCGTTTGGAGTCCGGAGAGGCAGACCTTGTTGACCGTGGTGGCGTTGACGGTCATGGGGATGCCGCCCTTCACGGCGGCCTGGCGGGCGGTGATCTGCCCCTGGCCGGCCTGGATCACCTGGCCCATCAAGACGAGATCTATCGTCGCGGGGTCGATTCCCGTAGCGTCCAAGACGCCCTTGATCGCGGCGCCTCCAAGCTCCTGGGCACTCAGCGAAGCGAAGGCTCCGGAGAGCTTGCCAATGGCGGTCCGTTTCCCCGCCACGATGACACTGCGCCTCATATGGTCTCCTTCGCTCAACTTCCACTCACCAGGGCCACGATAGACGGTGGTTTCGCCGTCCTTCGTGGGCCCGAATCGGGACCCAGAACCCCGTTCGTCGCTGGACGTGAACCGGGTATCTCAGCGCGCCCGAAGTGATGCGGACGATGTCACAGGGCCGGTCGGCAAGACGGCTTCGACGTGGGTTCCTTCACCGGCGTGCGAGACCACGTGCAGCGTTCCGCCGAGCATCGTGGCACGCTCGTGCATGCCGACTAGTCCGAGGGACTCTGAGTCGGCGCCCGCCCGACGTGCGGTGCCGGGGTCGAAGCCCCGCCCGTCGTCGTAGATGTTGAGGTTGAGTGACTCGGTCTCGAACTCGACCGTCACTTGCAGATGATGTGGTTCGCCGTGGCGTACGGCGTTGCGAAGGGATTCCTGCACGATGCGAAAAGCGCCCAGCTCGACGTCGGTAGCCAGTCGGCACGCGGGCCCGATCACGGACAGCTGGATTATTACGCCGCCGTCGTCCTCGATGTCCGCCACGAGGCTGGAGAGGGCCGCGACGAGACCCAGTTGGTCGAGGGCCGGCGGCCTCAGGTCACGCGCCAGCGTGCGCAGGCGCGCCGCCGCTTCGAGGGCTTGGGTTCGAGCTTCACCGAGGCCTTCGGCGACGTCGTGGGGGACCCCGTTAGTCGTGGACAGCACTTCCAGATGGCGCGCGAGGTGCAAGAAGAGCTGCAGGGGCTCGTCATGGAGTTCGCGCGCCAACTGACGACGTTGGTCCTCATCGACCTGCATGACGTGCTGGGCGAAGTGCCGGGCGCGGCGCTCGTCACTGCGCTCTTCGGTCACGTCCTCGAAGTTGAGCTGACGTCGTTGGACGGTCGCCTCGTCGGGCATCGAGACGACGTCGATTCGGTAGTCGCGACCGTTGGCGAGCGTGAAGACCTGTCCCGAGAGTCGTTCGACGGCCGAGGCGATATCGAGCAGGCCCGACGCCGGCGTGCCGACGACCCTCGAACCGAGTTGTTCGAGGGCGGCGGGATTGGCGTCCGTGATGAGTCCGCTCGGGTTCAGGACGAGGATGGGCGATCGATTGGACTCGAAGAGGCGCCGATAGCCAATTTCGACGGCGAGCGTGAGTGCGGCGGCCTCTTCGGCACGGGACTGGGTCGCCCGCTCCGCCTCGATGCGACGGCCGAAGACGAAGGCGCTCAGCAGGACGATGGCGAGGTTCATCGCGTCGTCCCCGACGTGTCCCTTGGCGGGGGGCAGTGCGAGGTCGGGCAACCAGAGAAGCAGCGCCCAGATGGTCGTCGCCATCGAACCGGCAATGCCGTAGTACATCGCCGCGAAGCCGATCGGGACGACGAGGAGCGCAACCGGCAGGCCCGTGGGGAATGCGTTGCTGAGTAACGAAGAGTGGAGATCGATCACGTAGTGGATGCTCGCGATGAGCAGGATCATCGCCTGAATGAACCAAAAGGCCCTTTCGCGCACCGGCGGATGCAGCATTCGATTCACGGGGGAGGGACCCTAGATGCTCTCGTGGGAACGGTCGAAATTTGAGGGTCTGACGAGTCGGTGGCTCAGGGCGTGGGTCACCGCTTCGGTGCGCGAGGTGACGCCGAGCTTGCTCAACACGTTGGACACGTAGCCCTCCACAGTGCGAATGCCCAACTCAAGCTGTGCGGCGATCTGCTTGTTCGACTTCCCTTGGGCCAGCAGTACGAGGACGTCGGACTCCCTCGGTGTCAGTGTCCCGATCGTTTCGGGTCCGCTCTGGCGATGGCGCACCATTCGCTTCGACACTTGGCGATCGAGGACGAGGACACCGTTCGAGACGGCCCGGATGGCGTCGATCAGTTCCTTGGCGCTCGCCGTCTTCAAGAGGTAACCGCCGACGCCGATCTCCAGAGCCTCGGCGATATAGGCGTACTCGTCGTAGGCGCTGAGGATGAGCACGTGCACGTGGGGCTGGGAGGTCACGATGTCGCGCGCGAGCTCGAGTCCGCTCATGGCGGGCAGGTTGATGTCCACGAGGGCGACGTCAGGCACCAGGTCGCGCAGCAGCGGCAGAGCGTCCTCGGCCGATCCCGCGGTCCCCACCACCTCGAGGCCAGGCTCTAGCTGAAGGAGCTGACGGGTGCCCTCGCGCACTAAAGCGTGATCGTCGACGATGAGGATCCGGACCGACCGGAGCGCCGTTGGGTCGCCCGACGAGGTGAGCGAGCGCTCCGACGGGCTAATCCGCGACGCTTCGAGGGCCCCTGGTCCGCTGGGTTCACCCATACAACTCCTGGCAATTCTTCGGGACAAGTTGAGGGCCACGGTACGTAGTGCGCGATGCACCGTCGCGAGAGTTGTCGAGCGGACCCGATGGTTCATCGCGAACCGCGATCACGTGGATCACGATCGGGTTTGGCTCTCTAGGCCAGCAACGCCCACGGCGCATGTATCCCCGCTTTCCGGACCCCCATCACCAGTACTTGACAGATTGGATCATCAGTGATAGTACGTAAGTATACCAGTAGTTCTACGGTACTACTGAAGTAATTTACTAAACATAAGTGGGGGGCTCTGATGGCAGTGATAACCCAAGGCAACGAGTCGCCTGGCGCGGACGCTACTCACCTGATCGACCCGATTGCCGTCGCCATTCGCACGCGCCGGCCTTTGGACCCGGCGGACACCGGTCACTTCACCACCACGGACCCCTCACCGGGTTTGGACATTGCGCGAAACCCCCGAGTCGCCCGTCTGCTGAGCAGCCGTCGACTCCAGTTCTTCATGATTCTGCCCAACCAGATCATCTTCTGGTTGGTCATCGGCATTGGTCTGCTCGGCGCCGTCGATCCGGCACTCAACTTCGCTACGGCCATCACCTGGTACCTGTGGTTCTGCCTGGTCTTCGTAATGATGGTCGTGATCGGCCGGGCCTGGTGCGCGATCTGCCCCTTCGGCGGCTTTGGCGAGTGGGTCCAGCGCCACACCTTCTGGAACCGGACGATGTCGGACTTCGGGCTGGGGTTGAAGATGCCTGAGAAGGTCGCGCAGTACGGCTACCTCCTTTCGGTTGGCGCGTTCCTGCTGCTGACGTGGATCGAGGAGTACTTCAACATCGCTGGTCCGGGCAATCCGGCGTCGACCAGCTACATGGTCCTGGGCATCGTCGCCAGTGCACTGATCTTCTTCTTGGTGTTCGAACGTCGGACCTTCTGTCGCTACTTGTGCCCGCTGTCGGCGCTGGTGGGCACGGTCGGGGCCATGGGCTCGGTGGCGGGCTTTCGAACTCGCGACCGCAACGTCTGCTTGAGCTGTCAGACCAAGGAGTGCATGCGCGGCGGTGACGAGGCCTACGGCTGCGCGTGGTACAACTGGCCCGGCAGCGCGGACTCGAACCTCTCTTGCGGTCTGTGCACCGAGTGCTACAAGGCCTGCCCCAACGACAACATCGGCCTGTTCATTCAGAAGCCGTTGACGTCGGTCGTCGCCCCCACGCGCCGTCGGGCCGACGTGGCGTGGTCGGTCGCGATCCTCTTCGGCCTGGTGGTCTACCAGCAGCTGAACGCACTGTCTCCGTTCGTGAGCCTGGACGGCTGGTTGAACGCCCACACCTACTTCCCCCAGTACCCCAATCCCCTGAACTACGTGGGCTCGATCGCGGGGGTGGCGTTGGTGCTCGTCGCCGGCGTCTGGGCGTTCCAGAAGCTCTTCGCCTCACCGGACGCGGTATTCGTCGCGGGCGGCAGGAACTTCAACGACCGCACGAGCAAGTTCCGGTTCTACTTCCTCCCACTGATGTACGGCATCATCCCCGTCGTCGGCGCGGACTACTTCGCGCGCCAACTGCCGAAGTTTTTCCTCCACGTGCCACGAGTCGTGACGGCGATTGGGCATCTCGTCGGTCACGGTTCGAGTTCCTCGAAGCTGTACAACACCTCACTTATTTCCTCGAGCGCCGGGATCATCGCGGTACAGGTGGGGGTCATGGTGATGGGCACGGCCGCGGCGATGTGGGCGACTTGGAAGATCGCCGGACGCGACCTCGCCGTGGCCAGCGTCAATCGCCGAGCCGTGCAGGTCGGTGCCGCGGGCTTCGCCTTCGTGTGCGGGGCCGTGACCGCCGTGCTGTACGTCCTGATGAACGCCGCGACCTAGGAGAATGCCATGACCTTGACTGAGCTGTTGGTCGATAACAGGCCTCACGTGACCGTCTTCGTGGACCGCTGCGCCGGTTGCCAGGAGTGCGTCGTGCGTTGTCCCTCCGGAGCACTCTCGATGGAGCCGACGACGTGGACGGTCCTCGCCGACGACAGCGCCTGCGTGGGATGCCGCCAGTGTGTGCGGACGTGTCCCTTCGGCGCCATCAGCGTGGGGGGCCCGATAATGGTCACCGAGCGCCACGACCCGCCGCTGCGTCACCCGGTGGAGTTGCGTGGGAACGTGGACGAGACGAGGGTCGGCTTTGC
>JAYVZV010000083.1:0-3841 GCA_043782995.1 Acidimicrobiales bacterium | reverse complement strand
CGAGCGCGCTGAGGGCCGTCGACTCGTATCCCAGCATGTTGGTGTTGGTCGTGGAGAATCCGAAGAAGTGGATTAGGGAGTTGAGGGTGCCCTGGTAGGCAAAGAAGCGCTGGGCGACGAGGCCGAGGACGACCCAGGAGATGGCTGTGGGCAGGAAGTAGATGGAGCGGAAGATCCGCCACCCGGCGACCCGCTGGTGCAAGAGCACCGCGATGGCGAGGGGGAGGCCGAGGGCGAAGGGGACCGACAACAAGAGCAGGGCGTTGTTGCGCAGCGCGGTCCACAGAGTCGGGTTGTGGAAGGCCTGGCTCCAGGTGGACGGACCGATCCACGTGGCCGTGATGCCGTCCCAGCGGGTCATTGAGTAGTAGACCGCTTGGCCAATGGGCACGACGATGAAGCCGAGCACGAGCGCGATCGCCGGCAGGGCGAAGGCCGCGCCCGCCAATTGGCGGCGACGTGCGAGGGTCAGGCGTCGGCGACGGGCCGGCGCCACGGCGACGCTACTCATGGGCCACTTCGATCATCTCGGTCCCGTCGGAGAGGGGCACCCCCTCCCCGGTCCGCGCGGGACCGGGGAGGGGGTGCGACGTTGAGTGCGGCCTAGAAGCCGTAGCCCGTCTTGCTGCGCTGGGCGGCGGGCAGCTGCTGCCAGGTCTGCTGCAAGTTCTGCAGCGCGGACTTCGCCGACTGCTGGTTGCCCAGCACCGCGGGAAGCACCTTGTCGGCGGCGTTGCCGACGTTGACCTGAACGAAGTTGTCCATCATCGGGTAGGCCACCATGTGGCCCTTCGTGACGAAGTCCAACATCTGTTGGTTGACCGGGTTCGACGTCGACAGCCCCGCGATGTCCGGGATCAGACCGGACTGGTCGATGATGTGGCCGGCCTGGGTCGTCGTAAGGAAGTCGAGGAACTTGAACGCGGCCGCCTGGTTCTTCGAGTACTTCATTACCGAGAAGCCGTCACCGGGGTACTGCACCACGCCGTTGATCGGCTTGGTGGAGAACGGCGGCACGAAGGCCGCGACGTTGGTGCCCATGGCCTTGGTGTACTGCGCCGTGTCCCAGGTGCCGTCGACCAACATGGCCGCCTTGCCCTTCTCGAAGGTCTGGATGTTCGTGGTGTTGGTGAGGACGTCCTTGTTGGTGTAGCCCTTGGACTGCATCGACGCCCACATCTTCAGTTGGGTGACGTTGGCCCCCGCGGTCCACGGGATGGCGCCGTCGTAGATGCCCTTCCAGTCGGCCAGGGAGTGCGCGCCGATCATCAAGTAGCTCATGTCGTACCAGGGGTAGAGCTCGGTGCTGATCGCCTGGCCGCCGTTGCCGTAGACCAGGGGCAAGATGCCCTTCGCCTTCAGCTTGGCGCAGGCCGCGAAGAACTGGCTCCAGTCCGTCGGCACGCTGGTGATCCCGGCCTTCTTGAAGAGGGCCTTGTTGTAGAAGCCAATGTAGAATTGGGTCTCCAGGGGCATCGTTAACGGACCGTTCGCGGGGTTGAAGTTCGGAGACTCCCACTGGAGTCCGCCCATCTTCGCCAGGTCCGCGGCGGGCACCTTGCTCTTTAAGTTCACGAGGAACTTCGAGTACTGGAGGTCGTAGATTCCGGTCCACATGACGGCGAGGTCGGGACCGTTGCCCGAGATCGCGGCGGCCTGCAGCTGGGCGAAGTAGCTCGTCCCGGGTTGGGCGACGTCCTTGATCGTGACGTTCGGGTTCGCCTTCTCGTAGGCCTTAATGAGCGCGGTCGTCGCCACGGCGTTCTGCGTGGTGCCGTAGTTCTGCCACAGGGTCAAGGTCGTCTTGGCGCTCGCCGTCGCTGGTCCCGACGCGTAGAACGTACCCGCGAGAACCAGCGAAGCGGCAACGGCACCGAAACTCCTCATTCGTATCTTTTTCAAAGTCGCACTTCCCCCTTGCCTATACGGGGCACAACTTGAGCCCCGGTCCTCTCCGAGCGTTCGCCCATCAAGATCTCCCTACCACCGGCTCGTCGAGGAAAGGCCGTTGGCCTGGCTCGAGCGCCAGAAAATCGAAGTCGCAGCCCAACGGGGCCTGGTTGACGTGCCGTCGGTAGAGTTCAACATATCCCCGACGCGACGGGCGAGTCCCGTCACCGGCGCGGCGTCGCGAGGCCAGTTCCTCGTCGGAGACCTCGACGTTCAAGAGGCCCGCCTCGGCGTCCACGTTGATCATGTCGCCGTCGCGCACGAGGCCGATCGCCCCGCCGATGGCCCCTTCGGGGGCCACGTGCAGATACACCGTGCCGAAGCTCGTGCCGCTCATGCGCGCGTCGGTCACGCGCACCATGTCCGACACGCCCGTGTCGAGCAGCGGTGCGGGAATCGGGACCATGCCCCACTCGGGCATCCCGGGCCCCCCAACCGGCCCGGTACCGCTCAGCACGAGCACGGCGTCGCGGGTAGCGGTCGCGTTGGCGCCGGTCCGGGCGGCGACGTCCGCGGGGCCGTGCATGACGTAGGCCGGGCCGCGGTGGGCGAGCAGCGCCGGGGTCGCGGCGGAGCGCTTGATGAGCGCCCCGTCGGGGGCGAGGTTGCCGCGCACGACCCGAAAGGCGCCGAGGGCGTCGAGGGGCTCATGCACGGTGCGAACGACGCCGTGGGGCCTCGGTGCCTCGCTCTGGACCTGCGCGGTCGTGCGACCGTCGGCGAGGACGACCGCACCGTTCAGCCGGTCGCCGAGTGCGCCCATCACGGTGGGCACTCCGCCCACGGCGTCGAAGTCCTCCATCAGTCCCGAGCCCGAAGGCTCGACGTCGACGATCACCGGGATCGTGCGACCGACCGTGTCCACCATGGCGAGGTCGAGCCGGTGGCCGAGGCGACGGGCCATCGCGGTCAGGTGGATGACGGCGTTGGTCGATCCGCCCAGTGCGCCGAGCACCACGAGCGCGTTGTCCACCGACGCCTGGGTCACCTGGCGCGACGCCGACTCGCCCGCGCCGACGAGCTCGACGATTCGGCGTCCGACGTGGCGGGCCACCTCGAGGTGGCGCGCGTCGCCCGCGGGCATCGAGGTCGAGCCGGGCCACGCCAGTCCGAGGGCCTCGGCGATGGCACCCATCGACGAGGCGGTGCCCATGGTGTTGCACGATCCCCGGCCGAGCGTGAGGGCGTCCTCGAGGTCGCGCCACTGCTCGTCGGAGAGGTCGCCGCGGCGGCGCTCGTCCCACATCCGCCACAGGTCGGTTCCGGTGCCGATGCGCCGTCCTTCGAATGTCGCGACCGGCCTCGGGCCCGAGACGAGCATCAGGCACGGCACGTCGGTGCTGAAGGCGCCCATCAGCGCGCCGGGCACCGACTTGTCGCACGCCGCGAGGACCACGAGCGCGTCAATCGGTTGGCTGCGCACCGACTCCTCGAGCTCCATCGCGAGCAGGTTGCGGTACAGCATTGACGAGGGCTTCATGAGGTCCTCGCCGAGGGACAGGACCGGGAACTCGACGGCAATTCCTCCGGCGGCGTTGATCGCTTCTCGAAGCGGCCCGACGAGCGCGGCGAGCGGCTGGTTGCAGGGGTTCAGGTCGCTCGCGGAGTTGGCGAGGCCGATGATCGGCCGGCCCCCGCGCGCGTCGACGGCGGCGCCGCCCATCTTGAGGGCGACCCGGCTGTCGAGAGCGACCTCGTCGTCGCCCCGCACCCAGCGATCGCTGCGCAAGGTCATGGTTCGGGGACCCCGATTCCCTCGGCACCGGGCTTGGAGACGACGAGTTCGAGACCGGAGTCGTCGAGCCACTCGAGGGCGATGGCGGCGCGACGGACCTTCTCGCGCACGTTGGCGACCACGTCGGCCATCACCTGTTCACCGGCGGGGTACACC
>JAYVZV010000082.1:0-11742 GCA_043782995.1 Acidimicrobiales bacterium | reverse complement strand
GATTCCGGTGCCGGGACGATGGCGTCACGGAGCGGTAGAAGTATTGCTGCGGTGTCTGTTCCGACGTCACCTGATCAAGGTAACGAGGAGGTGTCGCGCCACGTGCCACAATGCCTACGGACATCGGAGGACCATGAGCGAACTGCCCCGGGTGGAGCCCCGCTTCGCCCCGCAATCAGCGGACGTCGAGTGGCCGGGCACGACCTGGCCCCGCGGGACGTCCGACCACCAAGACGAGCTCGAGGCCGTCGTCGACGAGATGTTCAGCGACGAGCGCCTCGCGGTCACCAACGCCGTTGTCGTCATCCAGGGAGGACGGGTCCTCGTCGAGCGCTACGGCGGGGAGCAGTTCCACTTCGACCGACCGGCCGAGCCGATCACCGCCCAGAGCCCGCTCCTCTCGTGGTCGATGGCCAAGTCGCACCTGCACATGATCGTCGGGACCCTCGTCGACGACGGCCGCCTCGACCCGGACCAGCTCGCCCCCGTCCCCGAGTGGAGCGACCCGTCGGACCCGCGCCACCAGATCCGGGTGCGCGACCTGCTCGCGATGCAAGACGGCCTGGCCTTCGTCGAGGTCTACGAAATCGGCCAGACCAGCCACGTCATCGACATGCTCTACGGCGAGGGCAAGGACGACATGGCCGCCTACACCGCGGCGCTGCCCCTCGCGCACAAACCCGGGACCGTCTTCAACTACTCGAGCGGCACCACCAACGTGCTCAGCCGCGTCGTGGCGGACCTCGTCGGATACGGCGACGACTACCGCACCTACCTCGACGAGCGGCTCTTTGGCCCCCTCGGCATGACGAGTGCCGTGCCCACCTTGGACTCTCGCGGCGTCTTCGTCGCGTCGAGCCTGCTGCACGCCACCGCCCTCGACTTCGCGCGCTTCGGCCTCTTGTACCTGCGCGGAGGAGAATGGGCCGGGAGTCAACTCATCTCGCGCGACTGGGCCGCGACCGCCCAAGTGCCGACCGGCGTCGACGAGGTGAGCGGCGACTACTACTCGTGGCAGTGGTGGGTGACCGGCGACCGCTTCGGCACGTACTGGGCCAGCGGCTACGAGGGCCAGATGATTAGCGTCGTGCCGGCCCTCGACGCGCTAGTGCTGCGCTTCGGCCACTCGCCCGACGAGCAGTACCCCGCCCGCTATCAGTGGCGGGCCCGAGTCCTCGAGGTGCTGGCCAAGTAGCTACGCGCCCTCGTAGGGAAATCCCAGATCGGGCGCGCTGAACAGCGCGTCGAAGGGCCAGCCCCGCGCGGCGGCCACGGCCCGGGCGGTACCGCCCCGGTCCACGACCGCAATCAACATGACGACCTCCGCCCCCGCCTCCACGACTACCTCAGCCGCCTCGACCAGGCTCGTGCCCCGGGTCACCGTGTCCTCGGTGACCACCACGCGGTCGCCGGGCATCAGCACGCCCGAGATCCGTCCGCCGGCCCCGTGGTCCTTGGCTTCCTTGCGCACGCTGAAGGCGCGCAACGGTCGCCCGCGCGTCGCCGCTACGCCGGCCGTGATGAACGCCGCGCCGTCGGCACCCATGGTCAACCCGCCGATCGCCGTCACGTCGGCGGGGATCCGTTCTAAGAGGAGCGAGGCGACGTCGACCATGACCTCGGGGGCGCAGATCGTCATCTTGGAGTCGATGAACCACGACGAACGCCGACCCGACTTCAACTCGAAGTCGCCGCGGCGCACCGAGTGCTCGAGCAGGTGCGCGAGCACCCTCGCCCGAGCTCCGGTCACGAGAGCACGACCTTCCCGCGACCCGGGCGCACGGTACCGACGATGACCGCCGCCACGCCCTCGGAGCGCGCCAGCGAGAGCGCGGCCTCGCCGGCTTGGGGGTCGACCGCGACGACCATGCCCAGGCCGCAGTTGAACACTCGGACCATCTCGTCGGCACTCACCCGTCCGCGACGCTGGATCTCGAAGAAGATCTCGGGGGTCTCGAAGCTGTTCATATCGATTGCCGCGTCGAGCGTCGGGGGCAACAGTCGCACGACGTTGCCGACGATTCCCCCGCCGGTCACGTGGGCGCAGGCGTGGACCGCCCCTCCGAGCTCGCGGCGCAGCGCCGTGACCGCCGGCGCGTAGATGACCGATGGCACCAGCAGCTCGTCACCGAGTGAGTGCGTGGCACCGACCCACGCCGGCCCGTGGAGCGACTCGTCGCTCGTCACGAGAACCCGACGGGCGAGGGTGTAGCCGTTGGATCGCAGCCCCGGTGAGGCGAAGCCCACGAGCATGTCGCCCTCGCGCACCCGCTCGGGACCCAACTCCTGGCCCCGCTCAACAATCCCGACCGCGAAGCCCGCGACGTCCAGGTCGTCGGGGTGCATGACACCTCCGTGCTCGGCGGTCTCGCCGCCGAGCAGTGCGGTGCCGGCCTGGCGGCACCCTTCGGCGATGCCCGCCACCAGTTCGGCGAGCCGCGCCGGGTCGAGCTGGCCGACCGCGACGTAGTCGAGGATGAACAGCGGCTCGGCGCCGACGCAGGCGAGGTCGTCGACCAGCATCGCCACCAAGTCGATGCCGACCGTTCCGTAGCGACCGAGCTGACGGGCGACCTCGAGCTTCGTGCCCACGCCGTCGGCCGAGGCGACCAGCACCGGTGACGCGTACTTGGCGACGTCGAGGGCGAACAGTCCGCCGAATCCGCCGATCCCGCCCAGGACCTCAGGTCGCCGGGTGCTCGCGACGATCTCCTTGATGCGCTCGACGGCCTCGTCGCCGGCCTCGATCGAGACGCCGGACCGCGCGTAGGTCATCCCGCCACCGGGCTGGTCGAGCAGCCTCACCAGCGGCTGCCCGCCGTGCCGAGCACGACGGGGGTGGGGGCCGGGTAGGACCCGGTCAGACAGGCGTCGCAGCACTCTCCGTCGAGCCCCACGGCGCCGCGCAGGTTCGCCAGCGAGATGAACTCGAGCGAGTCCGACCCAATGAACTCGTTCATCTCGGCGACCGTGTGATTCGCGGCGAGGAGGTCGTCGCGCGTGGGCGTGTCGATGCCGTAGTAGCAGGGCCACATGAACGGCGGCGACGAGATGCGCAGGTGCACTTCCCTCGCGCCGGCGTCGCGCAGCATCTTGACGATGGCCCGGGTCGTCGTGCCGCGAACGATCGAGTCGTCGACCACGACCAGCCGCTGGCCCTCGATGTTCTCTCGCAGCGGGTTGAGCTTTCGACGCACGGTGGCGGCGCGCTTGTTCTGGTCGGGCGAGATGAACGTGCGCCCGATGTAGCGGTTCTTAACGAGCCCGTAGCCGAAGGGAATCCCCGAGGCCTTGGCGTAGCCCTCGGCGGCCGGCACGCCCGAGTCCGGCACCCCCATGACGATGTCGGCCTCGACCGGGGACTGCGCGGCGAGCAGTTCGCCCATGCGACGACGCGTCGTGTGGACCTGGTGGCCCATCAGGTAGGTGTCGGGCCTCGCGAAGTAGACGAATTCGAAGATGCAGAGCTTCTGCTTCTCACCGGCCGGCTCGAGCAGCTGCGTCGAGCGTATCGCGCCCTTGGTGATCGAGACCATCTCGCCGGGCCGAATCTCGCGCACGAACGTAGCTCCGACCACGTCGAGCGCCGGCGACTCCGAGGCGACGATCCAGCCCTCGGGCCCGTCCGCGGGGCCGAGGCGCCCGAGGCAGAGGGGCCGGAAACCGTAGGGGTCGCGCACCGCGTGGACCTCGCCCGCCTCGAGGATGACCATGGAGAAGGCCCCCTCGCAGCGCGCGAGCACCACGCCGAGCGATTGAGCGAGGGTGGCCCCGGCGTCGACCTCGCGCGCGAGCAGTTCGGCCACGAGGTCCGAGTCCGAGAGCATCGACGTGAACTGGATCCCCGCGTCGTCGGCGAGGGCCGTCGTGTTGGTCAGGTTGCCGTTGTGGGCGATCGCGAAGCCCGAAGAGCCGGCCGATCGGTAGACGGGCTGCGCGGCGGTCCAGTTGGCCGAGCCCGACGTCGAGTAGCGGGTGTGACCGATGACGATCGAGCCGGCGAGCGCGCGCAGCGTCGTATCGGTGAAGACGTGGCTGACCAGACCGTTGTCCTTCACGACGGTGATCTGCTGATCGTCGAAGGTCGCCATGCCGGCCGACTCCTGGCCGCGGTGCTGCAGCGCGTAGAGCGCGTCGTAGCAGATATGGGCCACGTCACGGCCGGGGGCCACGATGGCGACGACGCCACAGGCTTCCTTCACGCGCCGTCCAAGGAGTGGTTCATCGACTGAGAAGGCACTAAGACATTCTCGCACAACCCATCGGGGAGGCGAGACCCTTTAACTACGCTACGGAGGTGATCGATCTCCACACCCACTCGTCGTACTCCGACGGCTCCGACACCCCGAAGCAGCTGGCCGAGAAGGCCCACGACCTGGGGCTTTCGGCCATCGCCCTCACCGACCACGATACGACTCTGAGCCACGGACCGATGGCGGTCTCCTGCGCCCAACACGGCATCGAGCTGGTACCGGGGGTCGAGGTATCGCTGCGCGACAACGTCGTGCCCAAGCACGACGGGGCCCGCTCCACCCCGCGAAACGTCCACGTCCTGGCCTACTTCTTGCCCCTCGACGCCGACCACCCGCTCCAGCGCAAGCTCGCCCTGCTGCGCCACGACCGCGACCTGCGCAACCGCGCGCTGGTCATTCTTCTCCAGGAGATCGGCTTCGAGCGGTTGACCCTCGAGTACCTGGCCGACCTCGCGGGCAGCGTCGACTCGGTCGGCCGACCCCACTTCGCCCGGGCGATGTTCCAGCTCCACCCCGAGATCGTCGGCGAGATGACCGACGGCGCGTGGAACCGGCTGTTCGTCGACTGGCTCGGTAGTACCGGCCGGGCCTACATCCCCAAGACCAGCATGCCCATCGAGGACTTCGTCGACGCCGCCGCGGGTTCGGGCACCGTGTTCTCGATCGCCCATCCCCTGGTCAACTACATGGACGACTCGACGTCGATCGAGACCGTGATGCCCCCGGTGCTCGCATCGCTGCGCGAGCGCGGATTCCGTGGCGTCGAGGCGCACTACGGAGGCACCCGCGCGCC
This sequence comes from Acidimicrobiales bacterium, assembly GCA_043782995.1. Classification (GTDB taxonomy): domain Bacteria; phylum Actinomycetota; class Acidimicrobiia; order Acidimicrobiales; family RAAP-2; genus RAAP-2. The sequence goes on along the minus strand of JAYVZV010000082.1, from coordinate 6,696 downwards.
GACCCGCGCCCTGATGGTCAAGCTGACCCGCGACGCCGGCATGATCCCGACGGGCGGATCGGACTATCACGGCACCTACAAGGAGTCGGTCGAGCTGGGGCGTGGTTGGAGCGGCGACCTCCACGTGCCCGACGGGGTGCTCGACGAGCTGAAGGCCGCGCGATGAGTCACCGGGTCCTCTCGGAGCTACGGGCGCCCGGCGTAGGTTCCGGAGGTCTCGGGGAACATCGCGCGCACGATCTTGAAGTTCGACACGTCCGACGTGCCGTCGCTGTGCAGGTTGATCAACGCGTCGCGCATGTACTTCTCGATCCCCACCTCGAGCATCGCGCCGTAGCCGCCGTGCAGCTCCATGGCGTGCTCGCAGACCTTGACGATCTCGTGGGAGGCGAAGACCTTGACCATGTTGCACAGCGCGTCGGCGTCCGGCGAGCGCTCGTCGACGGCGAGGGCGGCGTGGCGCAACAGTGCAGCGACCGCCTCGAGACGGGTCGCCATGTCGGCGAGGCGCAGCGCGACCGCCTGGTGCTGGATGATGGGCTTGCCACCCTGGACCCGCTCGTGGACGAACGTGACGGTCTCCTCGTAGGCGCCGAGGCCGATGCCCAGACTCTTCGCCGCCACGAGGACCTTGCCCGGCCGAAAGTAGATCCCGGCCTTGCCCAGGGCGTCGTCGCGCACTAGGAGGTGGTCGGCGGGGACCCGGCAGTTCTCGAAGACGATCTCGCCGTTGTTCATGTACCGTCCGCCGATCGTCTCGTTGCAGTTGGTGACCTCGAGGCCCGGCGTGTCGCGGGGCACGAGGAAACTCGACGTGCCCATCTGCATGCCGACCGAGCCGTCGGTGCTGGCGTACACGACGTAGAGCGTCGCGTCGAAGCCGTTACTGATGAACTGCTTGCGGCCGTTGATCACCCACGCGTCCCCGTCGAGGACGGCCTTCGTGTCCATGTTGATCTCGGGGACGTTGTAGGGCAGCCACCGGTCCGAGGCGCCGTGGGGCTCGGTCAGACAGTGCGCCATGAGGAACTGGGGTTCGCTCATGTAGCGGGTGAACCAGTGCTCCTGGAGGTGCTCGGGCGCGAACTGGGCGAGCAACACCGAGATCTTCCAGTTCTGGACCAGCTTGTCCGCCAGACCCGATTCCCCCCGGGCCAACTCGGTCGCGATGATCGCCATGGTCTGGGACTGCGTCGCGGGGTCGAGCGCGACGCCCCCGAAGCGCTCGGGCACACAGAGAGCGCGCAGCCCGGCGGCATCGGCCTGCTCGAGAATGTGGGGAGCGAGGCGCGCAGTGGGGTCCATGTCCCACTCACGCAGCCGGTTCTGGCGGATGAACGGAATCACCACGTGGTCCACGTACTGACGGCTGGTGTCACGCATCATCCGCTGTTCGTCCGATAGGTACCGGTCCTGGAAGTACATGGATCCCCCTCTCGACGGTCACGCGTCGACCGTCGCCGCGCCACGGCGACGCCTTGTAGCGACGCTAGTTCGAAGCGGTTGACGTCGGCCGGTGACGATTCACCGAAACGTCCGCGCTGAAAAGTTTTCGACCGGTCAGCCGAGGCCGAGGGCGAACTCGAGCGCGTCGCGTCGTCGTGCCGCGACGTCGGCGACCGGCAGGTCGACCACTGCGCCGATGCGCAGGCGCCCTCCCCCCACGACGCCGAGGGCCGTGACGGGGACGCCGGCCGCGCCCGCACGGTGGCGCAACTCGTCGGCGTCGTTCGTCGCCACGACGAACCGGCCGGGGAACTCGGCGAACAGCTCGCCGTGACCGACGAGCTCGATGACGTCGAGCCCGAGACCGGTGACGGCGACCATCTCGGCGAGCGCCACGGCGAGGCCGCCGCCGCCGACGTCGTGCACGGCCGTCAGGTCGCTCGAGCGCCCGGCGCAGATTCGCGCCACCTCGGCGGTGACGAAGTCGATGGCCGGGGCGAGCACCGCGGGATCGAAGCCGGGCACGCGACCTCCGCGTCGGCCGCGGTGCGTCGCCCAGCGGGTGGCGCCGAGGGGGAAGGCCTGGTCGCCAACGGCCCGGCGAGTACCGACGAGCACCACCGAGTCGCCCACGCGCCAGTTCCAGCCCGGTGGCGGGGCGACCAGCGAGTCCACGACCCCGAGCAGGCCGACGACGGGCGTCGGGTCGATGTCACGTCCGCCGCTCTCGTTATAGAGCGAGACGTTGCCGCCGATCACCGGTAGGCCCAGCGCGCGGCAGGCCTCGGCCATCCCGTCGATCGACTCGGAGAGCTGCCACATGACCTCGGGGTGCTCGGGATTGCCAAAGTTGAGACAGTTCACCACGGCCTTCGCGGTCGCTCCCACGCACGCGAGGTTGGCGACGCTCTCGGCGACCGTCAGGGCCGTGCCGGTCCTCGGGTCGAGGGCGCACCACCGGGGGTTCGAGTCGGTCGAGATGGCGATCCCACGCTCTGACGGCGGCAGTCCCGGACCGGCGAGGCGCAGCAGGGCGGCGTCACGGCCGGGACCGACGACGGTGTTGAGGAAGAGCATCGAGTCGTACTGGCGGTAGACCCACGCGGGATCGACGAGCAGCGCCAGGAGGTCGTCCTCGGGCGAGCCAATGGGCTCGTCGTCGGTCGGATCGTCGGCGCGGTCCGCGTCGAGGTCGACCGGTCGGTGCATCGGACGGTCGTAGAGGGGCGCCTCGTCGGCGAGCGAGGACGCGGGAACGTCAGCGAGGACCTCGCCGTCGAAGCCGTCTCGCACGCGCAACATCCCCACGGAGCGTCCGTCGGCTCGAAGGACGGGCTCGACCACGTGGCCGATGATGGCGGCGCGCACCTCCCACTTCTCACAGAGCTGGGCCACGGCCGGCCAGTTCTCGGGCGTGATGATGGCGAGCATCCGCTCCTGGCTCTCTGAGGTCATGATCTCGTAGGGCACCATGCCCGGTTCGCGAAGCGGGATCGCCGTGACGTCAACGTCCATGCCGACCCCGCCCCGTGCGGCGGTCTCGCTCGTGGCGCAGACGATGCCCGCCCCGCCGAGGTCCTGGATGCCGACCACGTAGCCGCCGTCGAGCAGGGCGAGGCACGCCTCGATCAGGCGCTTCTCCTCGTAGGGGTCGCCGACCTGCACGCTCGGTCGCTTGGCGTCGTCGGCGCTCGCCGGTCCGTCGTCTCCGGCGAAGCCGGCCGAGGCGAGCACCGAGACGCCGCCGATACCGTCGCGACCGGTCGAGGAGCCGAGCAGCACGGCCAGGTTGCCGACGCCCGAGGCCACGCCGAGCACGAGGCGCTCGATCGGTAACGCTCCGGCGCAGAGCACGTTCACGAGCGGGTTGGACGCGTAGCAGTCGTCGAAGGTTAACTCGCCCCCGATAGTTGGCACCCCGACCGAGTTGCCGTACCCCGAGATGCCCGACACGACGCCCTCCACCAGCCAGCGCTGGCGGGCGTCGGTCAACTCGCCGAAGAAGAGGGGGTCCATGACGCACAGCGGCCGCGCGCCCATGGTGAAGACGTCGCGCAGGATCCCGCCGACGCCGGTCGCCGCGCCCTGGTAGGGCTCGATTGCCGACGGGTGATTGTGGCTCTCGATGCGGATCGCGACCGCGATGCCGTCTCCCGCGTCGATCACGCCGGCGTTCTCTCCCGGACCGACCAGTACGTGGGGCGCCTCGGTCGGCAGGCGCCGGAGGTGCAGTCGCGAAGACTTGTACGAGCAGTGCTCGCTCCACATCACCCCGTAGAGAGCCAGCTCCAGGTGGTTGGGCTCACGTCCGAGGACCCGTCGGATGTCGTCGAGCTCTGAGTCGACGAGCCCGAGCGCGCGGTGCAGGGGTTCGGGGCTACTCACCCCTCCAAGTTACTGGCCGCCACCGAACGACCCGACTGACGTTGGTCACGCGACGGCGACGTGAGCGCCGACGAATCCCTCGAGCAGGACCCGACCGTCGGCGCTGCCGAGCAGCGTCGACATCGCTCGCTCGGGGTGGGGCATGAGACCAACGACGTTGCCCGCGACGTTGGCGACCCCGGCGATGTCGTCGCGCGATCCATTGGGGTTGTCCCGGTAGCGCAGGACGACCTGGCCGTTGCCCTCGAGCTCGTCGAGTGTGGCGTCGTCGCACGTGTAGGCGCCCGAGAAGTGGTTGATGGGGATGACTAGCTCCTGGTCGAGCGTGGCCGAGCCGGTCAGGACCGAGTGGGTCGAGGTGACGACGAGCGTCGTGGGCTGGCAGAGGAACGTCAGTCCCCGGTTCTTTTGCAGGGCGCCCGGCAAGAGACCGGCCTCAGTGAGGACCTGAAAGCCGTTGCAGATTCCGAGCACCGGTCCGCCCCCGGCCGCGAATCGCGCGACCGCGTGCATCACCGGCGAGAAGCGGGCCAGGGCGCCGGGACGCAAATAGTCGCCGTGGGCGAATCCGCCCGGCAGGATCACGCCGTCGAAGCCGCCGAGGTCGTCCTGGGAGTGCCAGACGAACTCGGCCTCCGCGCCCAGCTGGACGACTCCGGCGAGGGCGTCGTACTCGCAGTTGGAACCGGGAAAGACCACGACGCCGATTCGGGTCACCGGTCGACCTCCCCGAGGCGCACCGTCGCGTCTTCGATCACCGGGTTGGAGAGCAGTCGTTCGGCCAGGGATGTTGCGCGCTCCAGCGCGGACGCCTCGTCGAGCGCCTCGACGTCGAAACGGAACGACTTGTCCGCGTGGACGTTGGCGATCCCCGTGAAGCCGAGGGCGGGCAGGGCGCGCTCGATGGTGGCGCCCTCGGGATCGGCGATCCCCTTTCGCAGTGTCACGTCGACGATTAGGTGGTAGATCACGACTACGCCCCGTACCAGTGGTCGAGTGACTGACCGGTCACGCGGTCGTAGGCCTCGACGTAGCGCGCCGAGGTCACCGCCACGATCTCGTCGGGCACCGTGGGTGGAGGCGGCGTGCGGTCCCACGGCTGGCCGCTCAGCCAATCGCGGAACGGCTGCTTATCGAACGAGGGCGGCGTCTCACCGGAGCGGACCTGATCGGCCGGCCAGATCCGCGAGGAGTCCGGCGTCAGTACCTCGTCGCACACCACGAGGCGACCGTCGACGAATCCGAGCTCGAACTTCGTATCGGCCAGCACGAGTCCGGCCGAGGCCATCTTCGCCACCGCGCGGCCGAAGAGGTCGAGGCAGATCGCCCGGGCCTGGGCGAGGAGCTCGGCGCCGACGATCTCGGCGGCCGCGTCGAGACTGATGTTGACGTCGTGGCCGGTCGCGGCCTTGGTCGACGGCGTGAACATCGGCTCGGGAAACGGGTCGGTGAGCGATAAGCCCCGGGGCACCGCCATCTCGTGAACGGTTCCGCGGGCGACGTACTCGTCGTAGGCCTGGCCGGCGAGACGCCCGCGCACGATGCACTCGAGGGGCAGCATGTCGGCGCGCCGGGCCAGCATCGTTCGTCCGTGCCACGACCTCTGGCTCACGAAGCCCGGGACGAGCCCGTCAATGGCCACGGGATCGCAGGTCACGAGAGCCGTCGGGACCGAGTCGAGCTCGTGGACCCAGTAGTTGGTCATCGCGGTCAGCACGCGGCCCTTCTGCGGGATCGCCTCGTTCATCACGACGTCGAAGGCGCTCAGGCGGTCCGAGGCGACCATCAAGAGGTGGTCGGTTCCGACCTCGTAGAGATCGCGGACCTTGCCGGAGTGGAGGTGGGTGAGGCCGAGATCGCTCATGGGCGCCACGTCAGCGCGTCGAGGAACCGGCCCCGGTGGGCTAGCAGGCGCTCGGTGTCGAAGGCGCGGTCCAGGGCCTCGGGCGAGAGGGTGACCGCGTCGTCGGCCTCGACAACGTCGCGAAAGCCCCTTCTCTCTTCGATCGCGCGTCGGGCGGCCGACTGAACGACCCGGTAGGCGTCGTCTCGGGACATCCCTGACTCCACGAGCGCCAACAATACCGACTGGGAGAAGACCAGCCCGCGCGAACCGGTCGTGAGGTTCTCCCGGGCCCGTTCGGGGTGCAAAACGAGCCCGTCGGCGAGGCCCGTGGCCTGTCGCAGCATGTAGACGGTCAGGGCAATGGCGTCGGGCAGGATCACCCGCTCGACGCTCGAGTGCGAGATGTCGCGCTCGTGCCAGAGCGCGACGTCCTCGAGCGCGGGTACGACGTACCCGCGGAGCATCCTCGCCAGGCCCGTGAGGTTCTCGCTGAGGATCGGGTTTCGTTTGTGCGGCATCGCCGAGGAGCCCTTTTGCCCCTGCGTGAAGGCCTCTTCGGCCTCTCCGACCTCGTTGCGCTGCCAGTGACGGACGTTGGTCGCGAGCCGCTCGATCCCGGCGCCGACGACCGCGAGCGCGGAGAAGAAGGCGGCGTGCCGATCGCGCGCGACCACCTGCGTCGACACGGTCTCGGCGCGAAGCCCCAGCGCCGACAGGGCAGATGTCTCGATGGCTGGCGAAAGGTGCGCGTACGTGCCGACGGCCCCCGCGATCTTTCCCACCGCGATCTCTTCACGCGCGATGCGCAGCCGCGCGACCCCACGCTTCGCTTCGGCGAGGTGGCCCGCGAGCGCGACGCCAAAAGTGATCGGCTCCGCGTGGATGCCGTGCGAACGCCCGATCATCGGCGTCGTCGCGTGCTCGCGAGCCCTGCGCGCCAGCGCGTCGACGTACGCCTGCTGACCGGAGATCAGGCGGTCCGCCGCGCGCACCAGCAGGATCGCCAGGCTCGTATCGAG
>JAYVZV010000081.1:0-3909 GCA_043782995.1 Acidimicrobiales bacterium | reverse complement strand
CGTGTACCGACGTCTCCTCGGACCGCTGGTCGCCCAGGCTCCCGACCTGGCCAAGTCGGTACTGACACCGATCCGGGGGGTGCTGTCCAGTCCGCTCGTCATGGCTCGCTTCGCGCGGTCGGGGCTGCTCTCGGCGGCGCAGTTGACGAAGCGGTTCGAGAGCGCCGAAGCGAGGGCCCTGATCGGCGGGGTCTGCGCCCATTCGATGCTGCCGCTCGATCGGTCGCTCACGTCAGCCTTCGGACTGTTCTTGACCGTCACGGCACACGACGGTGGATGGCCGGTCGTCGAGGGGGGCAGCGGGGCGCTGGTCGACGCGTTGGTCGGCGAACTCGTCGACCTCGGAGCGAAGGTCCACGTCGACCGGCGAATCCGACAGCTCGGCGACCTGCCGAGGGCACGGGCCGTGCTCTTCGACACTTCGCCCTCGGCCCTGGTCGACATCGCCGGCGAGCGACTCTCCGCTCGTTACCGGGCCGGCGTCGCCCGGTTCCATCGCGCGCCGGGAGTCTTCAAGGTCGACTACGCACTCTCCGGTCCGGTACCCTGGAGGGCGGAGGCCTGCCGCCGTTCCGGCACCGTCCACCTCGGGGGCAGCTTCGAGGAAGTGGCGCAGGCCGAGGCCGATGTCGCCGCCGGACGTCACGCGCAACGCCCTTACTGCATCGTCGTTCAGGCGAGCGTGGCCGACCCCACGCGAGCCCCCCACGGTCAGCACACCCTCTGGGCGTACTGCCACGTCCCCAACGGCTCTGACGTTGACATGTCGTCGCGCATCGAGGACCAGATCGAGCGTTTCGCCCCGGGGTTCCGCGACTTCGTGCTCGCGCGAGCGGCCACGTCGTGCGCCGACGCAGAGCGGCACAACCCCAACTACCTCGGCGGCGACATCGCCGGAGGCGCCGGAACGGTGCGCCAGACGTTGCTGCGTCCCACCGCTCGCTGGAACCCCTACCGCACGGGGACGCCGGGACTCTACCTCTGCTCCGCGTCGACGCCCCCTGGAGGGGGGGTGCACGGAATGTGCGGCTGGGGCGCCGCCCGAACGGTCCTGAAGGACCTGCGGGGCCGTGCATAATTCGCGCCGTCGTCGAACTCTCGGTCGCGATGGCCGACTACATCGAGAACTTCTACAACCCGATGCGTCGTGACAGTTCACTGAACTATTACACGCCAGAAGAATTTGAGAATCTACAATTGAGTGAAACCCAGACCACACTCGCATAAGCGTGGTCCACCAGATGGGGTCAAGGTCAAGTGGCTCACTAAACGGGGTCCCCGCACACGCATTTCTCGTCGACGCGCTCTACCACGCAAGCAGGTGGTACCACTACGGGAGATTAGTGGCTGCCCTCCTTGGTTCGCTGGTGGGATTTGCCAGAATGGCGAGGGTGAATCGTTCCGCGAGAGTGATGAATCGTGCAGGGGAGAGGGTTCGATTGGCGCCGTCCAGTCGCCGGAAGTGAGCGGACCACTCCTCAACGTCGCGCGCTACCGCGTTCGCTCCACCGTGCGGCGCCAATGGCTCGGTTGTCTCACGGTCGTGCTCCTCATCGGACTGGTGAGCGGGGTTGGTCTCGGATCCCTTTCTGCGGCGCGTCGGACCCAGTCGTCGTTCTCCACTTTCCTGAAGAGCACCAACCCGTCCGATCTTGGAGTGGCCGCCTTCACACCGAAGCCGCGGGACTTCACGACGGCGCTTCGCCATCTTGCTCACGTGAGGACCGTCCAGGACTACGTGAACTTTCCGGCGGTCCGGATCGAGCCGCACCGCACCGTCCCACTCCTTCCCTCAGTGACCCTCGTCGGCAGCCTGGGCGCGGAGTTCTTCAGTCAGGATCGCTTCACCGTGACCGATGGTCGCATGGCCGATCCCCACCGGGCGGACGAGGTCGTCGTGAGCCAGACGGCGGCGCAGATTCTTCGACTCCGAGTCGGCAAGGTGCTCACCCTCGGCTTTCTGACACACGCTCTTAACAGGGTAGGGCACAAGGTTCGCGTGACGGTCGTCGGTATCGGCCTGTTGAACAGTCAGGTTGTCCAGGACGACGTCCAGCGCCTGCCGACTTACATAATCGCCACGCCCGCGTTGACGAACTCGCTCGGGGTGAAGTACCAGTCGATCCCGTGGTACGAGATCCAAGTCAAGGGCGGTGGTCGGAACGTCCCTGCCGTCGAGCACGAGATCGAACGTCACGTCCCGGCCTACCTCGTCTTCACCGCGTCATCGGTCTTCGCAGCTCAGGCGGAACTGGCCATCAAGCCCGTCGCGACGGCCCTCTGGGTGTTCGGCGTGATCGCCGTCCTCGCCGGACTTCTGCTGGCGCTGCAGGCGATCGCCCGCCTGCTCCACACCCGCGACTCGGACCTCGGCGTCATGCGCGCACTCGGCGCCGATCCGGCGATGACGGTGTCCGACGGGTTGCCCGTGGCCCTCGGCGCGGTTGTCGTCGGGTCGGTGCTCGCCGCCGGTGTCGCGGTCGCCCTGTCACCGCTCGCCCCGGTCGGTCCGGCCAGGGCGGTGTACCCGACGCTCGGCGTGGCGACGGACTGGACGGTCGTCGGACCCGGGTTTCTCGCGCTCGTCGTGACCCTCGGCGCCGTCACGGTCGCGATCGCCTACCGAGGATCGCCGCACCGCGCCGTTGGACGGGCCCAGCCCCTACGACGTGGTTCGGCCGTCGTGCGTGGCGTGGTCGGCTCGGGGCTACCGGTCCCCGCGGCGATCGGCGTTCGCTTCGCCCTCGAGCCGGGCGATCGTCGCGGCTCGATGTCGGTCCGCTCGGCCCTCTACGGAGCAGTGCTGGCGATGATGATGGTCACCGCGACGCTGACGTTCGGCAGCGGGCTGTCGACCCTCATCACGCACCCGGCGCTCTACGGCTGGAGTTGGGACGCGGCCCTCGACAGTTCCGACGGTTACGGTCCCATCCCCCCGAAGGCGCAGGCCTCGCTGAGTCACAGTCCCCTCGTCGCCTCGTGGACGGGCGTGACGTTCTTCGTGCTCCAGCTGAACGGCGTCGTCACACCGGTTCTCTTCGCGGCGGCCCCGGCTCCCTTCTCCCCGCCCATCCTCTCGGGCCACGCCCTTGCGTCCTCTGATCAGATCATCCTCGGTCCGGCCACGCTGGCGCAGTTGCACGAGCACGTCGGCGGATCGGTGAGGGTTGGCTACGGTTTCGGGCCTGGATCGCAAACGAAGAACTTGACGATCGTCGGCACCGCGACCTTGCCGGCCATCGGGATCTCGCAGGGACAGCACACGTCGATGGGCACGGGCGCACTGTTGCCCAACGGCTCGTTCCCGAGCCTGAGTGGGCAGGGCTACCCCAAGGCGTGCAACGGACCGAACATGGCCCTGGTTCGCTGGCGCGCCGGAGTGACGACGTCGAGGGGTGCGGCGTATCTCCAGCGAATCGCCCGGGCGGCCAACGTGGAGTTCGCCCGCGCCAACAATAACTGTGGACTGTTCGTCACGGTGCTGGGCGTCCAGAAGCCCGGTCAAATCAGGGACTACGGGTCGGTCGGCGTCTCTCCCAACATCCTCGCGTCGGGGCTGGCCGGTGGCGCCGTGGTGGCGCTCGCCTTCACTCTCGTGGCCTCCGTGCGACGTCGTCGTCGTGAACTGGCTCTCCTGAAAGCGCTTGGTTTCACGCAGCGGCAGCTGGCCTCCGCGGTGGCGTGGCAGGCTTCGGTTGTCGGCCTGGCGGGCGTCGTCGTCGGTGCGCCCCTCGGAGTGGCGTTCGGCCGCTGGCTGTGGACCCTTTTCGCTCGCGAGGTCTACGCAGTCCCGCAGACCTCAGTGCCGGTCGGCGAGATCATGTGGGTATGCCTAGGTGCCATGGTGCTGGTGAACATCGTCGCAGCGCTGCCGGGGCACAGCGCCGCCCGGACCCGCACCGCGCTGGT
>JAYVZV010000080.1:0-34643 GCA_043782995.1 Acidimicrobiales bacterium | reverse complement strand
GAGGTTCAGATTCACCCCGTATCAAATTCGTCGAAGCGCACCCACGTGTGGGTCCTGCCGCGCGAGGGCCGAGAAGGAGTCGTGTACGCCGCCATTTTCCCCCGGTTGGCGACCGACGACTACTCGGTCCTCGCGATCGACGGATCGGTCGCGTTGGCGATCTCGGTTCTTGCGAACCGGGTCACCCACGCAGAGTGGGCATAGTTAGCCCCTGCCTACGAAGCCCCACGAATCGTTGTCTTATACCGCAACGGTTCGTGGGGCTTCGCTACGCGCTCGACGGGTGAGGGGTACTCACTGACTTTTGTATCACTTAATGTGATACACCAAATCTGTGGGTGACACCAACAAATTCGCTTTTTCGATACGTCTCGATCCCGAAGACGGTCAAGCAGATGCCTAGTGGCTGAGAGTCAGAAAGCGGCAAGCCGGTGGAGTGTTCGTCGGCTCTCGCCCCACGCACGTCTCTCGGTCCGCGCCGCCCTCTGCCTGACGATCCCGCTCGTGGTAGGCCTGGCCGTCGGTCAACGGGCCTACGGCACACTGGTCGCGCTCGGAACCCTGTGGGGCGTGAGCCAGGACGGGACGGACCGCTGGCGGACCCGTTCGCCGCGCCTGTTGGGAGTGGCGCTGGCGGGAGGATCGGGTGTGGCTGTCGGGTCGCTCTTCGTCAACGAGGTCGATGCCTGGTGGGCGCTCATCGCGCTCTTCGGTGCCGTCGCCCTGGTGGCGGGGGTGATCGAGGCCTCCCTATGGTCGACCCAGGGCATGTACCTGCTTTTGGGCGTGATCCTCGGTGGCGGGCTGCGATTCGAGGGTCGCGTGTGGCAGTCGGGCATCGCGGTCGCCGTGGGCGCGCTCTGGCTCTATCTCGTGGCGAGCCTCACCGACCGACGGAGCCGCCGCGCCGACCAGCGCCTCTGCCTGTCGGAGGCCTTCGGGGCGCTGGCCGAGTTGCTGGCCTCGGTCGGCGGTGACGCGATGGACCAAGCTCGCGGGCGCGCGTTGCTCGCCCTCGACGCGGCCCAGGACGTCGTGGGGACCCAGCCGCTGCGAGAGGCGACCGACGAGGTCGTGGCGATGCATCAGTGCTTCGTCGTGGCCCTGCAACTGGGCGAGCTGGCGTCGTACCTCATGAGTCGCGATGAAGCAGTCGATCCGAGAGTCGTGGAGGCGCTGGGGCAGGTCGCTAAGACGATCGGGGAGCATTCGGCCCTCGAGGCGACGCACGAGTTGGCCGGCTACGCGACGATCTTCGCGGCGCCGCCCGCACCCGCGAGTCGCTATATCGCGGCCTCGTTCACGCTCGCGGAGCGCTCAACTCTTCAAGCGTCGCCCCCGTTTCGCACGACGATCTCGCGGCTCCCGATGGCCGAGCGTCTGCGCTTCGCGGTGTTGCTGTCCTCGGGAATCGTCGTCGCGACTCTCCTGTCGAGGGCGCTCGAGGGCCCCCGGGGCTACTGGCTGCCGATGAGTGTCGCCTTCATCTTGCGCCCGGACCTGGGACCGGTCATGCGCCGCGCGATCGCTCGAACGATCGGCACGATGGCGGGCGTGGGGATCGCCGCGCTGGCGGCGCTCTGGGGTAATCCCGTGATCCTGTTGATCGTACTGTCCTGCGCTATGGCCGCCGCCGTCCCCTGGGCCAAGCAACGCAGTCACGCGCTGACCGTGATGGTCTTCACTCCGATCGTGTTCGTCTTCGTGGGTGTGCTCGGTCCCGACCGGAACCTCCTCGGACCGCGGATCGTCGACACCGCGTGGGCCGCCGCCATCGTGCTCTTCATCGACTACGTCCTGTGGCTCCATGCGCCGTCGTCGCGCCCACCCCAGCAAGTGGAACGCGCCCACGAGGCGACCGCTGCGTACGAGCACGCGACGAAGGGGAGCGACCCGGTCACCCGTCACTCGCTGCGCCGAAACGCCCTGCGAGCGGTGACCAAGGCCCGCGCGTCGATCTCGCTGGCGTCGATCGAGCCCCATTTGCTGCACCAGTCCAACCCCGAGCTCGGATATCAGCTCGACGATCTCATGACGGCGATTGACGTCCATACGGCCACCCTCATTGACGGTCAACCAAAAGCCTGAGCCCGTGCGCTTAAGGGAAGCCGGCGAAGATGCCCTCGGCCCGCAGGGCGTCCCAGAACTGCTGGTCGTAGGCGTGCTCGGGGTCGGCACGGACCTTGGCGTCCACGGCCACGGCGTCCTCCCCGACGAGGATGCGCCACTTGTTGTGGCGAACGCCGTCGAGGATGATCTCGGCCGCCGAGGCGGCGCTGAGGGGCGCGAGGTCACGGAAGGCCTCGCCCACCATCGCGACACCCTTGCGTAGGTCCTCGTCGGCGACCCCGTCGACCGGGGTGCCGGCGACGGCCATGCGGCGCCGGATCTTCGTGAGGTCCTCCTCGTTCAGGTCGTCGGGCTCTTTTCCGTGGACGATCCCGGAGTTGATGAAGATTGACGTGCCCACGTGGCCGGGCAGCACGACCGACACTCCAACGTGGGGCGCGTTGAGACGCAGGTCGGTGATGAGGGCCTCACTGAAACCCCGTACGGCGAACTTGGCGGCACTGTAGGCCGTGTGGGGCGTGAACGGCCCGATGGAGGCGAAGATGCCGTTAATGCTGCTCGTATTGACGATATGGCCCTCGTCGGCCGCGATCAGCATTGGCAGAAACGTCCGTGAGCCGAGATAGACCCCGCCCCAGACAATGTTGAAAGTCCGCTCCCACGACTCGCGATCGTCGTCGACGAAACTGCCGGCTCCGCCGACGCCCGCGTTGTTGAACAGCAGGTTGATCGACGTCGTCGCCAATTCGGCGGCAACGAAGTCGCGAAAGGCCCGCAGCTGGATCTCGTCGGCGACGTCGGCGACGAAGGTCGCCACCCGTGTTCCCGCCGGGGCCGACTCGAGCGCGAGCAGCTTGGTCTCGTGCATCGACTCGATCGAGACGTCGCACATAGCGACGTGGCAGCCCTCCTGGGCGAGCTGGCGCACTAGTTCGCGGCCCATTCCGGTGCCCCCCCCGGTGACGACGGCGATGCGCCCATTGAACTGCTCCATGGTCCCCCTTTGACCCACTGAATCCTATGACGGGCGACCGCGGCGTCGCTCGCGTCGGTCAGCGTTCAGCCGATGTCAAATGACTGGTTCGCAACCGCGGCGAGCAGCGCGCGCACGTGGGCCCGGGTCGAGTCGATGACGGGAACCGGCGCGCCCTCGTCCATCAGCATCCCGAACTCGGTGCAGCAGAGCCCGACGACTCCCGCCCCCCGGTCCAGACAGTCGTCGGCGACTCGACGGAGGTAGGCGGCCGATTCGGGGTTGACAATGCCCCGAACCAGTTCGTCGAAGATGATCTTCTGGAGCCGGTCCCTCTGCTCAATCGTGGGCCGCACGCACCGAACCCCCATCTCCTCTAGCCGGTCGGAGTAGAATGACCGTTCGATCAGGTACCGGGTGCCCAGGAGCGCAATGGACGAGTGTCCCAGGGCGAGGCATTCGCTCGCGATCGCCTCCCGCACGTCGAGGACCGGGACCTCCACGGCGGCGCGGACCTCGTCGAGGTTGACGTGCATGGTGTTGGCGGCGATGGCGAGCACGGTGGCGCCGGCCCGTACGAGCCGCCGGGCCGAGTCAGCGAGGATCGCGCCGGTCGAGGCCCAGTCGTCGCGCTGCTGGCACACCACGATCGAACCGAAGTCGATCGAGTCGATCGTGACGTCGGGCTTGGACCACTCGTTGGGCCCGGCGACGAACGACTCGTTCAGGTACCGGTAGTACGAAGCCGTTGACTCCCAGGACATGCCGCCGATGAGGCCAATGCGCGCCGGGGCCATGGCCGGGCTAGAAGAAGCTGATCAGGTCGATGCGGTCCATGATCTCCTTGGTGAGCAGGGGCATCACGTCGAGCGCGGTCATGTTCTCTCGGACCTGGTCGGCCGAGGAGGCGCCGGTGATGACGGTCGACACGTTCGGGTTCTTGGCGCACCAGGCCAGCGACAGCTGGGCCAGCGAGACGTCGAGTTCGTCGGCGATGACCTTGAGGTCGCCCACCTTCTTGTTGCGGGCCTCGTCGGTGAGCAGGTTCTTCAGCCACTCGTATCCCGGCAGCGTCGCGCGCGAGCCCTCGGGGATCCCGTCCATGTACTTGCCCGTCAGCAGTCCCGACGCGAGGGGGGACCAGATCGTCGTGCCGAGTCCGATGTCCTCGTAGAGGCGTAGGTACTCCTTCTCCACCTTGTCGCGGTGAAAGATGTTGTACTCGGGCTGCTCCATGAGCGGCTTGTGCAGGTGGTGGCGCTCGGCGATGTCGTAGGCGGCGCGGATCTCGTCGGCGCTCCACTCCGAGGTCCCCCAGTAGAGGGCCTTGCCTTGGTTGATCATGTCGCTCATCGCCCAGACGGTCTCCTCGATCGGTGTGCGCGCGTCGGGCCGGTGACAGAACACGAGGTCCACGAAGTCGAGGCCGAAGCGCTCCAGCGAGCCGTCGATCGCCTGACTTAGGTACTTGCGGTTGAGGGTGTTGCGCATGTTGGGCCCCTCGTGCAGGCCCCAGAAGAGCTTGGTGGAGACGACGTACTCGTGGCGCTTCCATCCCAGCTCGGCGATCGCCGCGCCCATGACCCGCTCGGACTCGCCACCGCCGTAGGCCTCGGCGTTGTCGTAGAAGTTGACGCCGGCCTCTTTGGCGGCGCTGAGGCACTCGGCCGCCTGCTTCGCGGTCTCGAGCTGGTTCTTGTTGGCGAAGGTGACCCAACTGCCGAACGAGAGGACGCTCACGCGCAGCCCCGACCTGCCGAGCCGTCGATACTCCATCTTTGCCATGATCTCTCCTTCGTTGGTACTGCGAATGGGTGGGACTACGAGGCCGGATTGCGCGCGACGTCGGGCCACTGGTCGTACGAGACGTTGATCGGGTCCTTCGAGCGACGAAGGAGAATCGCCGCGCCTAGCGCGCCGGCGCCCAGGACCGCGAGGACCGCGAACTTGAGGAGTGTCTTTGCGAGTCCCATGGGTCCTCAGGCTAGTGGTGGTCCTCTGGACATTCCCCGCCCACGCGGTACAATGGCTCCGTGACCACCGGCCAGAGCGACCTGCTGCTTCGATAGGGTGGGCTCTCGCTCGCCCTGACCCCCGCACTCGCGGGGGTTTTTTGTTTCCCGCTCTGACGACCACGACGGAAAGGAAGGACATGCGCGACAGTCCCCAGCAGCCCAGTCCCATGGCCTACGCCAAGTACCGTCCGACCGTGCCCGTCGACCTGCCCGATCGCACCTGGCCCGACCGACGACTGACCCGGGCTCCTCGCTGGTGCAGCGTAGATCTGCGCGACGGCAACCAGGCCCTCATCGACCCCATGGACCTCGACCGCAAGAACGCCATGTTCACCCAGCTGGTCGCCATGGGCTTCAAGGAGATCGAGGTCGGCTTCCCGTCGGCCTCCCAGCCCGACTTCGACTTCGTGCGCCACATCATCGAAGGCGGACTCGTCCCGGCCGACGTGACGATCCAGGTCCTCACCCAGTGCCGCGAAGACCTCATCCGACGCACCTACGAGTCGCTGCACGGGGCCAAGCGCGCCATCGTGCACTTCTACAACTCCACCTCGACCCTGCAGCGTCGGGTGGTCTTCGGCCTCGACCGTGACGGTATCAAGGCCATCGCCACCGACGCGGCCGCGATCTGCCGGTCACTCGAGTCCACCTCGCCCGGGACCGATTTCTACTACGAGTACTCACCCGAGAGCTTCACCGGCACCGAGCTCGACTACGCCCTCGAGGTCTGCAACGCCGTCATCGCGGTGATCGATCCCTCGCCCGAGCGCCCCCTGATTCTGAACCTGCCCGCGACGGTCGAGATGTTCACCCCGAACCTCTACGCCGACGCCATCGAGTGGTTTCTGCGCCACGTGGACCGTCGCAGTAGCGTCGTGCTCTCGCTGCACCCCCACAACGACCGTGGCACCGGCGTCGCGGCGGCCGAGCTGGGCGTGCTGGCCGGCGCCGACCGGGTCGAGGGGACCCTGTTCGGCAACGGGGAGCGCACCGGCAACGTCGACGTCGTCAACCTGGCGCTCAACCTGTTTTCCCAGGGCGTCGACCCCGAGCTCGACATCCGCGACATCGACAAGGCCCGCCACGTGGCCGAGTACGCCAATCGGCTACCGGTCCATATGCGCCACCCCTACGTCGGCGAGCTCGTCTACACCGCCTTCTCCGGGTCCCACCAGGACGCCATCAAGAAGGGAATGCTCGCCGTCGGCGACACTTACGATGTGTGGGAGGTCCCGTACCTGCCCATCGACCCGAAGCACACGGGTCGCACCTACGAGGCGATCATCCGGGTCAACTCCCAGTCGGGCAAGGGCGGCGTTGCGTACCTGCTGAGCCAAGAGCACGGCCTGGACCTGCCCCGGGCGATGCAGGTGGAGTTCTCCAAGCAGGTCCAAGAGCTCACCGAGGCGACCGGCACGGAGATCTCGCCGGCCGAGATCTGGGACGTGTTCACCACGACCTACCAGCCAGAGAACCCGAAGATCCAGTTGCTCTCGAGCGAGGTTTCGGCCGACCAGCACTCGACGCGCATCTTCGCCCAGTTGGCGGTCAACGGCCAGCACATGACCGTCAAGGGCGAGGGCAACGGACCCATCGACGCGTTGATGGTGGGGCTGCACAACGAGATGGACGTGAACTTCAAGGTCCGCGACTACCACGAGCACGCGCTGACCGCGGGGTCCGAGGCCTCGGCCGTCGCGTACGTCGAGGCCGAGGGGTCCGACGGCACTACGTGGTGGGGCGTTGGGATGAGCTCGTCGATCCTCGATGCCTCGCTCGAAGCGGTGATTTCGGCGGCGAATCGCCGACGTTAAAATATTGGACCGGTAGAGGTGGAATGGGTCGGCACTTCTTCCCGGTCTCGAGGGGGTGGCTGGCTGTCTCCTCAGGCCCCGTCGGGGCATTTCTTAGGATGGTCTGTGCGTCCGAGGGACGACGCGTAAACGAAGGGGGCGACGATCGCCGAACTCCTCAGTGACGCCCTCGCGATCGGCTCGACCTGGCTCGACGAGTTGGACTTGCGAGCCCTCGTGCAGCGGCGCCTCGTCGACGCGGGGGTGGTCGACCTCGACGTCGACGTCGTCGCGGTCGGCAAGGCCTCGCGCGAGATGGCCGGCGTGGTGCGTGCCGTGCTTGGACGGCGCGTCCGACGCCAGCTGCTCGTGGTCGACGCCGCTCAATCGGAGGAGGACGTCGAGGGCGACGTAGTGGTGGGAGAGCACCCGATCCCTGGTCCGGGCAGCCTCGTCGCCGGGGAGCGACTCGTCGAGTTCCTCGCAGAGCCCTCCGTCGCCGCCTGCACGCTGTTCCTAGTCTCGGGCGGGGCGTCGAGCCTCTGCGCGGTCCCCGAGAAGCCCTTGACGCTCGCGCAACTGCACGAGCTGTGGACGGCGGCGCTCGCCGCGGGCCTCGATATTACGACGCTCAATCGGCTGCGCGCCGCGACGTCGGCCATCGCCGGGGGAGCGGTGCTGCGCCGCGTGAGGACCCCGCGCTCGTGCTCGCTCGTCATGGTTGACAACGTCGTCTCGGGCCCGCGATGGGTGGCGTCGGGCCTCACCTACGACTACTCGCCGGCCCGCTCGGAGGTCGAGCAACTGGTGTCGCGCGTGGGTCGTTCCGCGACCGCGCTGGGGACGTCGCTGCTCGAGGCCTTCGAGCGCCGCGCCGTCGCCATGGCAGCGCCCATCACGACCGACCACGTCAATCTGGTCGTGGCCGAGCCGTCCATGCTGCTGGCGCTGGCGTCCGGCGAGGCGGCGCGGCGCGGCTACCGGGTGGTCGAACTGGGCAGCGCCGTCCAGGGTGACGTCGCCGACGCCGCCACGGGGTTCTCAGAGGTCCTGCGTGGCGAGTCGACGACCGACGACCGTCTGTGCGTCATCGGCGTGGGCGAGGTGACGGTCCGGGTGCTCGGATCGGGGACCGGCGGGCGCTGCCAGGAGTTCGCGTGGCGGATGGCTGCAGAACTAGCCGACCTAGGATGTGACGGCGTCGTCGTCGCGCGCGCCAGCGACGGGCGTGACTTCGTGGCCGGCGTGGCCGGCGCATGGGTCGACGAGAGGACGGCGGCGCGCATTTCCGCCTCGGGCCTCGACTGGCAAGCGCTCCTCGACGCCAACGACAGCCACCGTGGACTAGAGAGACTCCAACAGTTGATTGCCGGTGCGCCGACGGGCTGGAACCTCTGCGACCTCTACGTCGCCCTTCGAGGACCGAGGTCGACGGCGCCCTAGTGCATGTCGCCCGAGGGACCCTTGACGAAGGGATGGACCTCGGGCACCGAGCAGGCCGGGAACTTCGTTAGGAAGTGAAAGCTCAACTTCTTGCTCGGAAGGGTCAGGTCGAGCTTGGTCAGGGTGAGGCACGAGGTGGCCGAACCCACGGGCACGTCGGTGCCCTCCATCATGGTCGAGGCCACGCCCGTGAGGGCGTTCAGCGTGACGACGGGGTTGGCGCGCGGCGTCGCCGTCTGGCCGAGGCCTCCGAGGTAGCCGTTCTGCGTGCGCCGGGCGTACAGGGTTGTGGTCCCCGCCGCATTGTGCAGAGCGATCCGGGGATATCCGCTCAGCGCGCAGGCGCGGGGACTGACGTTGGTGTAGCGGATGAGCAGCGCGACGTGTCCGAGTCCGCCCCCCCCCGAGGCGAAGACGATGCGCAGTTGATTGCTGCGGCACGTCGGGGACGTCGCGCCGGACGCGACCGCGCCCGAGGCCACCGAGAGCGTTGCGACGGAGAGCGTCGTCGCGAGCACCGGACGCAGGAAGGTCGCGGCAAGGCGCCGTATGGTCATAGTGGGTCTCCTCGTCGAGCTGTCCATGAGTGTAGGGACATTGTCGTTCCAAGACCGTTCACCGGTCACCGGTCGGTCCGCTAATCAGTTGGAGCGGGTCTCTCGTTCGGTGATGAGTCGGCGGTGCCCCCTCCACTGGGCACCCCGGAGGCGCCCCGAAGGCGAGACCGCTCGCCACGTCGGCCCGGTTCTACGGGCGCCGCACCTACGTGCGCAGCACCACGTTGAGGGGATCGTCGCCCCGGCGCATCCGCGCGATCTGCTCGAGGAGCAGTCGGGCCATCCGCGGCGTCATCGCGGACGTCGCCCCGCCGACGTGGGGAGAGATCAGCACGTTAGGAAGGGCGAACAAGGGATGGTCGCTCGGTAGCGGTTCGGGGTCGGTCACGTCGAGCGCGAGACGGAGTCGCCCGTCGCGGGCGTGGCGCCACAGCGCGTCGGTGTCGGCGACGGCGCCGCGAGAAACGTTGACCAGGAGGCTGCCATCACGCATCGCCGAGAGGAAGGCGTCGTCGACGAGGTGCGTCGTCGAATCGGTCAGCGGTACGCAGACGACCACGACGTCGGCGGTGGCGAGCAGTCGGGGCAGCGACGACAGGCCGTGCACCAGTCCGCGGTCGTCGGAGCGTTCAGTGCGCGCGACACGCACGACCGTGGTCTCGAAGCCCGCGAGGCGGTCCTCGACGGCCCGGCCCACGCCTCCGGTGCCGACGAGCAGGACCGTGCGGTCGGCGAGGCTCGGGTACCACGCCCTCGCCCAGCGACCCTCGCTCGCGGCCCGCACGAAGTCGGGAATCCCGCGCTGGGAGGCGAGGATGAGTGCGAGCGCGAGCTCGCCGGTCGAGGTCTCGTGGACCGACGCGGCGTTGGCGAACACGACGCCGGCGGGCAGCGTTTCGGCGACCCCGTCGAAGCCAACGGACTGGCTCTGCACGAGGCGGACCCGCACGCCCGTCAGGTTGGCGAGGCGCTCGGTCATTCCCATGTAGGGCGCCACGACGATGTCGAGGGCGTCGACGGGTGCCGCTCCCTTCATGTCCCACTCGACGACGTCGACGGGGTCGGCCATCTGGTTCAACGAGTCGAGCAGGTCGCCGTTGGGCACGCTCACGAGCAGCCGGGCGCCGTTCACTGACTGTGAGCCTACTGAAGGGTCAGAGGTCATTGGGGCGACTCACGCGCAGCGGTCGGTGCTGGGCGGCCCAGGACCGGTCTCGGCGAAAGTGGTCGGGGACGAGCTCTCGGCGCTCGCGGTAGAGGTCGCGCAGTGATTGCTGCGGCTCGAAGACCCGGCCCTCGGGGAGGATTGTCGAGAGTTCGCCCAGGCGATGGCGCTCGAGGGTCACCGACGCCATCAGCGCCGCGCCGCGCAGCTGGGCGACCATCGGTTGGGGGACCTGCACGACCGCGCGGCCGAGGGTGTCGGCGTAGATCTGGCACCACAACGGCGACTGGGCGCCGCCGCCTAGTAGGTGGATGGGCGACAACGTTTGGTGGGCGAACCTCTCGACGTACTTGAGCAGCCAGGCGCTGTTCGCCGCCACGCCCTCCATGACGGCACGGACGAGGTCCGCGGTGACCGAAGTGATCGAAAGATTGTTGAAGCCTCCCCGAACGCGACTGTCCATCGACGGCGAGATCTGACCGGCCATCCAGGGGGCGAAGACGACCCCCCCGGCCCCGGGCGTCGACGTCGACGCCAGTTCGGTCATCTGGTCGTAACTCATCGTCGGCGCGGCCCCGGCGAGGACCTGGCGCAACCAGTCGAGGGCCTTGGCGCCGGTGTCTTGCTGATTGAAGACCAGGTAGGAGTCGTTCGTCAGTCCCGGCGCCGCGATGATGGCGTGGTGGACGTCGGTCTTCTTCTTCGCGACGGGAAGTCCGATCCACGAGGTCGTGGAGAGGGCGAGGTGCGTGTCGTGCATCCCGGTGGCGCCCGAGCCGAGGGCCGCCGCGTGCAGGTCGAGCAGCCCGGTGATCACCACCGTGTCCTCGCCGAGCCCGAGGGACGCAGCGACGCCGGAGGTGACATGTCCGACGACGGACCCGATGGGCACGAGGGGGGGCAGGCGGGTTTCGTCGATGCCGACGAGGGCGAGCAGCGAGGCGTCGTAGTCGTAGTGTCCGAGTTCTCGGATATCGATCAGCCAGGTGGTGAACCTCGAGGCGTGCGTCGCCGACGCAACCCCGGTGAAGCGCATCGTGAGGTAGTCGACCGGTTCCATGAACCAGCGGGTGCCGGCCACGACGTCGGGTTCGCGATTCATCAAGTAGAGGATCTGTCCCACCGGGTCGCCACCGGTCAGCGCCGGCGCGCCACCGGTCTTGCGGACGAACTCGAGGAGTGTTCGGCCGCGGTAGCCCTGGACGTGGCCGCCGACGGCCCGGCGACTGAAGGGCCGGCCCCGGGAGTCCTGCCAGGTCCGGCACAGTCCGGTGGGCCGGCCGTTCGCGTCGACGGGAATCGTCGAGCCGTACTGTCCGGTCACGGCGACGGCCTTCACCCGCTCCTTCGTGACCCCGGGCCGTGCCATGAGCCGGCGCGTCGCGTCGCCGATCAACGACCACCACTGATCGGCGTCCTGGGTCGCGGCGCCGTGGCCGGAGAAATTTGTGGCCACGTGGTGCAGCTCGTAGGCGACGATCTCGCCGTCGAGGGTGACCAGTCCGATCTTCGGTCCCCCCGTGCCGAGGTCGACACTCAAGCAGAGCTCGTCGCTCATATCGCGGGGATCGACGCCTGGCCGTCCATCATGTCGGCCATTACGGCCCGGATGAACTCGTCGGCCTCGGTTGACATGCCGCCCGCGACGCCGCCGTAGATGGCGCCCGACTTGGCCGCCTCGTCCCGGTGGGCGAGCGCGTAGCCGACGGCGTCGGCGAGGTCGGTCGACCAGCGCTCGACGACGCCCGGTTGCGTCTGGGGCCGGGTCACGGCCATGTGTAACGCGTTGGGGTACTGCTGGCCGTTGAGGCGCCAGCCCCGCGTACGCAGAAAGTCGTTGACGAGGTACACGTCGTACTCGTCGGAGGTGAACGAGAAGAGGAAGCTCGGTCGGCCGACGAGACGAAGCGAGGGGTGGCCGGCGACCTCGGTCTGCATCGCGGCCGAGGTCCGGAAGATCGCCTCGGCGTAGCGCGAGTAGCCCGAGCGGCCGAGGCTGATCATGGCGGCCCAGGTAGCCGCCAGCAGCCCACCCGAGCGAGAACCGTCCATGCCGGGCGAGCAGTACTTGCCGCCGCTCCAGTCGGTCAGGTAGAAGTACTGCGAGTTGCGCAGCGACTGGTCGGCGAAGGCCAGCACGCTGGTGCCCTTCAAGGCGTAGCCGTACTTGTGGGTGTCGGCGGAGATGGTGGTCACCCCGGGGACCGAGAAGTCGAAGGGGGGGATGTCGTAGCCCAGTTCACGGCCGAAGGGCAGTATGAAGCCCCCGAGGCAGCCATCCACGTGCAGGCCAATCCCGCGCTCGAGGGCGAGCTCGCCGAGCTCGGTGATCGGGTCGACCGTCCCGTAGCCGTAGTTACACGCCGAGCCGATCAGCGCCACCGTTCCCTCGTCGATGTTCGCTGCGACCCAGTCGAGGTCGACTTGGGTGGTGCCGGGGTCGACGGGGGCGATCTTCATCTCGACGCCGAAGAGGTGGCCGGCCTTGGCGAACGCCGGGTGCGCGGTCTCGGGCTTGATCATGTTCGGCCGGACCTTCGAGCTGGCGCGGGCTTCGCGGTAGGCGAGCACGGCGTGGGCGATTGATCCCGATCCGCCCGAGGTCACCAGTCCGCCGGGGCTCGTGCCCTCGAGGGCGCCCGCGCCGAGCAGGTCGAGGGTCATTGCGATGATCTCGGCTTCGAACTTGGTCGCGCTCGGGCACATGTCGCGCTGGAGGGTGTTGACGTAGGAGAAATGGGCGAAGGCCTGGTTCAAGAAGTCGTAGTGCTCGTGGTCGCCGCAGTACATCGTGCCCGAGCACTGTCCGCTCTCCCACACGGGGTTCTCGCGAGCGGACATCTCGGCCATCATCGCGAGGATCTCCGCCCGTCCGGTGCCGTCCTCGGGCAGCGTCCGGTGAACCTCGTACTCATTGGAATATGGGAATCCACTCATGGTGTCTCCTGGGCTCGTCTGGGCAGAGCGTAGAACGGTTTCGACGGACCTTAAGTCGCGCGAGCTGCCGGCGATGTC
The DNA here is from genome assembly GCA_043782995.1 of Acidimicrobiales bacterium. Classification (GTDB taxonomy): domain Bacteria; phylum Actinomycetota; class Acidimicrobiia; order Acidimicrobiales; family RAAP-2; genus RAAP-2. The sequence continues at coordinate 21,612 of JAYVZV010000080.1, read as the reverse complement.
TGGCGGGGCCGCTACTTCGCGTGCCCGGCGTCGTCGAACACACCCGCGAGCGTCGGGGCCTTGCTCGACTCCTCGAAGGCCGTAATCGCCTCCTCACGCAGCAGCGTAAGGCCAATGTCGTCCCAACCGTTGAGCAGTCGTTGGCGGGTCATGGGGTCGATCGTGAACGAACGGTGCCAGCCCGTCTCGGGCACCTCGACGAGTTGACGCTCAACGTCGATCGTGACGTGGCGCGAGGGGTCACGCTTCACCATTGCGTCCAGTTGCTCGACGTCGGCGACGGGGAGCTGGACGATGACGAGCCCTTGTTTAGACGAGTTGTTGGAGAAGATGTCGCCGAAGGACGGAGCCACGACGGCGGCGAATCCGTAGTCCATCAGGGCCCACACGGCGTGCTCGCGCGACGACCCCGTGCCGAAACGGGGTCCGGCCAGCAAGATGCTCGCCCCCACGTACTCGGGTCGGTTGAGTACGAAGCCGGGGTCGTCGCGCCATTCGCTGAAGAGGCCCCGACCGAAGCCGGTGCGCTCGACGCGCTTGAGCCAGTCCGAGGGGATGATTTGGTCGGTGTCGACGTCGGAGCGCCCGAGCGGGACGGCTCGTCCTTCGACGACGCGCACGGGCTTCACGCGACGACCTCGTCGGGCGACGCGAAGCGGCCCCGGATGGCGGTGGCCGCGGCGACGGCCGGGGAGACGAGGTGCGTCCGACCGCCCCGCCCCTGGCGCCCCTCAAAGTTGCGGTTCGACGTCGAGGCGCTGCGCTGCCCGGGTGTCAACTGGTCAGGGTTCATGCCGAGGCACATCGAGCAGCCCGGTTCGCGCCACTCGAAGCCCGCCCCTATGAGGATGCGGTCCAGTCCCTCGGCCTCGGCCTGGTCCTTCACGCGGTGCGAGCCGGGAACGACGAGGGCTCGCACGCCCGGGGCGACCGAGTGGCCCGCCACGAGCGAGGCCACGACCCGCAGGTCCTCGATCCGCGAGTTCGTGCACGACCCGATGAACACGACGTCCACCGGGATCGAGCGGATCGGCGTGCCCGGGGTGAGCCCCATGTACTCGAGCGAACGAACGGTGGAGTCGCGCTGGTCGGGGTCGTCGAACTCGTCGGGGGAGGGCACAACTCCCGAGAGGGCGACGACCTGGGCGGGATTGGTGCCCCAGGTGATCGAGGGAACGAGTTCGCTCGCCTCGAGCACGACCTCAGCGTCGAAGGCGGCGTCGTCGTCCGAGACGAAAGTGCGCCATCGCTCGGCGGCCTCGTCGAACTGCTCACCGCGGGGTACGGCCGGACGGTCTCGCAGATAGTCGATCGTGGTCTCGTCGACCGCGACGAGGCCGGCGCGCGCACCGGCCTCGATGCTCATGTTGCAGATCGTCATCCGGCCCTCCATCGAGAGGTGACGGATGGCCTCGCCCCGGTACTCAATGACGTAGCCCGCCCCGCCGCCGGTGCCGAGCCTCGCCACGATCGCCAGCACGACGTCCTTCGCCGAGACGCCGGCCGGCGTCTCGCCCTGGACGGTGACGGACATTGTCTTGGCGCGCTGCTGGGGGAGCGTCTGGGTCGCCAGTACGTGTTCGACCTCGCTCGTGCCGATGCCGAAGGCCAGCGCGCCAAAGGCCCCGTGCGTCGAGGTGTGCGAGTCGCCGCACACGATCGTCATGCCCGGTTGGGTGACGCCGAGTTCGGGGCCGATCACGTGGACGATGCCCTGGTTCTCGTGGCCCCGCGCGAAGAGGGTGATGCCGAACTCGTCGCAGTTCTCTTCGAGGGCCTCGAGTTGGCGTCGCGAGACGGGGTCCTTCACCGGAGTCGCGATCGGGTCCGTGGGCACGTTGTGATCGGCCGTCGCCAAGGTCCGGTCCGGTCGGCGCACGCCACGGTGGCTGATTCGTAGCCCCTCGAAGGCCTGGGGACTCGTCACCTCGTGGATCAAGTGCAGGTCGACGTAGAGCAGGGTCGGCTCGTCGGGCGGCGAGGCGACGACGTGGCCGTCCCAGATCTTCTCGTAGAGGGTTCGGCCGGCCACGGCTTAGCGCAGGCCCACGATCTTCACCCGTAGCACCCCCGACGGGGCCTCGTACTCGACGAGGTCGCCGACCGAGTGGCCGAGTAGCGCCTCGCCGAGGGGTGAGGTAGGTGAGGCGACGAGCACCTCGTCGGGCTTCTCCTCGATCGACCCGATGAAGAACTCTTGGAGGTCGGCGTCGTCGTCACCGTCGTACACCACCTGGACAATGGTGGCGGGGCGCACCGTCGCGGAGTTCTCGTCGCGCTCGACTATCTCGTGATTGCGAATCACCGTGTCGATCTGGCGGATTCGCGACTCCATTTTGCCCTGGGAGTCCTTCGCGGCGTGGTAGTCGCCGTTCTCCGAGAGGTCGCCCATCAGTCGGGCCGACTCGATCACGCGCGCTATCTCGGTACGACCGATGGTCGTGAGTTGGTGGTACTCGGCCCTCAGCTTGTCCAGGGTCTCCTGGGTGATGCGGTGGATTTCGCCGGCCATAGCCACAACCTCGACTTCTAGAGAGGAACTGATTCTACCCTCCGCGTCTGGCGAACCCAGCGGGTTTGCTCCGTGCTCGACCGGGCGACCAAAATGGAGCAAACGAGGAGACGCCGCGCATGATCAATCAACGAACCTATCGCGTGGCCGTGATCGGTGGCGACGGCATTGGTCCCGAGGTGGTCGACGTCGCATTGGAGGTGGTTCGAGCGGCGGGCGTGGCGATCGCGTCCACGCACTACGAACTGGGTGCAACGAGGTACCTACGCGACGGCTTCGTGATGGACGACTCGACCCTCGAGGAGTTGCGCCTCTTTGACGCGATCCTGCTCGGCGCCGTCGGACCGGCGATCGGCGACACTCGCATTGCTGGCGGAGTGCTCGAACGCGGCCTGCTGCTGCGCCTGCGCTTCGGCCTCGACCTCTACATCAACCTCCGCCCGTTCCGAGGAGTACCGGGATCGATCGCCGAAGGCTGTGAGTTCGCGATCGTGCGCGAGAACACCGAGGGGCCCTACGCCGGGGAGGGTGGCGTCCTGCGCTACGGAACGGCCCACGAGGTGGCCACTCAGGGGTCGGTCAACACCCGTTTTGGCGTCGAGCGCTGCGTCCGCTTCGCCTTCGAACGTGCGTCGAGCGCCCACCACGCGAGGCTCACCCTGGTGCACAAGACCAACGTCCTCATCTACGCCGGTGACCTTTGGGCGCGCGTCGTCGCCGAGGTCGGGGCCGAGTACCCGAACGTCGTGGTCGACTACCAGCACGTCGACGCGGCGTGTATCTACCTGGTGGAGAGTCCGCAGCGCTACGGCGTCATCGTTACCGACAACCTCTTCGGCGACATCCTCTCGGACCTCGCCGGCGCGGTGACCGGGGGCATCGGCTACGCCGCGAGCGCGAATCTCAACCCCGCGAGGACCGGGGCGTCGCTGTTCGAGCCGGTCCACGGAGCGGCCCACGACATCGCCGGCACCGGTCGGGCCAATCCGTTGGCCGCCGTGTCGTCGGCCGCGTTGATGCTCGAGCACCTCGGTGAGGACGACGCCGCGCAACGCATCACCCGGGCGGTGCAAGACTTTGCGGGTGACGTCAACCTCGGCACGGCTTCAATCACGCAAGAGATACTAGGAAGGCTGTAGATGCCCATCACGCCCACGAAGAAGATCTGGATGGACGGCACGCTCGTCGACTGGGAGAAGGCGACCACGCACGTGCTGAGTCACACCCTGCACTACGGCACGGGGGCGTTCGAGGGCATCCGCGCCTACAAGACGCCTAACGGCGTCGCCGTCTTTCGACTGCGCGAACACATGGACCGTCTCTTGCGTAGCTGCAAGATCCTCATGGTTGAGGTGCCCTACACGCTCGACGAGCTCTGCACCGCGGTCGTGGAGACCGTGCGCGTCAACGAGATGTCCGAAGGCTGCTATATCCGTCCGCTGGTCTATCTCGGCTACGGCGAGATGGGCGTCAACCCGCTGCCGTCACCGACCAAAGTAATCATCGCGGTGTGGCCGTGGGGCGCCTACTTAGGCGACGACGCGGCGAGTAACGGGGCCCGCATGAAGATCTCCTCGTGGTCCCGCCACCATCCCAATTCGATGCCGACGGGGGCCAAGACGGTCGGCGGCTACGTCAACTCGGGCCTCGCCAAGGTCGAGGCGGTGAAGGCCGGCTACGACGAGGCGATCATGCTGGGCACCGACGGGTTGATATCGGAGTGCACGGGCGAGAACCTGTTTATCGCGCGCGACGGGGTGCTCTTCACACCCCCGCCGTCCGAGGCGGGCGCGTTGAGCGGTATCACGCTGTCGAGCATCGTCAAGATCGCCGCCGACCTCGGCTACGAAGTGCGGTTCGAGGCCCTGCGCCGCGACGACCTGTACGTAGCCGACGAGGCGTTCCTCTCGGGCACCGCGGCCGAGGTCGTGCCGATTGAGTCGGTCGACGACCGGCTCATCGGCGACGGACGGCCCGGTCCGATTACCAAGGCCATCCAGTCGACCTACGCCCAAACGGTACGCGGCGCGCGCCCCCAGTACGAGAGTTGGCTGACGAAGGTCTGAGTGGACGGGGGTAGAGTCGATAGGTGACGCAACCCACGTTCTCACCCGTACTCGCCTCGGGCGTCGTGCGTCCCACCATGGACACGGCGACCCCCGAGTTCGCCCGCACGCCCAAGCCCGGCCTGCGGCGCTTGGCCTCGTCGGGCACCGGTCAAGGCACTCAGGCTCCCGGCGAGGGATTCGCCCTCACGATCGCCCATCGCGAGGTGGCCAAGCTCCATTTTGAGCACGAGCACGACCGCCACGACGTTGCCGTCGGCGTCGGCCTGGTCGCGGCCAAGCGGGCGAGCCTCGTGGGTCGTGGACCCCAGCTGAGCGACGTCCAGGTTGCTATGGACCTCTTCGGACTCGGGCCGGCGACCACGGTCGATCACGCGCTGGCGGGACCCTTCGCCGGTCTGGCGCACAGCTACGTCGCCCAGCGGCGCTTCGTCGACGCGGTTGCAATCCATCAGCTGGTGACCCCCTCCCTCTAGAGACCGCACGAACGAAGGAACGACTATGAGCTTCGACCTCAACTCCGAGCAGCGGGCCTTTCGCGACGTGATGCGCAGCTTCGTCGACGAGCAGATCGCCCCGTTCGCCGCCCAGCACGACCGAGACCAGACCTACCCGCAGGAGAGCTTCGACGCGTGCGTGAAGATGGATTTGCCCTCTCTGCAGGTCCCCGAGGCCTACGGCGGCGCCGGCGCCGACATGGTCACCCAGGCGATCATGGCCGAGGAGCTGGCGAGGGGCTGCGCCTCAACGTCGGTGACGATCCTGATTTCGAAGCTCGGGATGCTGCCGGTCATGAACTTCGCCTCGGAGGAGATCAAGCAGGCCTACCTGCCGCGCATCGCGTCGGGCGAAATCCAGGCGAGCTACTGCCTCTCGGAGGCCGACGCCGGTTCGGACGTCGCCTCAATGAGGTGTCGCGCCGTGCGCGACGGCGACGACTACGTGCTGAACGGCTCGAAGTACTGGATTACCAACGCCGGCGTCTCGGACACCTACACCGTCTTCGCGAGCACCGACCCCAAGGCCCGCACCCACGGCATCACTTGCTTTCTGGTGGAGAAGGGGTGGGGCGTCGAGGTCGCTAAGCACGAGGACAAGATGGGACTTCGCGCCTCTCCGACCGCCGAAGTCGTATTCAACGATGTGCGCGTCCCCCAGAGCCACCGCATTGGCAACGAGGGCGAGGGCTTCTTGATCGCCATGCACACCCTCGACCGATCGCGACCGACCATCGGCGCCCAGGCCATCGGTATCGCCCAGGCGGCGATCGACTACGCCGCGCAGTACATGAAGGGCCGCAAGGCCTTCGGCAAGCCGATCGCAGAACTGCAGGGCCTGCGTTTCATGTTGGCCGATATGGCGATGCGCACCGAGGCCGCCCGGGCCCTCGTCTATCGGGCCTGCGCCACGATCGACGCCGGCGACCCCGACGGAACACTCTCCTACTTGGGCGCCGCCGCCAAGTCCTTCGCCTCAGACACTGCGATGAGCGTCACGACCGACGCCGTGCAGCTGCTCGGCGGATACGGATTCACGAAGGACTTCCCGGTCGAGCGCTTCATGCGCGACGCCAAGATCACCCAGATCTACGAGGGAACGAATCAAATACAACGAGTGGTGATCGCCAAGCACCTCTTGAAGTAGCTGTTTGCCGTCCGGTCACAGATCCCCAGTCATGGCGATGAGTACGCTGTTTCACCGGCCGAGCCCCCGCTATAAAACGGTTACGGTTCCCTGGTGTGGTTCGGTGGGGAGACCGAGATTTTCATACGGGGCGCGCAAGCCGAGGCGTGGGGTCGGGAAGATTGTGGGCGCCGGCGGACATTCCGGTAGCGACGAAGTGGAAGCGAGGAGCTGACATGCGAGCAGTGGTCACCGGAGCGAGCAGCGGTATCGGGCAGGAACTAGCGCGCCTTCTCCATCGCAACGGATATGAACTGACGTTGGTGGCGCGCAGCGCTGACGCCCTTGACCGGTTGGCGGCCGAATTCGGTGGCGCCACTGTGGTCGCGGTCGATCTCGCCGACCCCGACGCCATTGGCACCGTGGTCTCATCGACTCCCGAGGCCGACGTCCTCGTCAACTGCGCGGGCTTCGGTGAATTTGGTGCCTTCGCCGACACTGACCCGGCGCGCCTCGACTCGATGGTGGCGCTGAACGTCCGGGCCCTGACCGACCTGACACGCGCCTATCTGCCAGGAATGCTCGACCGAAAGAACGGGCGCGTCCTCAACGTTGCTTCAACCGCTTCGTTTCAACCGGGTCCGTTGATGGCCACCTACTACGCCACCAAGTCGTACGTACTCTCGTTGAGTGAGGCGCTCCATGAGGAAACCCGGGGTACCGGAGTCTCGGTGACGGCGTTGTGCCCCGGGCCGACGGCCTCCGGTTTCCAGTCTGCGGCCAACCTCGCGGGATCGAAGCTGTTCGCTGGACGCAAAGTGCCGACTTCCCACTCGGTGGCCAAATTTGGATACCGGGCCATGTGCAAGGGTCGGGCGGTGGCTGTTCCGGGAGTGAGGAACAAGTTGATGGTGGGATCGATCCGCATCATTCCACGGCCCATCGTCCGTCGCATAGTCAAGCGCGCGCAGGAAATCACTTGAATTCCCGGATCTAGTTGTAACCCTCTCAGCCGGCGAAAGACCGGAGCTGTTGGAGCAGCGCGGGAGTAAAGATCGTCGCGCCGATCGGCGCCGAGATCGCGTCGCTCGCGAGCGTGATGATCGCCGACAGGCTGACCCTCGCGTCACCCACGGTCCCGTGGGGCGCGTTGATCAAGATCGACGCGTCGGTGGCGCTCGAGCCCGTGGTCGTCAACTTCAGGGTGTAGGTGCCCTTCACGAACTTAGGGCCCGTGGTCGAGTGCGTCAGCTTCGCGATGGTCGGCGAGATGGCGTCGACCACTGATTGCAGGGTTCCCCTCTCGGAGTAGCCGCCGGCGATGGCCCGAACGGGCGAGGAGTCGATCATGGCCACAATGGCGTCGATGACCTTGCGGACCACTTCCTGAGTAGCCGGCGCATTGACCGGGGCCGCGGCGGAATGCGAAGCCACGGCGCCGAGCAGGCTCTTCGAGAGTTCGAACCACCGTCCGCCGACGACGAGCTGGGCGGCGGCGATCTGCTCGGGGGTGATGTTGACGCCCGGGAAGGTGGGCAGGCTCGACAGGTCCACCTTCACGTAGATGTTGGAACCTACCTCTCGGAGGTCCGCGAGGGCCCGGCCCCTGAGGTTGACGACAACTTCCACGTGGGCCTTGTCACTGGACTGGGAGAGGGGACCACCCGAGGGGTTCTCGTAGCGCATGTCGACAGACAGGCTCTTCAGTACTGGCCGGGCCCTCATCACTCCGGCGTCGGCGACGCTCCCCGTGAGGTGGACTTGGAGGAACGCCGACGCGCCCAACGAGGCCACGGACTGATTGATTGACGCCGTCGTGCTGGTGCCGCATGCCGAGAGGCCCAGCGAAGCGGCGATGACTCCGGTAATCAGAAGCAACCTGCGCACCAATTCACCTCTCTCGATCCACGGTCGCCTCGACGGACGACCGAATCGGGCGACGGTGGCGGGTGGACCCGAAACGCTATCACCGGGGTCGCGCACATTGACGTCCCCGGAGATGACGACGAGCCGGCGGCGCCGTCCATCGATCAGGCGACCGCGCGCCGCTCTCGGGCACGTCGACGCCAGTGCCTCCGGAGTCGAACGGCCCGGTCACCGATGTTCGCTCGGTGACGCCACAAACTTCCTCCCCATGGTGGGACCAACATCGCGCAGTAGGGTCCCGTGACGACTCAGCGAAGGCGTATTCGGCGCCCGGGTACTGTGGGGCATGTCCAATCTCCCGTGGTGCCGACCGACCCGGTGCACTGACGTCGACGATTCGGTCAGGTACCGAGCGCAATTGTCGCGCGGCATGGGCCCTGATCAGAGTGGGCGTTGCTCGCTGGCGAGCAACTCGAAGTAGGCGCCATGTCACCGAGCACGAGCAGTCCCACCGAGATCGTCCGACGGGCCATGTTGCGGATCGACGCCGCGACGGTCCTCGAAGCCGTCGACTCGTTGGATCTACGCGGTCACGGAAAGATCAGCGCCGTCGTCGCGATACCGTTGCGGAACTTGCAGCTACGTCGCGACGTCGAGCTGTTCGCGACGACGGCGCCCATGGCCGCCCTGCGAGGACTTCTCGAGCTGCTGGCCGTGGGACCGCTGGAGAGGATCATCGTGGTGCTGGGCGACGAGGCCGACGACCCCTCCTTCGACAAGCTGTCCGGCGCCGTCGACCAGTTGCTCGCTGAGGACACCACGCCAGACGACATTGTCGCCCTGCTGGCCTTCGCCATCGTCGAGGAGTTCGCCGCAGCCGCGCACTGCCGGCGACTCCTCGCCGAACGGGCCGAGTTCGAATTGGCACCGCTGCCCGAGGTGAATCCCATATCGTCGTTGGTGGTGCCCAAGATGACCGATCCCCAGGTGCGCGAGCAGCGACGCGCCCGGCGCGAGCAGGAGAAGCAGCGCAAAAGGGGTCCGTCGTCGATCCGACCGGCCCGTCCGGCCCGGACCAAGCGGGGATCGATACCCGAGGCGTCGGTGAGCGCTCCGGTCACTCCGGTAGTCGAGAAGCGTCGACGCATGATCCTGACTCCGGCCGAATTGGTGCGGTTCAGCCCGGACCACCCGCTCGCCGGTTGGGTGGTACTCGCCGAGGTCCCCTTCGACGCGATCGACCCGGCGATCCCGGAGCAGAAATACAAGGAGCGTCCGGCGCTCGTCGTCGCGGCGAGTGACGAGGGCGCCCTCGTGCGAGCGATCTATTCGAACCCCATCGCGTCGCGTCGTCTCTTCCAGGCGTGGCGCCGCCTCGGCCTCGACCACGTCTCCTACGTCGACGACGACCGTGTGGCGCTAGTGATCTCGATCGACTCCGTCAGCCGGCTGGGTCGACTGAACGACCCGGAATGGAACGCGCTGTTCTGATCGACGTCACGAGGAGCAGTCCGCCCCCGATCGCCAGGACGGCGCCGGCGATCTGCACCCCGTACGAACCGCTCTGGGACTGCTGACCCAGTAGGAGCCGCTCGTCGAGAGCGCGCACGACGCCCCAGACGATCATGGCGACCCCCGTTATCAGTCCGACCGGTCGGCTCGGCCACCGGCGCTCCACGCCGATCAGGCCCAGCCACAGCAGCGCGTCCTCGGCGCCCTGGATGAGCGGCACCGGGACGCGCCGGCCCACCTGGCCGACGTAGTGGATCCCGAACCACTGGTGGGTCAGGTGACCGCCGCCGTTCACCATGAACTGGGGGCCGAGCACGCGACCGAGGGCCCATCCCGCGATCAACGCCGGTATCAGCGCGTCGGCGAACCGAGTGACCGGGCTGAGCGGCCACCACCGGTGCTCGAGGTAGAGGCCTACGGGTACCGCGAGCGCGAGGCCACCGAAGCTTGCCAGGCCGCCCTGCCAGACCGAGATCCACCGTCCCAGATGACCGGAGTAGTAGCCCCAGTTGGTGGCGATGTTCGCCGCGCGCGCGCCGATCAGTCCGCTGACAATTAAGGCTCCCGCGAGCTTGGCGAACGGCGCGACGTCAAGGCCGCCACGCTCCAGGCGCCGACGGGCGTAGAGGTAGGTGACGTAGGCCGCGATCGCGAGTCCGAAGCCGTAGAGGTGAAAGAGGAGCGGTCCAACGTGGAACGAGGCGGGTACGCCCGACACCCCTAGCCCCGGGGGCGACCGAGACCAGCGAATCCGTAGCCCAGGCGAACCGGCGAGACGCTGACCCGCGTTCCGCTGTGGGACGCTTCGATCATCTGGCCGTGGCCGATGTACATCGAGACGTGCTCGTCGCCGTTGTAACCGTAGAAGAGCAGGTCGCCCGGCTGGATGTCGGTCAGCGGCACCCGCATGGTCTCGTTGAACTGCGCACCCGAGTAGTGCGAGAGGGGGATGCCGGCCGCGCCATAGGCCAGCATCGTGAGGCCCGAGCAGTCGACACCCGAGCGGCTCGCGCCACCCCAGGAGTACCAAACTCCGATGTAGCTGAGGGCGGCGTTGATGGCGACGTTGGCGCGCGAGTCCGGGGGCGGCGCGGGGAAGCCCGCGACCGGGGCGGCGTTCGCCAGGGTGGTGGCGTCCTTCGCCGCGGCGGCGGCTTGGGCCTGGGCGATGTAAGTGGCAATCTGGCCCTTGACTTGGGCCAGCGCGTTCTTGAACGACGCCTGGAGCAGTTTGTACTGGTGGAAGGTGTTGGCGGCCGTCCGGGAGTTGGAGGTGGCAGCAGCATCCTCGGTCGCCAGGATGCTGCGTTCCAGGGTCAGCTTGATTCGGTAGTTCTTCAGGTTCGCCAAGGTGGTCGAAATGTTCCCCTCGGCTAACTGGTTATAGACGTTGGTGGCGCCGACCTGGGCGGCGTTGCTCGAGAAGAGAGGGTTGCTGCTCGCGGCCGAGCCGTTGGTGACGTACGCGAAGATTGCGTCGGTCCGCAGCTGTCGGTTGCCCCGGTCAAGATTGCCCTGAATCGAAGCGACGACCGCCTTCGTGTTGACGATCTCGTTCTGGATCTGGTGGAGCTTCAACTGGGTCTGGTCGTAGTGCTGTCCCAGGCGCTCGACTTGGCCATTGATCGTGTTGATCTGGTTCAACAGGGCGGCCGCCTTGGACCGGTCCGAACTGATGGAGGCGGCCCCGGAGGTAGATGGGGAGATGGCCACAGTGCCAAAGCACACTGCGACGACAGCCAGAATGGAAACCGCCCATCGGAACTGCTTAGGTTCCCTTGCCGGCCGTAGCGTCGGAGGCGCTTCGCGCACGACGTTTGTCACGCGATAACCCTACCGGCTCGGTCCGCGTTGGCGCGAGGCGATGTCGGTAAGAACTTCTGTAGGTCCTGATCAACTGCGGTGAAAGCTTTTCTGAACTCGTGTAATTCTTCGCGGATCGAACACGACGCTCGTCGAGAATAGGCTCGGCGCATGTCTCAGCGCTCTCGCCATCTGCCCCGTCGTTCCTGCCTGTCGACGCCGGGCTCGTCGAGCCGGTTCCTCGCCAAGGCCCCCTCCGCAACGACCGACTTCTCATTTCTGGACCTCGAGGACTCGGTCGCGCCCAACGAGAAGGTCGCCGCCCGGGCCAAGGTGGTGGACGCCATTCGCGACCTTGCCTGGGATGACCGGGTGCTCTGCGTGCGGGTCAACGCCTGGGACACTCCGTGGACCTACGGCGACGTCATTGACGTCGTCGGCCACGCCGGACCCCGGCTCGACGAGATAATGATGCCCAAGGTTCAGCGCGCGTCCGACGTCGTCGCCATGGACCTGCTGCTCACCCAGGTCGAGAAGAACGCCGGTCTCGAGGTCGGCCACATCGGCATCGAGGCCCAGATCGAGACCGCTCAGGGCCTCATCAACGTCGAGGAGATCTGCGCGGCGTCACCGCGCCTCGAGTCCATCGTCTTTGGCCCCGCGGACTTCGCGGCGTCCATTGGTATGCCCGTCACGACGATCGACGAGACCATTCACGACGCGCCTTCCAACCCCTTCAGCTACGTCTTCGCCAAGATCCTCATGGCCGGACGGGCCAATGGCCTGCACGTGATCGACGGGCCGTTTTTGAAGGTCCGCGACCTCGACGCCCTGCGTTTCGCCGCCGAGATCACGGCCTCGTACGGCTTCGACGGCAAGTGGGCGCTGACCCCCGACCAGGCCCTGGTCCTCAACGAGGTGTACTCCCCGAGTCAGGCGCTGTTCGACAAGTCCCTCGACATCCTCGACGCCTACCGCCAGGCCACCGACACCGAGCACACCGGCGCGGTCATGTTCGGCGACGAGATGATCGACGAAGCGTCGGCCAAGATCGCGAACTCCTTCGTGGCGCGAGGCCAGCGATCAGGGATGAAGCCCACGGCCAAATAGTCACGAAGATTTTGCCGGTTAATAGGAAATGCTCCTATTAAGGTGGGCGATATGGCGACCGTCACCGCTCCGGGCCCGACGAGGCGAAGTCGGGTTCGCGCGACGTTCACGCCCACCGAGTGGCGAAAACTCTACGGCATGTTCGGGTTCATCGCGGTGCTGCATCTCATTGGTTGGACGCTGCTCGTCTTCGCGGCACGACACCACTACGGCGTCGGCACGAAGTCGGTGCTGGGACTCGGCACGGGTGTCCTCGCCTACACCCTCGGAATGCGACACGCCTTCGACGCCGACCACATCGCGGCCATTGACAACACGACGCGAAAGTTCATGGCCGACGGCAAGCGACCGATGTCGGTCGGTTTCTTTTTCTCCCTCGGACACTCGACCATCGTCTTCACTCTGACCGTGCTGCTGGGACTCGGCGCCCGGGCCCTCGGTACGCAGGTTCGTAACAGCAACTCGCCGTTGCACCACTACGGCTCGCTCGTCGGCACCATCGTCTCGGGTAGCTTTCTCTACCTGATCGCGACGCTCAACCTGATCGTCCTGTGGGGGATCGTGCGGCTCTTCGTCCAGATGCGCCAAGGCCGCTTCGACGACTCGGAGCTGGAGAAGCACCTCAACTCCCGGGGATTCATGATGCGCTTCTTCGGCCCGATCGCCCGTTCGATCGACGCGCCGTGGAAGATGTACCCGTTGGGAGTTCTCTTCGGGCTCGGCTTCGACACCGCGACCGAGGTGGCGTTTCTCGTGCTCGCGGGAACATCGGTGGCGGCGGGGCTACCCTTCTGGGCCATTCTCAGTCTGCCCATTCTCTTCGCGGCGGGGATGAGCCTTCTCGACACGATCGACGGTTCGTTCATGAACTTCGCCTACGGCTGGGCCTTCTCCAAGCCGGTTCGCAAGGTCTATTACAACATCGCGATCACCGGGCTCAGCGTATTTGTTGCCTTCTATATCGGCACCCTCGAATTGATGCAGGTGTTGCAGAGTCAATTGAAGCTGCGCGGAGGGCTCTGGAACTATGCCGCGAGCTTCAACATCAACGGCGCCGGCTTTACCATCGTCGGGATCTTCGTGGCCGTGTGGACCTTCGCCCTCCTCTATTGGAAGTACGGAAAGGTCGAGGAGCGCTGGGAGCGGGCGGCGTTAAGGGCCCAGCAGGCCCGTGGCGAGCAGCTTGATCTGCACTCGGCGGGCATCACGCTCGGCGCGGTGCACCGGCCCTTCACCATCGACGAGAGCCGCTAGCGCGTCGCGTCGTCGAGGAGTCGGCGCGCGATGACCTTGAGGCAGAGCGTCTCGTCGGCCCCCTCAAAGATCGACAGGACCCGAGCGTCGACGAAGTAGCGACTCACCGGGTACTCCTCGGCGTAGCCCATTCCGCCGTGGATCTGCATCGCCTCGCGGGTGACCCATTCGGCGGCCCGGCAGACGTAGGCCTTGGCCATCGACGCCTCCATGGCCCCGTCGCCCCGACCCATGAGTCGCGCCACTTCGAGCGAGAACTGCCGCGCGCACTGGATGACGGCCGCCATCGTGCCGAGCTTCACCCGGGTCAGCTCGTAGTTGAGGATCGGCTCACCGAAGACGACGCGGTCGCGCGCGTAGGCGAGGGCCGCTTCGTAGGCCGCCTGCATCACGCCGAGCGCGCGCGCGGCGGTCTGGATGCGGCCGTTCTCGAATCCGGCCATCTGGTAGTAGAAGCCCTGGCCGAGCCCCTCCTCGCCCCCGACCAGGTTGTCGTCGGGCACCCGCCACTGGTCGAAGCTGAGCTCGTAGGAGTGCATACCGCGGTACCCCAGCGTGTCGATGGGTCGGCCTTCGAGGCGCCCGCCGCCCTCCTGGGTGAAGTGGAAGCCGAGGCTGTCGCCCCGGGGCTTCTCGACCAGGAACAGCGACAGCCCGCGGTGGGCGGCGGTGCGGTCCGGGTCGGTGCGCGCGAGCAGCACCAGCACGTCGGCGCGCGCGGCGAAGGTGCACCAGGTCTTGGTCCCATTGACGACCCAGCCGTCGGCAACCCTCGTGGCCGAGGTGTTGATGCCCGCGACGTCGCTGCCGAAATCCGGTTCGGTGACCGCGATGGCGGCGAGCACCTCGCCGGAGGCGAGGCGGGGGAGCCAGAGCTCCTTCTGGGCTCGGGTGCCCCCCTTGATCAGGGCGCGAGTCATGATCTCGGGTCTCGTGATGAGCGAGCCGCCAATGCCCAGGCCGCCCCACGACAGCTCCTCGGTCGCCACGACCATGCCCAGGTACTCGGACTCGCCGCCGGTCGCGAAGCCGCCGAACTCCTCGGGCACCGAGAGGCCGAATCCGCCGAGTTCGGCGAGCCCCGCGATGATCGACTCGGGGATGTCGGCGTTGGCGCGGTGCACGTGCTCGGCGTGGGGGCGAACCTGTTCGAGGGCGAAGCGGTGGAAGGTGTCGGCCACCATCTCGAAGTCCGGGCCCAGGTGTCTCGGACCGGGAGTCTCGGCGAGCGTGGCCAGGAACGCCGGATCGCGGTAGATGGCGACGAAGTTCGCGAAGGGCTCGAACCAGTTGCCGGCGACCCCCCAGGATCCTTCACGGCCGAGGACTCTGGTCGCCAGGTCGGAGAGGGCGAGGGCGAGGAACGCGCCGGCGAGCATGGCTTCGAGTGAGCCGCGCGCCGCGTAGTCGAGGGCGGCCCGAGCGGTCGTCACCGCACTGGCGCCGTGGGCCAGGTCGTAGGCGAGCGACTGGTTCGCGTCGACGCCCCCGTTCACGGCCATGGCGCGCACCGCCCCGTCGATGACGTCCTGGGCTCGATCGACCAGTTGGCGCGCGTGGTTCAGGTCGAGGGGAGGCGTGGGCATAGGTGAAATGTACCGGCTGAGGGACCCCAATGGTCGAGACCTAGGCTGGTGGGGTGAACGTAACAATGCTCCTCGCAGATTCGGCCCAAGTGGCCGACGGAAAGCTTTACATTTTGGGCGGCGGCTGGTCGGTGACCGGCCCTGATCCCACGCCGTCGGCGGTCGCGATGAAGGTGGGCGTCGACTGGCACGAATTCAACGCGAACCACCACTGGGAGCTCTTCCTCGAGGACGCCGACGGACAGCCGGTCCGCTTCGACACCCCCGAAGGCCCCCAGCCGATCGAGGTGCGCGGGGACTTCTCGGCGACTGCTCCCGAGGGGGTCCCCGTCGGCACTCCGGTCGACGTGCCGAT
Organism: Acidimicrobiales bacterium; assembly: GCA_043782995.1. Classification (GTDB taxonomy): domain Bacteria; phylum Actinomycetota; class Acidimicrobiia; order Acidimicrobiales; family RAAP-2; genus RAAP-2. Next base: position 5,925 of record JAYVZV010000080.1, on the reverse strand, counting down.
CGCCGTCAACTTTGGCCCGATTCCCTTGGAGTCGGCGTCGCGCTACACGTGGCGCATGGTCATCGACGGCGACTCGCTGCCCGGCGGGACGGTGTCGTTCACGACCCGTCCGGCGCTCGTGGCCTCCGAAGAGGCATAGTCGCGTCCTCGGGGAGGTTGGGGCAGACTACGAACATGAACTCCTACGACCGACCCTTCGGCCGCTACTTCGAAGAGTTCGAGGTCGGTGACGTCTATCAGCACTGGCCCGGCAAGACCATCACCGAGGCGGACGACCACCTCTTTTGCATGATCACGATGAACCACCACCCTCTGCACACCAACGCGTGGTTCGCCGAGCACGAGACGGTCCACCAGCGCAACGTCGTCGTCGGTAACCTCGTCTACTCGCTGGTCCTGGGCATGAGTGTGCCCGACGTCTCGGGCTCGGCGATCGCGAACCTGGAGGTGGAGACGTTGATCCACCGTCACCCGACCTTCCACGGCGACACCATCTACGCCGAGTCCCGCGTGCTCGCGACGACCCCGTCCACCACGAAGGAGGACCGCGGCGTGGTGCTCGTCGAGACGAAGGGCTTCAACCAGGACGGTCTCGAGGTCTGCTACTTCCGGCGAAAGGTCATGGTCTGGAGGCGCGACTTCGCCCCTCCCCGACGCCGCCCGTACGGTGACAGCGTCTGGGAGTAACGACCGCGCCGCGTTCCGCCGTGCGCTGCGTCGTGCCTCGACCCAGCTGAGCCGACCGCTCCCGTGGATCGCGCACCCCGACCCCTGGGCCGTCCTGGTGAGCGAGTTCATGCTCCAACAGACCCCGACGTCGCGGGTTCTCGGTCCGTGGCGTCGATTCGTCGACTCGTTCCCGACCGCGTCCGTGTGCGCCGAGGCGTCGCTCGCCGACGTCCTGCGACACTGGGACGGCCTCGGCTACCCCCGGCGTGCGAAGGCGCTCCACGAGACGGCCCGTCGCATCCGTGACGAGTTCGCCGGCGAGGTCCCGTCGGAGGTGATTGTACTGCGCAGCCTGCCCGGCGTCGGTGAGTACACCGCCCACGCGGTGGCGTCCTTCGCGTTCGGTCGACCAGTCGCGGTGCTCGACACCAACGTCGGACGGGTCCTGGCCCGAGCACTCGAAAACCGCTCGCTGAGCTCGCGCGAAGCCCGCGACGTCGCTCGGGCGCTGCTACCGCGTGGAAACGTCGCTTCCTTTAACCAGTCGATGCTCGACCTCGGAGCCCAGTTCTGTCGTTCGGCGCCGCGGTGCGCGCCGTGCCCGGTGGCGAAGGTATGTCGGTGGCGCCGCGAGGGCGGCGACGACCCGGCGCCGCGAAGCGCGGCGGTCTCTCGTCGCCAGTCGCCCTTCGAGGGTTCGGACCGCCAGATCCGTGGACGGGTGCTGGCCGATCTGCTCTCGGGCGGGCGGGCGGCGGTCGGCCTGCGGGCGAGCCTCGTCGACGTCGAACGGTCGCGATTCGAGTCGATCCTGGAGGGCCTCGTGGCTGACGGCCTCGTCGAGCGCCGCGGCCGCCGGCTCTACCTCACTGGCGACCGACCCCGTATCGAGGGCGGCCGGTAGAGTCATCGGAATGAGTGTCCCCGACGTCGAGGAGTTCAAGGACGTCTCGAGCCACTTCGCGACGGGGATCGCGGTGGTCAGCGCCTCGTCGCCCGACGGTTTGGCCGGCTTCACCTGCCAGACCTTCGGCTCCCTTTCGCTCGAGCCAATGCTCATCTCGTTCAGCGCGAGCGCGTCCAGCACGTCGTGGCCTCGCGTGCGCCGCGCCACCACCGTGGGGGTCAACATCCTGGAGGCCCGACAGGAGGCGCTCGCGCGCCGCTTTGCCGTCAGCGGCCTCGACAAGTTCGCCGACGTTCCGTGGTCGCCGGCGCCCAACGGCGCGCCGCTGATTGACGGGGCGCTCGCGCACCTGGAGGGTCGCGTTCTCAACGTCGCCGTCTACGGCGACCACGAACTGGTAGTAGTTGCCGTGGACTTCGTCCAGCGCCACGAGGGGAGACCATTGGTCTACTACCGCGGAGGCTACGGCGTTCTCGCCTAAGGGAGGCACCGTCACTACGCTTCGTTGCGTGAACAATTCGCGCACCCGCGCCCTCGCCAGTCGGTCGGGACGATGAACCTCGCCTTGAAGGTGGCCGGTGCCGTCATCGTTGTGCTGATCCTTGTCGTGGCGACGCTGCGCGTGCGCAAGCTGCGACGCGACGAGATGCGTGAACTGTCCAAGCCGGTCGAACGTCGCCTCATGACGCCTCCGCCCTCGCCGTACGCGCCCTCGAAGGGCTTCCGACTGCTCGATGGTCCGATCGAGCCAGCCCGGCGCGCGGAACCGGCCCGGCCCCGGCTCGAGACCGATCGCGAGTACGTCTTCAGCGAGACCCAGATGCCGTCCTACGGCGAAGTTCGCCCGAGCCCGATGCGTCACAACGAGAACTGGGCGCTCAGCCGCTCCGCGCGCTCGAACCTCCGCTTCGCGGGACTGCGCATCGGGGCGATCGTCCTCGTGCTCGCGATCGTCGCGGGCTTCGTCGGCTACTACGTCCAGCGGGGCGCCCCGGGCGCGTCGACGACCACGACGACGTCGATCGTACCGACGACCACGACGACGTTGCGCTGGCCCACGACATTCCGCCCGACGTCGATGAGTGGTCAGACCGCCAACTACCAGGTGCCCGCCGTCAATTACACGGTGGTCGTCTCGGGGACGCGCGGGGCCGCCTGGGCCGTATACCAGATGGGCCCGAAGAACACGCTGGAATGGCAGGGCCGCGTGGCCCTGGGCAAGAGCGAGTCGCTCCAGATGACCGGGAACTCGCTGATCACCCTGGGGTCGCCGAAGAACGCCACCGTCTCGGTCGGGGGCAGCCCGGTCGTCTTCCCCTCGCGGCTACCGACGACGCTCAGCCTGTCGTTCGCTGTGCAGCCTGCGGGTTGATCTCGCTGAGCACCCACGCGAGGACCTGCGCCTCGTCGCGCCACGCGTCGTAGCGGCCCGACGGTCCGCCGTGGCCCGCCCCCATCTCGGTCTTGAGGAAGGCGACATTGCAGGCGGCGGAGTCGCGCAGCTTGAGGACCCACTTAGCCGGCTCCCAGAAGCCGACCCTCGGGTCGTTTAGCCCGCCCGAGGCGTAGAGGTGAGGATAGACCCGCACCGACCCGTCGTCGTTGGTCGACCGCACGTTGTCGTAGGGGGAGTAACCCTTCATGGTGCGGTACGCGCTGGCGCTGGCGTCGGGGTTGCCCCACTCCTCCCACTCGCCGACGGTGAGCGGGAGCGAGGCGTCGAGCATGGTCGTCAACGCGTCCACGAACGGAACCTCGGCGACGACCGCGCGGAAGAGATCGGGCGCGAGGTTCATCACGGCGCCCATCAAGAGCCCGCCGGCGGAGCCGCCGCGGGCCGCCAAGCGGTCCGGCGACGTCCACCCACGCTCCACGAGTGCCCTCGCCACCGCCACGAAGTCGCTGAAGGTGCTCGGCTTCTGGGCCAGCTTGCCCATCTCGTACCACGAGCGGCCCATCTCGCCGCCGCCCCGGACGTGGGCGATGGCGAAGATCACGCCGCGGTCGAGCAACGAGAGTCGAAGCGCCGAGAAGGCGGGGTCGATTGAGATTTCGTAGCTGCCGTAGCCGTAGAGCAGGAACGCGCGGGGGCTGCGGGGTGCGAGCTCACCGTCGGCCCCGACGTCGACGGCGTCGCGCCGGGCGACCAGCGAAACCGGGATCGCCACGCCGTCACTCGCCTCGACCCACAGTCGACCGGTCACGTAGTCGTGGGCGTCGTAGCCGCCGAGGACGGTCTGCTGCTTGCGCACCAGTCGCTCGCCGGTCGCTACCACGACGTCGGCGACCAGGCGAGGCGTCACGAGTGAGGTGATCATCACGCGAATCTGAGGGCTGTCGTACTCCGGGCTGGGGGCGCTCCAGACCGAGCTCGGTCGCACGTCGCCCTCGACCAGCGAGGACCGCTCGAGCAAGTCGCCCTCGAACGGGTCGTCCCCGAGGGCGATCGGAACGATTCGCACCGCGGCGCACCCTTCATGGCGTTCGGAGAGGGCGAGGAACGTGCGGAACGCGTCGACGCCGTCGAGTCGGTTGCCGGGTCGCTCCGCCACCACTTCGCGCCACCCGTCGTCAAGTACGGGGCGGACCACCAAGCGGAAGTCGGTCGCGCCCTCGTTGGTCACCTTCAACCACCAACCCTTCCCGGTGGCGTCGGTAAAGTGCTCGACGCCGTACTCGATGCCGTGGCGGCGTGACTCGAGCATCGAGAACTCTTGCGTCGGATTATCGGCCGAGACGAAGTGGGCTTCGGAGGTCATCGACGAGCCGACGTTCAGCACGATCATGGCGTCGTCGCGGCTCCGTCCGACCGACACGTTGAACTGCGCGTCGTCTTCTTGGAACACCAGGGCGTCGGCCTCGGCCCCGGTGCCGAGCTCGTGGCGCCACAACTGCCACGGGCGCATGGCGTCGTCGACGCGGGTGTAGAAGAAGTGACGACTGTCGTTGGCCCAGGCGAAGCCGTAGTAGACGTCGCTTAGCTCGTCGGCGAGCGGCGCCTGTCCCGCGAGGGGCCGGATCGTCAGGTAGTGCAACTCGTTGCCCTCGAAGTCAGTGCCGACGGCGACCCAGGAGTCGTCCGGGCTCACGGCGAGCACGCCGACGGACAGGTAGTCACTGTCTCCGGCCTCGACGTTCTCGTCCAGGATGACCTGTTCCCCCTCGAGGGTCGTCGTCGGATCGATCGTCGGCGGCGTCAGGTCGTCGCCCCGGGACGGCACGCGACAGCTGAGGGGATAGTTGAGCCCCTCGCGGGTACGGTCGAAGTACCACCACGCGCCGCGTCGCACCGGTACCGAGATGTCGGTCTCTTCGATTCGGGCTTTGATCTCGTCGAAGAGGGCGTCTTCGAGGGGTTTGAGCGGGGCGAAAGACTGGGCGAGATACTCGTTCTCGGCGCGCAAGTGGGAGAGGACCTCGGGGTCCTCCCGGTCCATCATCCAGTAGTAGGGGTCCGAGCGCACGTCGCCGTGTCGGAAGATGGCGTAGGGCCGTTGGGGGGCGGTGGGGGGCGTAGGCACCGCTCCACTCTGCCAGCAATTGGTGGCAGAACCGACCGGCGAGTTAGTACTATGGCCGTAGGGTTAATCCCAAAGGAGAGCGATGACTGTTGACAATCTGGACTTCAGCCGGTACCAGCTGGGATGGTCCGACGACCAGATTCCGGTTTTCAAGCCGAAGAAGGGCATCAACGAGGCCATCGTGCGCGAGATGTCCGGGATTAAGAACGAGTCGAAGTGGATGCTGGACTTCCGCCTCAGCGCCCTCAAGCGCTTTGAGAAGAAGCCGATGCTGCCCTGGTTCGCCGACCGGATGCCGGACCTTGACTTCAACGACATTTACTACTACATCAAGCCCACCGAGAATCAGGTGAATCGCTGGGAGGACTTGCCCGACGACATCAAGAACACTTACGAGCGCCTCGGGATCCCCGAGGCCGAGCGCAAGTACCTGGCCGGGGTCACCGCCCAGTACGAGTCCGAGGTGGTCTTCCACCGCAACCGCGAGGACCTCGAACGTCTCGGCGTGCTGTTCTGCGACATGGACACGGCGTGCCGTGACTACCCGGATCTCGTGCGTAGGTACTTCGGGACCGTCATCCCGCCCAACGACAACAAGTTCGCCGCGCTCAACTCGGCCGTGTGGAGCGGCGGCTCGTTTATCTACGTCCCGCCGGGCGTCAAGGTCGACCAGCCCCTGCAGGCCTACTTCCGAATCAACACCGAGAACATGGGCCAGTTCGAGCGCACGCTCATAATCGCCGACGAGGGTTCCCAGGTTCACTATGTCGAAGGCTGTTCGGCCCCGGTGTACTCGACCGACTCGTTGCACTCGGCCGTCGTTGAGCT
>JAYVZV010000079.1:0-34674 GCA_043782995.1 Acidimicrobiales bacterium | reverse complement strand
TCGCGCGGTCGTCGGTTGCCATTGGTATCTCCTTGTTCTTCGTCAAGAGAGGAACGCTACGAACCTCTTGTGACATCGGTCGGTCTCCACCCGCCATTTACGGTACTACGAACAAGTGTTCGTAAAGAGGATTGCCGACGACCCCCCAATAATGCCCTCCAGGGGGCGAGCCCACCACACATTCCCCCGGAAACTTGCCCTAATCGACAAGCGACTGATACACCAGCTGCTCTAGTTCGCGACGGATTGGGTAGGTCGAGCTCGGCAGCAACTGGGTGTAGAAGCTCACCGTCAGGTCCTCGTCGGGATCGACCCAAAAGACCGTCGACGCCGCACCTCCCCAACTGAAGGAACCCTCCGAGATGAGGCTCTTGTTCTTGATTCGGTCGACCATGACGGAAAAGCCGAGGCCGAAACCGATGCCCGCGTTCCCGACGTCAGCGAAGAGTCCCGTCGCGAACCCTTGGAGGTCGGCGTCGCCCGGGAGATGGTTCTCGGTCATCAGGTCCAGGGTCCGGTGGGAGACAAGGCGCACGCCGTCCAGCTCGCCGCCGCGCAGCAGCATGGTCATGAACTGGTGATAGTCGTGCGCCGTCGACACTAGGCCGCCGCCGCCGTCGTGCAGCCGGTGCGGTTCGAGCACCTGGCTCGCCAAGGTGGCGTGCGGGAACGACTCGCCTCGACTGGGCACGTAGAGCATCGCCAGGCGGTCCTGCCTCTCGGGCGGGCACCACCAGTCGGTGTCGGACATGCCGAGCGGCTCGAAGACGCGCTCGCGGTAAACGTCGTCGAGTGTTTGACCCGTCCAGATCTCGATCAAGCGGCCCAGGACCGACGTCGACTCGGAGTAGTTCCACCGACTACCCGGTTGGAACAGCAGCGGCGTCGAGCAGTAGTCGTGCACCGCACGGGCGAGGTCGTCTTCGGGGAACGAGTGGAAGCCGTAGCCCTTGGCCCGGTAGATCTCGTCGACCGGGTGGCAGTTCTGAAAATTGTACGTCAACCCGCTCGTGTGGCTAAGGAGATGGTGGACCCGCACCGGCTCGGCGGCCGGGACCGTCACGGGCTCGGTCGCGGTGCCGCCGGCCCAGACGCGCGGCTCACGCAACTCCTCGATCCACTGACCAACGTCGTCGTTGAGGTCGAAATGGCCCTCCTCGTAGAGCATCATCGCCACGACCGAGGTGACGGGCTTGGTCATGGAGTAGATGCGCCATATCGTGTCATCGGTGACCTCGAGGCCCCGTTCGCGGTCGCGGTGCCCGCCCTTGCCGGTCCAGACCAGCTCGCCCCCTCTCGAGACGGTGGCCAGCCAGCCGGGCAGTCGGCGGTCGTCGACGTACCGGTCGAAGTGCGGCTTTATTCGGTCGAGGCGCTCGACGTCGAGGCCCATCGCCGACGGGTCAACTCTGATCTCCATGCTCGACACGCCTACCTCCGATGGTCCCGTTCGACATTCAACCAGTCGGGGCGCCTCAACCCCGCCCGTCGAGAGTCCGGCGAAGGGCGTCCAGGGCGCTGATGGCGCTGTAGGAGCGGATGCGCGGTCGGTCGCCCGGCAGACGTAAGCCGACGTGCTCAACGTGGTCGCCGACGGCCACGCCGACGAAGACGGTGCCGGCCACCTGGCCGTCTTGCTCCTCGGGTCCGGCCACGCCGGTGACGCTCAGCCCCACGTCGGACTTGAGCAGCGTCCGCACGCCGACCGCCATCGCCTCGGCCGCCTCGGCGCTCACGACGGGGCCGCGGGGAACTCCGAGGAGATCGAACTTCACCTCGGAGGCGTAGCTGACCAGACCCCCGCGGAACCACTGCGAGGCGCCGGCGATATTGACCAGTCGGCTGGCGATCAGCCCGCCGGTAATCGACTCGGCGACCGCCAACGTCGCTCCTCGAGCGAGCATCCGCGTAGCGATGGCGTCCTCCATCGACTGGTCGTCGACTCCGAAGATGATGTCGCCGAGCCTCTCCTCGATCAGCGCGCGCACCCGCGCCTCCTCGTCAACGAGCAGCGCCGCCGCGTGCGCGGCGTCGTCGCCGCGCGCCGTGAGCCGGACCTTGATGCCCTCGATGCCCGACGCCAGGAAGGCGATCGTCACGCGTCCGTCGCCCGCCAAAGCCTCGAAGCGCTCGGCCACGGCCTCGGCCAGGCCCGATTCGCTCGCCCCCCAAGTCCGCAGCACCCGGCTGGTGATCACCGAGGATTCGCCAGCCTCACGCTGACGTGACAGCAGGTCGGGCAGGATCGCGCGCTCGAACATGTCGGCCATCTCGTAGGGCACGCCCGGCACGGCGTAGAGCACCTTCTGGCCCAGCGCGCAGACGAGCCCGGGCGCCGTGCCGCGGGTCTGGGGAATGATCGTGGCGCCCCGAGGCACGTCGGCCTGCAACAGGTTGTTCGCGGGCATGGTGCGCCCGCGCGAACCGAACATGGCGCGGATCCTCGCCACAATCTCCTCGTCGCGATCGAGCGCCACGTTCATGACCTCGGCGAGCGCCGCTCGGGTGATGTCGTCCTGGGTCGGTCCGAGTCCGCCGCAGACGATCACCGCGTCGCTGCGAGCGAGCGCGGTGCGAAACGCGAGGACGATCCGCCCATGGTTGTCGCCGACGTGCTGGTGGAAGTGCGATGAAATACCATTGGCGGCGAGCTGCTCGCCCAGCCACTGCGAGTTGGTGTCGGGGATCTGGCCGAGCAGCAGCTCGGTGCCGACCGCGACGATCTCCACCCTCACGACGCGACCCGCTTGCCGTCGACGTAGTACCGCCATCCGGTGTAGAGCGTCAAGGCGGTCGCGATCCAGATCGTGGTGATCCCGATCCAAACGTGATGGCCGGTGACGGGGAGTACGCAAAAGGCGATGGCCCAGTCCTGGACGAAGGTCTTCCACTTGGCGAGCGGGCTTGCGGGAATCGAGATCCCCCTCTTCGAGGCCCTCGAGCGGTGAACGCTCATCCAGATCTCGCGAAGTGTGATGATCGCGGCCGGGGCGATGAAGCCGGGCAGTCCGTGTGGTCGCGCCAGGACGATCGCGTAGAGCGCGCCGAGGACGATGATCTTGTCGGCCAGGGGGTCGAGGAACGCGCCCGATCTCGTCGTGCCGTGGCGTCGGGCCACGATGCCGTCGAAGTAGTCGGTGAGGGCCGCGAGGAACCCGATCAGTGACGTCCACCACGAGATCCGGTTGGCGATGATCAGGTAGATGAACACGGGCGCGACGAGCAGGCGGATAGTCGTCAGCAGGTTGGCGGGGGTCATGAGGGCGGTCTCGCCGTAAGTGGGCCCGCTCGTCATACCTGTACCGCCTCCAGATCCGTCCCGTGGCTCGCCACGATCTCACAGTCAACCAGTGTCCCCACCGACAGTGAGCGCTCCACCATCACAATGCCATCAATCTCGGGGCATTCGCGGACACTGCGGCCCACGCCCGGCGAGTCGACGAGGATCCGCTGGCGCGTGCCGACCAGAGCATCGCGGCGTCGGGCGGTGATCGAGTCCTGAATCTCGCTCACCTCGCGCAGCCGTTCGAGGGCCAGCTCGTGGGGGACCTGGCGGGCCATGGCGTTGGCCGGCGTACCCTCCTCGGAGGAGAAGGTGAAGAAGCCGGCCCAGTCGAGCTGCGCCTCTTCGATGAACCCGATCAGCTCTCGCTGGTCCTCCTCGGTCTCGCCGGGGTAGCCGAGGATAAACGACGACCGGAACGTCGCGTCGGGCTCGGCGGCGCGAATTGCCGCAATGCGCTCGAGGAAGCGGTTCCCGTCACCCCAGCGGCGCATTGCGCGCAGCATCGGTCGCGACGCGTGCTGGAGCGAGAGGTCGAAGTAGGGCACTCCGGTCTCGAGGATCGTGTCGATCAGCGCGCCCGTCAGCCCCGAGGGGTACAGGTAGAGCAGTCGTACCCGATCGACCTCACGAGCGAGCACCCGAGTGAGCTCGATCAGCGGCTGCGCGCCGCCCTCGTCGAGCACCTCGACCGGCTCGCCCCGGCCAGCGCGCCGTCGGTCGTGGCCCCAGCTCGCGAGGTCCTGGGCGATGAGTACCAACTCGCGCACCCCACCCTCGACGAGGGAGCGCCCCTCCGCGAGGATCTCGTCGGTCGAGCGCGAGCGCTGGTCTCCGCGGAACGTGGGGATGGCGCAGAAGCCGCACCGCCGGTCGCAGCCCTCAGCAATCTTGACGTAGGCCCACGGCGTCGCTGACGCGGGACGCGGCAGGTTCAACAGGTCGAAGGACGGGACCGGCCGGCGCCGCAGCGTGACCGGGGTCGGCGGATCGAACAGGCTGACGCCGAATCCGGCGACGAGGTCGACTTCGGGCAGCGCGGTAGCGAGTTCGTCGCCGTAGCGCTCGGCCATGCAGCCGGTGACGACGAGTCGCGAGTCCTTGCGCTTGCGCTCGGCCAGCTCGAGGACCGTCTCGATGGACTCCTCGCGGGCCGCCTCGATGAACGCGCAGGTGTTGGCGACAACCAGGTCGGCCCCCTCGGGCGACTCGGCCGGCGTGTAGCCCTGGCTCGACAGGAGGCCCGCCAACTTCTCGGAGTCCACGTGATTCTTGGGACACCCGAGCGTCTCGATCCAGTACCTCACGAACCTCTCCTTACGAATAGCGCCACCGAGCGCGGTGCGCTCGGTGGTCATGGCGGAGAGGGAGGGATTTGAACCCTCGGGCCCACTTTCGCAGGCCGCATTCTTAGCAGGAATGTGGTTTAAACCGAACTCACCCACCTCTCCCAGCCGCTCCATCCTAGTGAAGCGAGGTCCCCCGCAATATGAAAAGGCCTTTTCCCGGGCCTACCGTTCGATTCGGCGCCGACGCCACCCACCAAACCCAGAATCGCGTCAATCACGAGCGTTACACTGACGTTCACCACTTAGTGGCCATGCATCTGAAGGGAATATCATGCGCAACTTCCGACTGGCCTTGGCCGGCCTCGTGGGTCTCTCGACGATCGGCGTGGCGACGATCTCTTCGGGGCCCGCGGCGAACGCCGCTGCCACCTCACTGGCCACCTGCAAGACGACAATCGCCTCCCAGGAGTACGCCAAGGGAAAACTGACAGTCGCGACCGATAATCCCACCTACACCCCCTGGTTCGTCAACAACCAGCCCTCCAACGGCAAGGGCTACGAGTCCGCGTTCGTCTACGCGCTCGCGTCGGTGCTCGGCGTGGCCAAGTCCAACGTCCAATGGGTCACCGAGCCCTTCAACGCCAGCTACACGCCCGGCGCGAAGAAGTTCGACTTCGACATCAACGAGATCTCCTACACGGCGGCTCGGGCCAAGGTCGTCACCTTCTCCAAGAGCTACTACGACGTCCAGCAGTCCATCGTCGCGTTGAAGACCAACCGGATCGTGCTGCACCACACGCCGAGCGATCTCAAGACCTACCAGTACGGCGACCAGATCGGCACGACGGGCCTTCTCTACATCGTCGAGCACCTCCAGCCCACGAAGTCGGCGCGCGTCTACCCCACGCTCAACAACGCGATTTCGGCCCTACAGAACGGACAGATCGACGGCTTGGTGATCGACACGCCGACCGGTCAGTACATGGCGTCCGTGCAGATCACCGACAAGAACAAGAAGCTCGACGCCACCCAGGTCGGCCAGTTCCCGAGCGTCGGCGAGCACTACGGGCTCTTGTTCCAGAAGAACAACCCGCTAGTGAGCTGCGTCAACGTCGCCATCGCTGCGCTGAAGATGAACGGAACGCTGACGAGGCTGCAGAACAAGTGGCTGAACATCTACACCAGCGTGCCGGTCATTAAGCCGTAGGAGCCGTGTCGCTATCGACCGACGAGAGCCGGTTCGAAGCCCCGCCCAGTCTCTTCATGCCCCAATACCGGCGCCTCTGGGCCGGCCGTCGGGGACTGTGGGCGAGCATCGTCTCTTCGGTCCTCATACTCGGCGGCCTCATCGCAATCTTCTACGTGGCGCCGGGCGGCGCCTCGGTGCGGTACTTCTACTTCAACCCCCACGAGATGTGGGCCGCTTTCGTCGGGGACCCGGCCCACGGCATCAGCTCGGTCGGGCTGGGGTTGCTCACCAACGTCTGGATGTTCCTCGTCGCCGAGGTGCTGGTGCTCGTGTTCGGGCTGGTCATCGCCTGGACTCGGATCAGCCGGTCGCCGGTGCTGCTCCCCTTTCGGCTGCTCGCGACGATCTACACCGACATCTTTCGCGGCATCCCGATTTTGCTCGTCGTCTTCATGGTTGGCTACGGGGTGCCGGGGCTGAGGCTCGGCTTCATCTCGAACCAGTCACTGGCCGTCTACGGGTGCGCGGCGCTCGTCATCACCTACAGCGCCTACGTCGCCGAGGTGTTCCGCGCCGGCATCTACTCGGTCCCCCACGGGCAGCTCCTGGCCGCGCGATCCCTCGGACTCACCTACCCCACGACCATGCGACGCGTGATCCTGCCCCAGGCCGTGCGCACCGTCATCCCCCCTCTGCTGAACGACTTCATCTCGTTGCAGAAGGACACGGCCCTCGTCTCGGTCCTCGGCGCCGTCGAGGCGACCCAGGCGGCCAACATCTTTCAGGCGGCCCACTTCAACTCCAGCGGCTACGTGGTGGCGTCGCTCCTGTTCCTCGCCCTCACCATCCCGATGACCCGATTTACCGACCACCTGATCGACCGGGACCGCAACCGGCGACTGGCGGGATCGTGAGCGACGTCGTCCTCCAACTCGACTCGGTCGTCAAGCGCTTCGGGGACCACGAGGTCCTCTCGGGCGTCTCCTTGTCGCTCCATCGCCACGAGGTCGTCTGTCTCATCGGCGCCTCGGGCTCGGGCAAGTCCACGCTGCTGCGATGCGCCAACCTCCTCGAGTCGATTGACGGCGGCACGATCTCGCTGTTCGGCCAGTCCCTGCTCGACGAGCGGATCGACCCCGACCTCGTGCGCCGTCACATCGGCATGGTGTTCCAGTCCTTCAACCTGTTCCCCCACCTGAGCGTGCTGGAGAACATCCTCGTCGGACCGGTGCGCGCCCAGCACCGCAAGCGGTCCGAGGTCCTCGACGAGGCCCGCACGCTCCTGGAGCGGATCGGGCTGAGCGACCGGGCCGACGACTTCCCCGACCGACTGTCCGGCGGTCAGCAGCAGCGCGTCGCTATCGTCCGAGCGCTCGCGATGCGACCCTCAATCCTGCTGCTCGACGAGGTGACCAGCGCCCTCGACCCGACGCTCGTCGGGGAGGTGCTCGACCTCCTCGTCGACCTCGCGAAGAACGGGACGACGATGCTGATAGCCACGCACGAGATGAGCTTCGCGCGCGACGTGGCCCAGCAGGTCGTGTACCTCGACCGCGGGGTGATCGTCGAGCAGGGCACCCCCGCGCAGGTCTTCACGAACCCGCGCCACGAGTCAACGCGGACCTTCCTCGAGAGGGTGCGCTAGGAGGCCTGCGCTCGGACCTCGGGCAGGGCGACGACGACGTCGAAGAGCTCCTGGTCCCGGTCCCACGTCAGGTGGGCCCGCACCTGCTCGAGGGGCAGCCACACCAATTCGTCGACCTCCTCGGTGGGCGCGAACTCGCCTCGCTCCACGGCCATCAGATAGTAGGCGACGATCTTGGGCTTGCCCTTGCGGTGCGTGTAGTTGGTAGTGCCGATGAACCGCACGACGTGACACCGCATGCCGGTCTCCTCGTGCACCTCGCGCAGCGCGGCCTGCTCGAAAGTCTCGCCATCGTCGAGCTTGCCCTTCGGGAACGTCCAGTCGCCGCGGGTCTCGCGGTAGATGCAGGCGACCTCGACGCGGCCCCCGGCGACGAAGCGGGTGACGATGCCCCCGGCGGCCCGAACGAGGTCATTGGGCGCGTCCCTCGGGATTATCAGTTCGCCGGTCATCAGGTACACGGGGCCAACGGTAGATGAGCGAGTCGCGAAGTCCCGCCATTGGCCGGCTGAGTTCGCCAAGATTTCACTTTGCCTACGCTAGTTTGCATGATGATCGCGACGGTCCCCCACCTGGCCCGCCTCGCCATCTTCCTCCTGGCGGGCGTGGGCGCCGGCATCGCCAACGGCATCGTGGGCGGCGGCACCTTCATCTCGTTCCCCACCCTGCTCGCCATGGGCGTGCCCGCGCTCCAGGCCAATATGACCGCGGCCGTCGGCGTCGTGCCGAGCTACCTCGGGGGGATCCGGGGATTTCGCGCCCAACTGGCCCCGCACCGCGAACTGATCCGGTCGCTCCTGCCTTCGACAGTGCTCGGGGCGGCAACGGGATGTGCTCTCCTGCTGCGGGGCTCGCCGAGCCAGTTCCAGACGGTGGTGCCGTGGCTCGTCGGCGCGGCCACGGTGCTCTTCGCCCTCGCCCCGGTCATCACGCGCCGTTTCGCCCACGTCAAGCACACCCACGCCGGTCGCCGGTGGTCGCTCTTCGCCGGGATCTTCGTCGCGTCCGCCTACGGCAGCTACTTCGGCGCGGGACTCGGAATCCTGCTCCTCGCCATCATGGCGATCTCCCTGCCACTGGACATCTACGAGCTCCAGGGTCTGCGCAACGTCCTCTCGATCGTGATCAACCTGCTCGCCGCGGTCGTCTTCGTGATCCACGGCGACCTGGCGTGGGGCGCCGTCTACATGCTGCTCGCCGGGACCTTGATCGGCGGCTGGCTCGGCACACTGCTCATCCGGCGACTCTCGCCGACGACCGTGCGGGTCCTCATCATCGCCGCCGGCGTCGTGACCACGGTGCGTCTGTCGCTGTAGCGCTCCGGCGTCGCCGCCACCGGCCCGACGCCGGCCCGATCGGCGGCCCCGCCGCGTCATCCGGGGCCCGGGCGAGCGCCGCTTCCCCTCGATCGCGAGGCTCCCCGCCGACCTCGGTTTAGCGGGCCCCAGGTTCGGGGAAAGCCGTTGCGAATAGTTGACTATTCCGATAAGATTTGATGCAATGAAGAAGTTCTTCTCGTTCCCCAACCCGGTCAATGACGCCGCGGCGCGCACCGTTGCCCTGGGCGTTTTCACGATGTCGGTGGTCGCCCTCGCCACCAACACCGCGTGGCTGCTCATCCCCCTGACCTACGGGTTCCTCGCGCGAGTCGCCGCCGGCCCCAAGATCTCCCCGCTCGGCCAGTTCGCCGTGCGCGTCGCCGCGCCACGGCTCACCTCGTGGCAGAAGTTCGTGCCCGGCCCACCCAAGCGCTTCGCTCAGACCCTGGGACTGGTCATGTCGCTGACGGCCACGATCGTGTGGCTCACCGCGGGATGGGCCTACGCCCGCTGGATCCTGCTACTGCTCATCGGCGGCTCGTCGCTCGAGGGCTTCCTCGGCTACTGCGTGGGATGCACCATCTTCGGCTGGCTGATCCGGGCCGGACTGGTGCCCGAGGCCGTCTGCGCTGAGTGCGGCGACCTGACCGCGCGCTACGCCGCGGCCGGCTACGCGATCAAGTAAAGATTCGCTAACAGTTTTCACAACTCTCGGGGTTGCCGGACCCCCACGGCCGGGCCCTTCGTAGGCTGAGCGCATGCGACGACTCCCTCGTTCACTCTGGT
Organism: Acidimicrobiales bacterium; assembly: GCA_043782995.1. Classification (GTDB taxonomy): domain Bacteria; phylum Actinomycetota; class Acidimicrobiia; order Acidimicrobiales; family RAAP-2; genus RAAP-2. The sequence continues at coordinate 25,163 of JAYVZV010000079.1, read as the reverse complement.
CGGCGCTCGCCCTCAGCGTCGCCCTGGTCGGCCTCGCACTGCCGTCGTCGGCCGTCGCGATCGGTTCGCGCGTCACGGTCGCCGGTTCGTCGCCGATCCCCGTCACCGACACCGTGGTCCACCGGTCGATCACCACCACCTTCGACGTAACGCTTCGCGGCGCTCGCGGCCCCTCGCTCACCGCGTACATCGCGAGCCTCTCCGACCCCGCCTCGCCGAACTACCGCCGCTTCCTCACGACGTCGCAGTTCGCGACGCGCTTCGGAGCCTCGCGCGGTTCCGTCGCTGCGGTGCGGACCTACTTCACGAGCTTCCATCTGCACGTGGGGGCGCTCAGCGAGGGTCGCATCGTGTTGCACCTGAGCGGCTCAACCAACGACATCGCGCACGCCTTCGCGACGCCGGTCGCCACGTTCCGTCGCGCCGACCGACTCCTCGTGGCGCAGTTCACTAGTCCCGCCACGCTGCCCGTCGCAATCGCCCACGACGTCGCCGGCGTCGCCGGCCTGTCGAGCGTCATTGCGCCCACCCCGAACCTCGTGGAGCCCCGCGCGACCTCCTCAACCACAACGCCGACGAGCTGTCTCTCGGCCGGCAGCCAGGGCGGAACGACGCCGAACTCCCTGGGCGGCTACACCGCGCTCCAGCAGGCGCAGCTCTACGGACTGAGTGCCGCGTGGGCCGCCGGCAACACGGGCGTCGGCCAGACGATCGCCGCCTACGAACTCGGCTCCTACGACCCGGCCGACGTCGCGGTCTACTTGGGCTGCTACGGACTGAGCCCGTCGCTCACCGTCCGCAAGGTCGACGGCGGGTCCATCGGTAGCTTCGACAACGAGGCGACCCTTGACGTCGAGGAGGCGGCCGTGCTCGCCCCGGGCGCCGCCATCAAGATCTACCAAGGCCCGAACTCCGCGGCGGGACCGACCGACGTCTACCAGGCGATCGCCGACGACAACTCCTCGACGATCGTCACGACCTCCTGGGGGACCTGCGAGTCCGATCCCAGCGGCGGCGTCGCGGCCGAGCAGCCGATCTTCCAGCAGATGGCGGCTCAAGGTCAGACCATCCTGTCGGCCGCGGGCGACAACGGGTCGTCGGACTGCCACGGCATCACCAACGACAACCTCGCTGTCGACGACCCCTCCTCCCAGCCCTACGTCACCGGCGTCGGCGGCCTCAGCGTCTGGAACACCAGTCCCCTCAGCCAGACCGTCTGGAACTCGGGCAAGGGTTCGAGCCAGACCGGAGCCGGTGGCGGCGGGCGATCGGCCCTGTGGTCGCGCCCCTCGTGGCAGGTCGCTCCCGGGATCAACCCTTCCGAGGTCGCGCGCCTCGTGCCCGACCTCTCGATTATGGCCGACCCCAACACCGGGTTCATCAACTACTTCACCGGCACCGCCTCGGGGATCTGTCGGCGCACGTGCGCGGGTGACGGCTGGGGCCCGATCGGCGGCACGTCGATCGGCGCGCCGATCCTCGCGGCGATCGTGGCGACCGCGGCCCAGACCTGCGGCGTCACTCGCCTGGGCTTCATCAACCCCTCGCTCTACGCCATGGCGACGACCGGCTACGTCGACGTGACATCGGGCAACAACGACCTCTTCAGCGTCGGGTCCTTCAGCGCCGGCGCCGGCTACGACATGGCGTCGGGACTCGGCAGCCCCAAGCCCGGAGCGTTCATCGCCGGCCTCTGTCCGGCCCCCTTTGACGCCTCCAAGAGTTCCTTCACCACGTCGTCGACCTCCGTGCCGGTGAACGGTCGCGGCGCGACCATCACCGCGACGTTCCACGACACGAACAATGGCGCGCTCGCCAACGCCCTGGTGTCGGTCGTCGCCACCGGTTCGGGCGACGGAGCCGCCGGCAAGGTCCTCATCAACGGCGACCCGTCGAGCGCGACGCTCCCCGGCAGCGCGGCGTACGCACTGACCACCGACGGGGCCGGCACCACCTCGTTCCGCCTCTCGACGGACACTCCCGGTCCCGTGAACGTGACGGTCAGCTTCGCCTCGAGGCCCGTGTACTCGACGGCGATCGTCTTCGCGTCGGCCGCGGCGCCGACGAAGCCCGGTCGCCCGGGCATCGCGAAGCTGAGGGCAATTGTCGCGGGCTTCATCTTGCACGTGAAGCGACCGTCGAGCAACGGAGGCAGCGCGATCACGTCGTACCAGTACTCGCTCAACGGCGGGTCGCAGTGGTACCCGTTGGCGGGTGGCTCGACGGTGTTGCGCGTTACGAACCTCGTGAGGGGCCACCGCTACCGCGTCATCGTGCGCGCCGTCAACGTCGTCGGTGCGAGCGTGGGGTCGACACCGAAGTCGATTGTCACGCGAACGTAACATTCAACGTCAGATCGTCACGACCGAGGGGCTCGAGGCCCCACCCCTAGACTTGTCACCGGTGGAGGTCCACGAATTGGGGTTCAACCCATTTAAAGGACACGAATGAAGCTTCGACGCTCAGCGGTCGTCGTGATCGTGGTGCTCTTCGGCACCATTCTCGCGAGTACCTGGTCGCGTGGCGCCACCGCGGCCGTGCCCAAGGGTCTGCCGATCTACCAGTTCGTCGACTCCGGGACCGGACCGCTGCCGTGGAACGCGCTGTCGCTCGAGTCCTCGATCAATCACACGACCATGCTGGGCGGACCCCATACCGCGAACAACGCCACCCGGGGAGTCGTCGCCTACCGCACGAACCACGGCGACCTCGCCGTCCTCGCCCAGACGGCCGGCGGTCCGGCCCAGTGGACCGACCTCTCCCAGGGCAACAACCTGCCAACGCCGGCGGCCGACCCGATCCCCTTCTTCGACCCGTCGGGTGACGTCGACCTGCTCTACGTCGACTCCAACGGCCACCTGATCCTGCTGAGCAAGAACGATCCCCTTAGCCCGCTCTGGCACAATCTGCACCACAACTCGGCCTGGCGCGCCTTCGCCACGACGGACCTCACCGCGCTCAGCGGCGTCGTCGCGGCGAACGGCCTGGCGAGCATCCTCGTGAACGGCCTCGCCGCGACGGTGGCCTACCGGACCGCGACCAACGCCATTGAAGTCGTCCCCCTGGGCTGGGCCTCGGGGCACCCGGTTCCCTTCGTCACGGGCGCGCCGGGCGGCGTCGCGGGCACGAGCAACGTCTCCACCAATCCGCCCACCACGACGTCGTCCACCACGACGACGCTGAAGGCGACGACGACGACCAAGCCGCCGGTCACGACCACGACGACGACAGGTACGACGACGTCGTCCACCACGACGACGCTGAAGGCGACGACGACGACGACCAAGCCGCCGGTCACGACCACGACGACGCCCGTCGCGACGGCGATCGCCAGTGATCCGATCGTCCTGCCCGGAGCCGTCGCCACCTTTGCGACGACCACTAACCACGGTGACCTCGTCGTCTACTCCAACTCCGGACCGACCCTCGCCACGTGGTCGATGCTCGACGTCACGACGCTCACTTTAAGTCCCAAGGTGTCGGGCACCGTCGCAATGGACTCAACGGCCACGCAAGTCGACGTCGCGGCGCTGACGAGCGCGGGAGGGGTCGAGCTGTTCACCTCGCCGCTGGCCGCGTCGGGCGCCAAGGCCCACGTGTCGCTCGTCGGGCCCCCAGTGTGGACCGCGCTCAACGTGACCGGTTCCGCGGCTTCGGCTCCGCCGCTCAGCGGTTCGATCGTTCTAAGCGCCAACCCGTCGCAAGTGACCATCGCCGGCCAGGCCGCGAACTGGGGCGACCTGTTCGCACTCACCAACCCCGTCGGTACGCCGACCTGGACCGCCACCGACGTCTCGGTGACGGCGGGCAGTGCCGCACGCACGGTCGGTGGTGTCGTCGCCGGATTGCGGAGCGGCTCGACGCTGACGCTCTACGCGGCCGGCGTCAGTTCGCCGCCGCCCCAGGGCGTCGGGGTCTACGCCATCCCCTCCTCCAAGTGGGGCCAGGCCATCACCGACGGCTGGCCGATCATCAGCGAGACCGGCGGGCTCGGTACGCAGAGTGCGCCGTGGGTCGGCTTCACCTCGACGAGAAGCGTCGCCTCGTCGCCGGACTTTCTCATGGGCCAGAGCATCTACAACTCGCACAAGCGCGTGACCTGGCTCTCGTTCTGGACGGTGAGCGGCGCGTTGGCCTCCGAGCCCCAGACAACGACCTCCTTCTACAACCACGGCCTCGCCTCCGGCGCCTGGGTGGCGAAACAGATCGATCAGTACCGCACGCTCGGGGTCGGCCTGAAGCCGGACTGGGTGATCTTCGACCCCGAGGGCTACCCCGACAACCACTCGGGCATCGACGCGCCAGGGGGCTCCTCGAGCGCCACGATCGCTCGCTACGCGACCTACTGGAAGGCCATGCTCTCGGGCTGGGCGGCCGGCGTCACCTCCGTCGACCCGTCACTCAACGCCGGCGTCTACGCGTCCCAGTCCGAGTACCGCAACTACGGCCTCTCGACCCAGTCGATGCCGGTGTTCGTCGCGGTGGCCTTCGGCAACGGCGGGCCGATCCCGGTCGCGGGCGCGAGCGGCAGCAACATCCGCGGCTTCATCTCCTTCTCCGCCTCGTGCACTCCCAAATCGCTGCTGAAGTCCCAGGAGTCGACGTTGCTCAATCCACCGTGGGCCGGGCAGTTCAACACGCTGCAGTTCAACGCCGGCGTGTACTGCCCCCCGGCCTAGACGTAGCGTGTTCACATGAGCGACACCACCGACCCCGGCCACGACTGGTCCCAGGACCTGAAGAGCCGGGTCAAGCAGTTCACCCAACCGATTGTCGACTCCCTCGACTCGCGTCTGCGCGACCAGGTCGACCGGCGAGTCGACCAGCGGGTCGACGAGCTGATGGACGAGAAACTCGACGCCGCGCTGAAGGACCGAATGGCGGTCGTGGAGCGCGCCATCGCCGACCTGGACCGCGCGCTGCGCGATCTCGAGGGGCGCCTGAAGGACTAACTCGGTCCGCGGGGGCCCGTCGGTCCGGCGCGCCGTTCGCGGTCTCGGCGAATCGCCCAGCGCATCGTCAGCACGATCAGCACCAGGGTGGCCGCGACGAAGAACGAGAAGACCGCGATGAACACGCCGTCACGCTACGTCGTGTCACAGGGTGACGCAAGAGTAGTTCCATGACCACGCTGCTCGACTCCCCCGTCAACGTGGTCGACGCGCTGCGCGGCGACCGGACGGAACGCCCTCGCGCCGATCACGCCAGCGCGGCCGGACTGCGTGCGTCGCTGGAGGACGGTATTTTCCAGGTCCTCGGCGGCGCACGCGCCACACCCCCGATCGTGGTGCGCTCCGCCTCGCTGCGCGGCGTCGGTCCCACGACCGAGCGGACAACCCCGGGCCAGGGCCGCCTACGCGGAATGCTGGTCAACGAGGTCCTGCGACTCTTAAGTGTGGGGATGAGCGTCGAGCGACCCTTCGACGACGCGGTGGGCGCGTGGCGCGCCGAGGTCGGCGATGACGAGTCTCGTCGCGTGCTCGGTCAGATGGACGCCGACCAGCGGGCCCGGCTCGCCACCGACGTCGAGGCGCACGGCGTGACGTTGACGAGGGCCCTCGGCCCCGTCCCCGGTCACTGGATGCCCCGCAGCTCGGTGCGAGCCGCCCAGTCCCTGGCCGGCGGGAGCGTCATGCTGCGCGACGTCGTCGACCTCATGATCGGAGCCGACGACCGCGACGTCGCCTCCGTCGTCCTGTTCGACGTCACGACGGCGCCGCTCGGCGAGGGCGCGGAGCGCGCCATGCGCTACCACGCGCTCGTCCAGACGCTGCGCACCTCGACGGTGCCGCTGCGCACGTCGGCCTTCTCGACCGCCACGGGACAGCTCTGGGTGCGCGACGTCGACCACGAGCTGCTGGCGCGCAGCGTCGACGAGGTCGTGGAGCGCGTCGGCGACGAGTGGCGCCGGCGGTGACGACACTCCTTCACCGTCGCCTCGTCCCCGGCCAAATCGATCGCCTGGTCGCGGAGGCGCCCGAGCACACCGTCACGCTCACCGACGACCATCGCCGGTCGCTCAGTGCGCGCTTCCGCGCGGTGACGACCCCGGGACACCGCCGTCTCGACGCCTGGAACGTGGAGCAGGCCGGACGGCCGGCCGGCGGTTTTCGCTGGTCCCCGGCGACCAGCCGTCGGGCGCTGGGCAACGGCGCGCTGCGCCGCCGGGCCGGCCGCGCGACGTCGCTCACCGACGCCGTGCGCGACGAGGTCGCCGAGCAGCTGCTGCGCGCGGCCGCGGGCTACGCACCGCCGGGATCGATGGCGCACTGGCTGGCCTCCTCGAGCGACCCGGTCGTCGGCATCGTCACTGCGGAAGCGGTCAACTGGGCCACGCAACTCGACGAGGTCGCCGCGGGGATCGCGCGGCCCTGGACCGTGGCCCCGTCCGACGCCTACTACGACGTGGCCGCCGGACGCACGACCCTGCGGGCGCGACGCGACCTCGTCGTCGCGCGTGACGGGGACCGCATCGTCCTGCGGGTCCGCTCGGGTGCTCCGGGAAAGAGCGCCGGACCAGGCCTTCGCGCCGACCTCACCACCGAGACGCTCGCCCACCCGGCCGGCCTCGCGCCGGTTCGGTTCATCGGGCTCTGGCCCGAGGCGGGCGTCTGCCTCGCCGTCGACGGCACCATGGACGACCTGCGGGCCGGGGCCCGCGATCTCGTGCGAACGGCGGTAGCGCAGCGTCGACTTAGAACGCCACGAGCGGCCTAAGTTCTGCAGAAGGGCCACGCCTACTAGCGTGGTTGGGCCATGACCTTGCGCTCTTCCCTTCGAAATATCGCCATTATCGCCCACGTGGACCACGGAAAGACCACCCTGGTCGACAAGATGCTGCGCCAGACCGGATCGTTCACCGACCACGAGGCCCTGACCGACCGGGTCATGGACTCGGGCGACCTGGAGCGCGAGAAGGGCATCACGATCCTCGCCAAGAACACGGCCGTCAAGTGGAACGACCTCACGATCAATATCATCGACACCCCTGGTCACGCCGACTTTGGCGGCGAGGTCGAGCGGGGCCTGGCGATGGTCGACGCGGTCGTCTTGCTGGTCGACGCCGCCGAGGGGCCCCTGCCCCAGACCCGCTTCGTGCTGCGCAAGACCCTCGAGAAGCGCCTCCCGGTCGTCCTGGTGATCAACAAGGTCGACCGCCCCGACGCCCGAATCACCGAGGTCGTCGAGGAGGTCGAGAACCTGTTCCTCGACCTCGACGCCGACGAGCACCAGATCTCCTTCCCGATCCTCTACGCCAGCGCCCGCCAGGGCTGGGCCTCGCTCGACCCGACGGACACCTCGGGCGACCTCACGCCGCTCTTCCAGACGATCGCCGACTACGTCCCGGCGCCGGAGTACCAGGAGGGCCACGGCCTCCAGGCCCTGGTCTGCAACCTCGACGCCTCGCCGTACCTCGGACGCCTCGCCCTATGCCGGGTGATCAACGGGAACCTCGAGCGCGGCCAGCGCGTCGCGTGGTGCCGCATCGACGGGACGATCGAGCACGCCAAGATCACCGAGCTGTTCATCACCGAGGCGCTCGAGCGCGTCCCGGCCCAAAGCGCCGGTCCGGGCGACATCGTCGCCGTTGCGGGCTTCGACGACATCACCATCGGCGAGACCCTGGCCGACCCCGAGGACCCGATCGCGCTCGAACCCCTGCACGTCGACGAGCCCAGCCTCTCGATGACCATCGGCATCAACACCTCACCGCTCGCGGGCACCGAGGGCAAGCTCCTCACCGCGCGCATGGTGAAGGACCGCCTCGACAAGGAGCTGGTCGGCAACGTGGCACTGCGGGTCCTCAACACCGAGCGGCCCGACTCTTGGGAGGTCCAGGGCCGCGGCGAACTGCAGCTCGCCGTCTTGATCGAGACGATGCGTCGCGAGGGCTTCGAGCTGACGGTGGGCAAGCCCCAAGTCGTCACCAAGCTCGTCGACGGTAAGGTCCACGAGCCGCTCGAGCACGTCACGATCGACGTCCACGAGGAGTACGTCGGTGCCGTCACGACGTTGCTCGCCACCCGCAAGGGCACCATGACCGACATGGTCAACCACGGCACCGGCTGGGTCCGCCTCGAGTGGCGGATCCCGGCACGGGGACTCGTCGGCATCCGTACCGAGTTCATGACCGAGACTCGCGGCGGCGGGATGATGCACACGAACTTCGACGGCTACGCCCCCTGGTTCGGCGACATCCGCCTGCGCCAAAGCGGTGTGCTGGTCGCCGACCGCCGAGGCGACACGACCGGCAACGCGCTGCTCGATCTCGAGCAGCGCGGCGTCTTGTTCGTGGGACCGGGCGTCGAGGTCTACGAGGGCATGATCGTCGGCGAGAACGCACGCTCCGAGGAGATGAACGTCAACCCCACCAAGGAGAAGAAGCTCACCAACATGCGCGCCTCGGGCAGCGACAACACCGAGCGCATCGCGCCGCCGACGATCTTCTCGCTCGAGCAGGCGCTCGAGTTCATCGCCGACGACGAGGCCGTCGAGGTCACGCCGAAGTCGGTGCGGCTACGTAAGGTCGTGCTCGACCACGCCGGACGGGCCCGTCTCCACAAGAAGAAGTAGTCACTACTAGAATCCCCCTCGGAGGGATGACAGAGCGGCCGAATGTACCGGTCTTGAAAACCGGCGTGGGCTTGCCCACCGTGGGTTCAAATCCCACTCCCTCCGCCAAACGATGTCGAACCGAATCTCGGCCCGCACACTTCAGGTTGAGTTTCGATCGGTGTCTTGACCAAGATCTCCTCTAGACCTTCCCCCGCGCCTTTCTTCTTCAAGGTGGCCACTCTGCGGGGGCGGACTTTTCGAGTGGTTCAACTAATCGGAATAGTCATTCATCGTGCGCCGGTCACCCGAGGTGTCCGGTGGCCGCTCTCACCTCGGGACATGACGATGATTACCCTCGGGCACGACGACGACCTCATAACTATCGCCGGCGGGGCTCCCCTCGAGGCGCCTTGTCCTCTTCCACATGGGTGAGCGGTTCTTTGGTCACTCTGAGCCCCTTGGCATTGGGCGCCGGGTTACTGGTGCTCGCCAGCTCCAAGTTCGTTGGTGCTTCCACTACCTGGACACTGCCGCTTCAGAGCGAACCGAGTGGCGAATCGCCGTCTCCCCCGGAGATCACGACGGCCACGGGAAACCCGGTGACGTGGACGGCGGCCCGCGTGTCCTCGTCAAGTCAGAGGCCGTACTGAACTAGGCCACGGCCGGAACTGGCGTCACCGGATACGAGGTCCTGGTCAGATCGGCGGTGAATGGAACTTTCGCCGTCGACACCACACAGTCGGTGGGAACTGCGCTGACGGTCACCGAAACCTATGCCTCTGACGGGTAATAAGTTCTACCGCCGGGAGGCGAAGTCGACCTACGGGGCTTTCTTCGGCACCACCATTGCCAGCACCCGACCGGCCGCCGTAAGCGGCACCAACGGCCGCAACTTGACCATCGCCAGTTCCGGGACCACGTGCACAGCATTGGTGCAAATCCTGCCCTGGATCAGGAAACCGTGGCGGTCTCGGTGGCATTGCCTGTCGACAAGTTGTGCATTCTTTGAGGTAATCGTGCTAGGTCGTTGTGACCCCCCAATTAGATTTTTTATAACCGAACAACAGACAAGGGCAAGGTAAATAATGAGTCGAATCAATCGAATTTCAAACGTACAGAATCCGGCGGCCACCACTGGGGGCCGGGCAGTCCGCGCAGCACCGGGCAAGAAACGGATGCCGAGGATTCTCTCGGCCTTCCTCGGAATGGCCCTGGTCGGAGGGGGCGCCTACGCCGCCACCAACTGGATAGTCGGCCTGACCGGCGGATCATCTGGAGAGGGACAGTCCGCGACCGTCCAGAACCTGACGATCACCGCGGTGGCCTCGCCCGCGGCGGTCAATCAGCTCTTCCCCGGTGGGAATGGCGACGTCGTATTGACAATTAGCAACCCCAACGCGTATCCCGTCACGCTGACCGGCGTCAACTTGCCGACCAACTTGACCTACGCGGGTGGCTTCACCACCTCCGCGTTGTCCACGCCGCAAGCGGGTTGCACGACCGTAACCAGCGACGTCCTCTGGAACTTCTCGACGGGATCGTCGGGTAGCGCGCACACGCTCACCTCGGCTCTCACCATCGGAGCCAGCGGCAACGCTAATAACCCGCTCACGGTCACGCTCACTAATGACGCGTCGATGACGGCGGCCGCACCGGCGGCGTGCGAGGGCACCTTCTTCTCGTTGCCGTCCCTCACGGGCATCGCGGCCTCTGGTGGAGCAGCTACCTTGACGACGTCGCCTGTCACCGACAGTTGGACGAGCTAGTCGTCCAACTGGTTTCGCAGATCAACGGTCCGCGCTCTGGCAATCCCCCGCCACGCGTGGACCGTTGATCTGATGGTCAGTCGAACTTCCAAGTGCGCGTCTTGGGCACGAGCAGATCGGCGGTGCGCCCGACGTCCCGACCGACTCTGCCGCCTTCGAAGAGCAGCGGCTTGCGGTAGTGCTCGAGATGAGACCTCGCGTGACCGACGACGCCAGGCTGGAGGTTGATGAGGTGCGCGAAATGGGCCCTCGAGAGGATGGGTGAGGATGACCACGGGCACGATCATGATGATCGCGGCGACCTTCCGCTGTCCGACCTAGGAGCTTAGGCCGGCGCCGACGATTGCCTCGAGCTCGAGCCACAGGCCCGAGGAGATTTCGCTCGTCGAGCGATCGGGGTGGACCTGGCGAGTGACCCGTCGAGGGGCCAAGCGGTAACCTTGTGCACGTGGATGACACCGAGCTCGTGGCCCGATTCCGGGGCGGGGACGAAACGGCGTTCACCGAACTCGTGGGGCGCTACCACTCGACGCTGTTGAAGGTGGCGCGCTACTACGTCGCCGGGGCCGCCAGCGCCGAGGACGTCGCCCAGGAGACGTGGCTAGCGGTCATCCGGGGTGTCGAGCGCTTCGAGGGACGCAGTTCGTTCAAGACGTGGTTGTTGCGCATCTGCGCCAACCGGGCCCGAACTCACGCCGTCAAAGAGCACCGGACGATTCCGGTCGACCCCAACCCGTCGGGTTCGACTGTGAACGCGTCGCGCTTCGACCAGGGCGGCGCGTGGCGCGACCCGCCGGTCCCCTTCACCGAGTTCGTCGAGTTCCGCCACGACAGTGAGGCGCTCGTGCGACGGGTGCGCGAGGCGATATCGTCGCTCGCCGACCCCCAGCGGACGGTCGTAACGCTGCGCGACGTCGAAGGACTGTCTACTGAAGAGGTGGCGGGTCTCCTGGGTCTCAGCGAGAGCAACGTGCGCGTGATCCTGCACCGCGGTCGAGCGCGGGTGCGCGCGATCGTCGAGGCCGCCACGAAGGGAACGGAATTATGAGACTGATGGCGCCGCCACTGGTCTGCCGAGAGGCAGTCGAGCTCGTGAGCGACTATCTGGACGGCGCCCTGAGCCGTCGGGACCGTCGACGCCTCGAGCGGCACCTCGCCGCCTGCGACGCGTGTGACGCCTACCTCGACCAGGTGCGCGCGACAATCGCCGCCAGCGGGAGGGTCTCGCCCGACGACCTCACCCCCGAGACTCTCGAGGGTCTCGTGGAGCTCTACCGCCAATTCCGAGAAGAGAGCTGAGACTGAACTGATGACGTCGACTGCTAACGCCTCGAACGGACCGCTGATCGTCTACGGGGCCAGTTGGTGCCCCGACTGTCGGCGCGCGAAGCAGTTCCTGGCCTCTCACCGTGTCGCCTACGACTGGATCGACCTCGAGGAGCATCCCGAGAAGAGCGCCGAGGTCGAGGCCCGCAACGGTGGCAAACGCATCATCCCGACCATCGTCTTTCCCGACGGCACGTTTCTTGCCGAGCCCTCCAACGACGAGCTCGCCGACCGGATCGGACTCTCGCGCGTCGCCTCCAGCCACGAGTACGACGTCGTCGTCATTGGCGGCGGCCCGACGGGCCTCACCACCTCGATCTACGGGGCCCGCGAGAACTCCCGGGTCCTAATCATCGAGCGTTCGGCTCCGGGCGGCCAGGCTGGCGTCACGGAGCGATTCGACAACTACCCCGGCTTCCCCGACGGCGTCGGCGGCGCCGAGCTCGCCGAGCGGATGACCCAGCAGGCCGAGCGCTACGGCGTGGAGATCCTCCAGGCCGTCGGGGCGACGTCGATACGCCGCGACGGCCCGATGATGCGCGTCGAGCTCTCGACGGGCGACTTCGTGCAGGCGCCGGCCGTCCTCGTCGCGACCGGCTCGACGTACCGTCGCACCGACGCGACTGGCGAGGCCGACCTCATCGGTGCCGGCATCCACTTCTGCGCCACCTGCGACGGCCCCTTCTACCGTGGAGCCGACGACGTGACCGTGGTGGGCGGTGGCAACAGCGGCCTCGAAGAAGGACTCTTCCTCACCCAGTTCGCCGAGCACGTCACGGTCGTGCAGGCCCTGCCGACGCTGACGGCGAACAAGCTTCTCCAAGAGAAGGTCCTCGATCACCCCAAGATGAGCGTCGAACTGAACACGACGGTCACGTCGTTCAACGCGAACGACGCCGGGAAGCTGGCGTCGCTCACCCTCTCGAGCGACGGCGTCGAGACCGATCACGAGACCGACGCCGCATTCATCTTCATCGGCCTCGACCCCAACACCGACTTCCTCGACGGAACGCTCGCGGTGGACGCCCGGGGTTTCATCGTCACCGACTCGAACTTTCGCACCAGCGTCGACGGCGTCTTCGCGGCGGGTGACGTGCGCTCCGGATCGACGAAGCAGATCGCCTCGGCCGTCGGCGAGGGGGCGGCGGTCGCCATTCAGATCCGCTACTACCTCGACTCGCTCTCCCAGCGGGTCTGACCGTCCGACCGCCTCGACGGGGCCGAGACGGCGGTGTGGTCAGTGGAGCCCGCAGAACGAAGGCGGCGGGAGCGGCGCGATGGTGGGACCCCGTCCGGCGAGGTACGTACTTGCAAGAGCGGGTTGAGCGTTGCCGAAGGACACGATGCTCGAACCGGCCGAGGCGTTCCCGAACGCGGTCTGCAGGAATCGGGTGGTCACCCCGGCCACCACCTGGAAGGCCGAAGGGTCCTCACCGTCGTAGGGCGGCAGGTGGTGCGCGCGGATGAGTTCGAGGAACCACTTTTCACGCTGGTGCAGGTCCCGGTACAGTCGTAGCGCCCCACTCGCGCGATTGCAGTGGTCCTGCGCGCTCTGCACGACCAATAGAAACGGGTGCGTCAGCGTCGACCGGTAGAGCGAGCGGCCGTCCTCCTGGGCCGACATCACAATCGCCGCACGATACGCGAGATGCCCGCGCAACTGCTCGTAAGTCGTCCTCTGGGGATCCGTGCCCGTCGCGGAGGCGAGCATCCCGACGACCGTTCCCCCGTCAGAGTGACCGGCGAGGGCTAGCGCCGAGGCGAGGACCAGCCCGTGCACGAGCGGGCAACGAGGCGTCGACGCCGCGTTCGCCGCCAGGATCTGGCGGGTCACGAAGCTGAGGTCCGCCGGCTCGTTCCAGAGGTCGTATTCAGTGTTGGCGTTGTGCAGCGCGGCCACCGCGTTGCGGTTCTCCTCGGGAAAGAAGGGAGCGGCGACCACGAAGCCGCTACGGACCCAGAAGTCCAGGAGCGACGCGTAGGTGTCGGGCGTCACGTCGTAGCCGTGGGCGAAGACGATCATCGGGAATCCGCCCAGAACCTGCGCGGGGGCCGCGCCCGGGCTCTCGACGTGGCCCGGGCTCGCGGTTGTCGTCGGATAGCGGATCTCGGTGAGGAGTACACGTCGACCGGCAAGCAGCGAAGGGGGGGCCGTCGCATAGTTGACGGTAGAACGGGAGCGGTCCACGAAGGTACATCGCATGATGCCGACCGAATAGCTAGTCGGTGACGTGGTTGTGCTGGTCGTGCTGGTTGTGCTGGTTGTGCTGGTCGTGCTGGTCGTGCTGGTCGTGGTGGTCGTGGTGGTCGTGCTGGTCGAGCCGGCCGGCGCAGTCGTCGAGAGTACCGCGACCAGCACCGCCGCCACGCCGATCAACACGGAGTGCCTTTCCGCGCTCCGGGAGATTCTCGAGGTGCCTCGCATCCGTCTCCTCGGAATCGTCGGGGGCAGTCCCGATCGACTCTTCACCGACGCCGCCCACTCCACTGTAGGAGTCGACTCAGCGGGGTCGATCGTCGACTTCGTGAACTCATTGACCCTCGTCCAACGTCAACGGCCGGCGCCGAGCGTCGCGGCGGCGCCACTCGACCGAAGGGATAGGTTCCGTCGGCTCAATGGTGTAGCGACGGCGGAGCGCCCCAACTCCGCGGCACCGCCACGATGGCTCCGCGGGTGACCTTCTTGTAGCGCTTGTTCCCACGGTTCATCATCATCATCGCCAACACGGTGACGATGAATCCCGACGAGATCACGGCGAAGCTCTCGAAATAGGAGAGGAACACGCTCGCGCAGACCCGGTTGAGTGCGCTCGACCAGGTCGTGGCGAAGGTCGCACTGCACACGCCGTTCTGAGCGCGATTGCGCAACAACAGCCAGATACCGGCCGCGACGGTGGAGAGTCCAGGGAGGACGAAGAGTCTTCTCCTCATGCGTTGAGCCTACCGATGACCTCATTCGATAACGGGTATCACCGGTACGACGTACTAGGGACGAATGCGCGAGCGAACGCCCTTGATCCACTCGGCGGCCGACTTGCGAGCCTCGACGACCTCCTCACGCCGGTCCGACGCCTCGTCTCCGGTCACCGGGTACGAGCCGAGGAACTTGACGCGAGTGAGGTGGGCCTGCAGGTCTACGAGGCAGTCGGCGACCACGTCGTCGGCGACGTGCCCCTCGAACTCGATGACGAAGCAGTAGTCACCGAGGCCGCGCTTCGTGGGCCGGCTCTCGAGTTTGGTGAGGTTGATGTCACGCGCAGCGAAACGTCCGAGGATGCCGTAGAGGGAGCCGGGCCGGTCCGCGTCCTGAAAACACACGATCGTCGTACGATCGTGGCCGGTCGGTGCGGCGACTAAGTCCCGTCCGACCAGCACGAACCGCGTCGCGTTGCCGGGGTGGTCTTCGATGTCCGCGGCCAGCGTCACCAGGCCGAACAACTGTCCGGCGAGCGTCGAAGCGACCGCCGCCAGGGGCTCACCCGACTCGGCGACCTCGCGTGCGGCCTGGGACGTCGACGTCGTCTGCTCTACCGTCACGTCGAGCGAATGCAGGAACGTGCGGCACTGCGCGAGCGCGTGCACGTAGCTGCGTACCGTCGTGACGTCGCCGATAGCCACGCCGGCTCGAGCCAACAGGTGTAGCCGGATCGGCAGAACGATCTCGCGCTCGATCACGAGGTCGTGATCAAAGACGAGCCCGTCGATGGTCGCCGAGACCGTCCCCTCGATTGCGTTCTCGAGGGGGACGAGGCCCTGGTCCAGGGATCCGTCGGCCACGGCGCTCAACAGATCGGTCAGCGAGTCGCACGCGACCGCGTCAACCCGGTCGATGGTCGCGACGGCCTCGTGGGAGAACGAACCCTCCGGACCGAGGTAGCCCACGCGCGCCGATGCCATTAGTCGATGATACTTCCGCAGAATTGACCTCTTTGACCTGAGTAATCCGACACGGGGACGCGAGTGCGTACGATGGATGGGGACCAAATTCGAAAGGCCGTGCAATGGGGCACCAGATGTTTGAGTACAACGCCGAGCTCGCCAACGAGGTCTTCGACTACTGCCGCGAGCGGCTCTCGATGGACCCGGTGCCGCTGGACTTCGGGAGCCTGCACGCGATCGCGCCCGAGAGCATGGACGGCTTCATCAGGCCTGAAGGTCACGACCCCGACAAGATCTTCGAGTTCTTCAAGGACTCCCTCGCGCCGGCCGTCGTCTCGATCGACGCGCCCGGATTCCTCGCCTTCATCCCCAACGCCCCGACCAAGAGCTCCCTGCTCTTCGACATGGTCGTCGCCTGCTCGGGCCTGAACGGCACCAGCTGGCTGGAGTCGAGCGGCGTGGTGATGGCCGAGAACCAGGCGCTCGAGTACCTCGCTGGCCTGGCGGGCATGCCCGTCGGATCGGGTGGCGCGTTCGTATCGGGCGGATCGCTCGGCAACCTGTCCAGCCTGACCGTCGGACGCGACGTCGGACTCTCGAAGCGGCCCCACCTGGCCAGCCACGAAGTGCGCTTCGCCATCTCCGCCGACGCCCACTCGAGCATCGGCAAGGCCCTGCACGTGCTGGGCATCCAGCCCCTCGAGGTCGAGACCGACGACCACCGCTTCACCCGCGCGAGCCTCGAGCTCGCTCTTGCCAATGACCCCCGGCCCGACACCGTCGTGGGCGTCGTCGCCACCTCGGGCACCACCAATGCGGGCATCGTCGACGACCTCGCGGGCCTCGGCAGCTTCGCGCGCGAGCACGACCTCTGGTTCCACGTCGACGGCGCCTACGGCGGAGCCGCCATGTTCTCCGTTACCGAGCGTCACCTCTTCGAGGGGCTCCGCCACGCTGACAGCTTCATCGTCGACCCCCACAAATGGCTGTTTGCCCCACTCGACTGCTGCGCGCTGATCTACCGCGACCCCACGGTCGCGCGCAAGGTGCTCGCCCAGCAGGCGAGCTACCTCGACATCCTCCACTCCGACGACGAGCACTACGAGTGGAACCCCTCGGACTTCGCGATCCACCTCTCGCGTCGGGCCCGCGGGCTCCCGTTCTGGTACTCCCTGGTCACCAACGGCACCCGCGCCTACGAGACCGCGGTGCAGGCCGCCGTCGACCTGGCGAAGCGCACCCAGGAGCTCATCGACCAGCGGGACTACGTCGAGATGGTGCGCCCCGCGAGCCTGTCGGTCGTCCTCTTTCGACGCAAGGGCTGGTCCGCCGATCAGTACAACACGTGGAGTCACCAACTGCTGGCCGACCAGGTCGCCTTCGTCACCCCGACCAAGTGGGAGGGTGAGACCGTGGGACGACTGGCCTTCCTACACCCCAACACCACCGAAGAGCTCGTCGTTCGGATCCTCGACTCGATGCGCGACTGACGACTAGAGCAACGGGTCCGCGGGGCGGCGCGTCGCTTCGCCGCGCAGGCTCTTGCGCCGCCACGCGAGGCCGCCGAGCGCCTCGAGGACGATGCGGTTCCCGAGGTAGGCCGTGATCTCGGCGTGGTCGTAGGGCGGGGAGACCTCCACGACGTCGAGGCCCGCGAGCGGCGCCTCCATCGCAATGCGCCGCACCGCGTCGAGCAGCTGGCGACTCGAGAGACCCCCCGGCTCGGGCGTGCCGGTGCCCGGCGCCGAACCGGGGTCGACCACGTCGACGTCGACCGACAAGAAGACCGCGTCGCAATCGGTGAGCGAGATCTCGAGGGCCTCAGTGAGCACGTCCTCGAGGCCCCGCGCCACGATCTCGCCCATCTCGAACGAGCGCATGCCCTGGTCGGTCATCCACCGAAGCGTCGCGGGCTCGGGCCAGTAGCCGCGCAGACCGATCTGCAAGAACCGGTCCCCGCGGCACGCCCCCGACTCGATCAGTCGACGCATCGGCGTACCGTGACCGTAGAGCGACCCCATCTGGGTGTCGCCGGTGTCGGCGTGGGCGTCGAAGTGGATCACCGAAACCCGCCCCCAGCCCACGTGATGGGCCACCCCGGTGACGTCGGGCAGCGCGATCGTGTGGTCGCCACCCAGGATGACCGGCACCACTCCCGCGGCCGCCACCTCGGTCACCCTCTCCTCGAGGCGCCGTAGCGACCTCTCGGTCTCGCCCGAGGGCATCTCCACGTCACCGAGGTCGACGACGCCGAGCTCGATCAGCGGGTCCACGCCGAGCGCCAGGCTCGGACGCATGCCGTCGTGGGGCAGGTAGTCCGTCGTGCGGATCGCCTGGGGGCCGAACCGGCATCCGGGGCGGTGCGAGGTGCCCCCGTCGAACGGCGCGCCGATAATGGCCGCGCCCGCGCCAGACCACTCGCCCCCACGGTCGGGGTCGGCCGACGGGACCCCGAGGAACGTGGCGTCGGGCCCGTAGAGGTTGCCTATGCGCACGTCGCTCCTTGGTCCATTCGTTCGATCACGGCTGCGACACGCCGGTCAGCTCGTCGAGCAGCTCGTCGCTTCGGTTGGCGACGAGTGAGAGGTGGCCCTCACCCGTGAAGAAGTACCTCGTCGCCGACGGAAGAGCGGTGCTCAGCCAGGCGCCGTGACTGGGCGGCACCATGAGGTCGGCGTCCCCATACCAGATCGACACGGGAACCTGAATCGTCGTCGGATCGAATCCCCAGTCCGCCATGAACGCTCGATCGTCGTCGAAGAAGCCGTACCAGCCGTTCGCGAAACTGTGACCGAGGTCATCGGCGAGAAGACCCCGGGGCCTGCCGTCGGCGAGCGCCGCCTTGTCCACGTCGGACAAGAGCCCGCCGAACAGCTCGATGACGTTGTCGGCCGTCGCCCCCGCGAGTTGCTCTCCCATCTCGGCGATGTGCGCCTCGTACCTGGGCCCGCCCTCTTGCGCCAGGGCAAACTCCTCGAGGTTCTCCGGACCCATCCCCTCGGTCCAATCGATGTCCGCATTGAACGGCGCAACCCCAGCCAGCGACCACGCGCCCGCGCATCGAGGCGCGTCGAGGGCGGCACAGGCGAGGGCGTGTGGTCCGCCGCCCGACCAGCCGACCGCCACGTAGGAGTCGCGGCCGAGCGCGTCGAGCACCGTGCCGACGTCCTCGACCACCGCCGCCACGTCTCGGCCTTCGCGACGCGACGATCGCCCGTAGCCCGGGCGCGACATCGTGACCAACTGGAGGGCTCCGCTCGTCGCCAGCGATTCGAGCAATCGGACGGACGACGACGACCCCGGCGACCCGTGATGGAAGAACACCGTCGTTCCGGAGGGGCTGCCCAACGTCGCGACCTCGACGATCCGACCGTCGGGACTCTCGATCAACTGCTCCGCGTACTCCATGGCACCTCCGTTTCGCACTTCAATGAACAACCCTACGCTGGACCAATGACCAAGTCCCGCGCGGTGTCGGCCACCCGGCTGATCCCCGCGCCGGCCTCGCGGATATTCGAGGTCCTCGCCGATCCGCGCCAGCACGTGCTCCTCGACGGGTCCGAATCGGTGACGGGCGTCATTCGGGCGCCCGAGCGCCTCTTCCTCGGCGCGCGCTTCTCGATGTCGATGAGGATCGGCGCGAAGTACACGACGTCCAACAAGGTCGTCGCCTTCGACGAGGGACGGTGCATCGCGTGGCACCACTTCGCACGCTTCGTCTGGCGTTACGACCTCGTCGAGGTCGAGGGCGGCACTCGGGTCACCGAATCGTTCGACTACGACAGGCCCTGGGCCTTTACGATCATGCTGCTCGGCTTCCCCGAGCGGAACCGCCACTCGATGGAGTTGACCCTCGAGCGACTGGAGCGGGCCGTCACTTCTTGACCGTGAGCGCCACCCCCGCGTCCAAGAGCTCGACCCAGGTCTGTCCCGGCGTCAGGGTGATCGGCTTGCCGTTCGCGCGTTGGTAGGTGACGACGTCGGACTTGGACGATCCCCTCGACCAGGTTCCATTGATCATCCGTCCGTCGGTGAAGACCGTGGCGGCTCCGTGACCCTGCAGATCCCCGTAGGACGCCAGGGTCCCGATGCCGTTGACGTAGTTGACAAACATCACCACCACGTTCTTGGGCGACTCGCGCACGTGGGTCCCGGTGACGTCGGCTGCCCCGAACAGGGTCCGGTCCCACGATAGGGTCAGCGTGTTCCAGGTCCACGTGACGGGATAGAGGCTGGGGAACGGCACGACGACGCTCGTCACCTTGGCCCCGATCGGCGATGTCGTGGCGTTCCGGTAGGTGAACAGCGCCGGCGGCGGGACGGGCGTGCCGCCCAGGGCGAAGAGCCTCGCGGCCACCGCGTACAGGTTGTGCGGCGCGTAGCGGGTGGGGTCGCGGAACATCGCGGCACCGGCGCGGGACTCATCGATCAGCTTGACGGGGGCGGTTGAGATACTGGCGACGGCGTAGGGCGCGCCACCCGAGTACGCGAAGATCCCCCCGAGCGGCCAGACGATCTGGGTGTCGGTCGGTCGCACCGAGCGCACGGGGCCGACCTTGGCGGGCGCCTGGGAGTTGAAGATCGCGGCCAGGCGCGTGATACCACCGTTGACGATCTCCTCGTAGACGACGTCGGCCTGATCGACGCCCCACTGGGGCAGGGCGTCGGGGGTGTTTTCGATCTTCACGAGGAGGGCCGGTCGCTTGACCGACTGGCTCGACCGGTCCACGAGCCCGGTCAGGGGGGCCGTGGGATAGTGGGGCACGGGCTTGGTCGTCGAGGTAGAGGTCGTCGTCGTAGATGTGCGGAGCTGGCTCCAGGTGAGGGCCCCCGCACCGATCAGGACGACCACGACAATAAGGGGGAGGTATCTGCGCATCCCATCAAACTAGTGAATGGATGTCGACTAGGCCGCCGTGGGGTCGCCGGCCAATCGCTTGAAGATCAAGGTATGGGGCAGGTTCGTCTCGGCGCTGTGGTGTTCGGAGCCCTCGATTATCGCCCAGCCGTTCGCTATGTAGAACGCCAGGGCGCTGTCGCGGCCGTTGGCCCATACTTGCTCGATGCCGAGACGCCTCAACTCGGCCTCGGCGAATCTAAGGACCCGGCCCCCGTAGCCCTGCCCCTGGAAATCGAAGTCCGTCGCCATGAAGCGCAGCTGATAGGACGCGAGCCACGGGTTCATCGGCGCCGTCGAGGGGAAGAACGAGGCACTGACGACCAGCCGGGCGCCCTCGAAACCCCCGAAGTGCAGCGACGTCGGCTGTTCGTCGCGCGGGTCGCTCGCGAAGGCCTCGGGGTTGTCGCCACGCAGCACACGACGGCGCAGGTCGTGGAGTTTGCGCGAAGGGACCCGTTCGACGCGAAATGGGGCGTCACCCAAGGTCGCGCACCATCGTGTGGAGGGTGATCGACCGGTCGCGGTCCATGTCGAGGACCTCGCCGGTCGCCACGAAGCCGACCTTCTCGTAGAAGGCCCGAGCCCGCGAGACGCTTCCCGTCACGTGCAGGTGGAGCTGCGTGGCGCCCCGAGCGCGCGCCCACTCGACCACCGCGTCGACCAGGCGAGTGGCGATCCCCGTCCCGCGCTCGCTCGGCGTCACGTACATCCCGTAGAGCCAGTGCGTTCCGGGGTGCGCGTCGTTGAGGCCGCCCGACACCATCCCCACGACCTTCCCTTCGCGCTCGGCGAGGAAGTAGGTCCAGTGGGCGGCCGCCTTGCGCCAACGTCCGTCGGTCCACGTCGCCGACTCCTCGTAGGTCGACCCGTACGCCTCGGGCGTGTCGGCCAGGGACTCGAGTCGGATCGCGCGCAGTCCGGCCCAGTCGACCTCCGACGCCCGGCGGACACGCGACGCGACGTCAGTCATCGCCGGACATGCGCTGCGCGACGTTGCGCTCGGCGGGGGTCCCGTGGCGCAAGTTCTCGCGAACGGTGTCGCGGTCGATTACCGGACGGTTCTGGGAGAGCTTGGCCTTACCCTCAATCGAGACGACGTCGATCTCAATCCCCACGATCTCCCGCAACTGCTTCTCCACGTACTCTGGCGGCGCGTCGTCCACACTCCACATCGGAGAGCGAGGTGCCTCGAAGCAATCGGTGAGCGCGCGGACCTGGTCGTCCAACCAATCCGCGTCGTGGTGCACACGCAGTCGTCCTCGGACCTCGGCCGCCACGTAGTTCCATGTCGGCACGACCCCGGGACTCTCAAGGCGGCTCGGGTAGTTCGACGGCGACACGTACGCGCTCGCTGTAGTGAATATCCCGAGGACCTCCATTGAGTCCTCGACGTGGCGCCACCACGGGTTGGCGCGCGCGAGGTGGCCAAGGAGGGTGGCCCGGTCGGCGGTTACGATCACCGGGACGAAGAGGCCCTTCAGGCCCTCGGGCGTCGAGATCACGAACGTCCCCGCGCCGGCGTCGGACACGATCTGCCAGGCGGCCTCGTCGTCGACGGTGAACTTCGCGGGGACGTACACCACCCCATTGTTCCACGAACGACGTGGCGGACCGGCGCGTCGTCGGGCGAGCGGAGCGTCGAGTTTCACGAAGCTCTCGGCCCAACCACGTTCGCCGCCGTCAAAGAAGGAGACCTCGTAGTGCCGTTCGACCGTCACATCGAAGGGGTCCCACCACGCCATCAGAATCGTCTGGTCGGTCCAGGCGAGGAAGACCTTCTCGGTCGGCGCCTCGAACGATCGGCGCCGCAAGGTATGGGGGCGGTCGTGCACCACGAGGAACTCGTTCGACCGTTCCGTCATCGTGCGCCCTTTTCAGTCCCGTCGCGCTAGCGGCTTAGATCATCGGCGGTTCCTCGTCGTCCGGGCCGTGGCGGCGCGGCAGGCGTGCGGTGTAGATCGAGTAGCCGTCGATCTGGCGGACCAGGAACGTGGCAATCGCCGTTGCGACCATCATCGGGATCATCAAGGAGAAGCCGCTGTGAGTGAGCTCGGCCACCAGCACCAGGCCCGCCAGCGGGGCCTGCATGGAAGCGCCGATCATCGCCGCCGCACCGACGAGGGCGAACGCCCCGATCGGCGTCCCCGGCCACAGCTGCACCCACGCGGCCCCGAGGAACCCGCCGAGCAGGGCACCGGTCGCGAGGAACGGCGTGAAGACGCCGCCGGCCGCGCCGCTGCCCAGGGTCAGCGCGGTGACGAGGGGCTTCAGGGCGAAAAGGGCGAAGAGCAACCCGACGCCGCCGAGACCGAGGAACGCCTGGTGGGCCATGTCCTTGCCGTTGCCGAACAACTGCGGGTAGGTGACGCCGACCAACCCGACGACGAGAAAGGCGAGCGGCATCGCCCACAAGATGTGCACCCCCCTCGCCCGGTAGTTCGACACCCACCCGATGAGTCGGACGTAGAAGACCGCCAACAGGCCGACGACGACGCCGGCGAGGAGCGACCAGACCATGAGCGACGCGCTGAAGCGGTAGGCCGGGATGTCCGAGTAGGTAGCCGCGCTCGGGAGGTACAGCCACGCGACCATCGTCGCGACGAGCGAGGTGACCAGCGCCGGCAGGACGACGGGCAGCGCGAAGCTTCCGTAGAGCACCTCGGCGGTGAAGATGGCGCCACCGAGGGGCACGTTGTAGACGCAGGCCAGTCCGGCTCCGCCGCCGCACGCGACGAGGAGCCGCTTCTGGGCCGGCGAGAGCCCGAACCAGTGCGACAACACGCTGCCCGACGCGCCGCCCATAAGTTTGGGCGCGGCCTCGCGACCGATGGAGGCGCCCAGACCGATGACGACCTCCGAGACGAGGGACGTCAGCAGGCTCCGACGCGGCGAGACCTCGCCGTCGCCGTTCCACAGCGCGTCGTCGACGTCGGAGTGCTCGCGCGAGAGCAGCCGTCGGATCAGGTACCACGACACCGCCCCGATCACCCCCGCGATCACGAGCGACCCGATCCGCCGGGTCGCCGACGCCGCCTCGACCGAGGCCTGGAAGCTGCCCGAGCGGTAGTGGAAGGCCAAGTGCTCGGCCTGACGCAGGACCCACATCAAGAGGTCGCCGAAGAGGCCGGTCGCAACTCCGGTCAGGACGATCGCCAGCCAGAAGCGCGCCGTGAGGCGCGCCTCACCGTCGGGGGTCACGTTGGGCTGCTCCATCGCGCCACGACCCGACGCGATCCTCCGCTTGATCAGCGGCGGGGGGACCCGAAGGCGCTCGCTCTCACCGCGACGCTTGCGCTCCATACACCTCTCACCGACCAGTAGAATTCCATGGTATCGCCAGTGTTTCCCTGCGACGGACGTGGCCGCCCCCGTCCGTCATTGAGAATCGTCAACGGTTGGCGAGCACCCAAGGAGGGGGGCCGACCTCGACCCGCGCGAACCTCGACGCGACCGCTCCGAACCGCTCGTCGCTCGTCGCCCACGCCAACCACGCCTCGGCGATCTCGTCGGCGGTGCGCGCGACGAAGTTCCACCACATGAACACCCGCTCGTGGAAGGGCTCGCCCCCCACCAACATCGCCCGCCCGGGGGCGAGCGAGCTCAGTCGGCACTCGCTGCGTCCGACGTCGAGGTAGGCCAGGTGGCCCGCGGCGACGAGCACTCCGTCGACCAGCACCTCGCCCGTGGCGACGACGAGTCCGTACTCGTACCTCGGGTCGAGAGCGACCAGCGTGTCACCCACGCGCAGGTCCAGTTCAATTCCGACCAGCTCGGAGTCACGTCGCGCCGGCGACCGGGCCGAGTCGTAGGCGCCGATGATGACCGTGGCCGTGGCGTTCCCCAGCGCAACGCGGGGCAGATCCGCGTGGTGCTCGAAGGCCGACTCACCGTCGCGATTCCCCGACGGTTGGGCGACCCACAACTGGACACCGTGCAACTGGCCACTCGTGAGCCCGGGCTTCTCCTCCGAGTGGGCGACGCCTCGACCGGCCGTCATGAGGTTCAACTGACCCGGTCGGATCAGCTGCTCGGATCCGAGGCTGTCGCGATGCAAGAACTCGCCGCTGAAGAGCCAGGTGACCGTCTGAAGCCCCGTGTGCGGATGCGGCGCCACGTCGATCGAGCGCTCCGGGCGGAGCGACTCGGGTCCCACGTGGTCGACGAAGCACCACGGGCCCACCATTCGCCGACCCCTCGTCGGAAGGAGACGACGAACGCTCAGCGCCCCGACGTTCGCCGCTCGGCTCTCGGTGACCACGACGTCGCGTGCGTGACCCGCGCCGGCCACTTTCGAATCAGGTCCGTCCTCGCCCACCCGCGGATTCTCCCAGCCCCGTCGCCCGATTGCCCGGGGCTCGGGTTCAGCCGTCGTAGGCCGCTTGGAGAGCGGCGCAGTCAATCTTGCCCATTTGGAGCATCGTGTCGCGTACCCGAGTCGCTCGCTGCGCGTCGGGGTCGGACATCAGCTCGCCCAGCAGCCGGGGAACGATCTGCCACGAGAGGCCGAAGCGGTCCTTCAGCCATCCGCAGCGGCCCGGCGTACCACCGCGGGCGAGCGCGGACCAGTAGTGGTCGACTTCCCCCTGGTCCTCGCACGACACCAGCAGCGACGTCGCCTCGTTGAAGGCGTGGAACGGCCCGCCGTTAAAGAGCATGAGCGTCTGGTTCTCGAGTCGGAGCGTCCCCATGACGAAGCCGCGACCCGGCCGGTCGACGTCGTCGAACTTTGTGACGTT
>JAYVZV010000078.1:0-35205 GCA_043782995.1 Acidimicrobiales bacterium | reverse complement strand
CGTACCAGTCACGACGCTGCGACGAACGCGATGACGCCGAGTCGACGAACCACGGATGCTCGTCCGACGTGTGATTCGGCACCCAGTCCAGGATGACGCGCAGTCCGAGCTCGTGGGCCTCGCGGACCAGGGCGTCGAAGTCCTCGAGCGAGCCGAAGACCGCGTCGACGTCGCAGTAGTCCGACACGTCATAGCCGAAGTCGCGCATCGGCGAGGGGTAGATCGGCGAGAGCCAGAGCGCGTTGACGCCGAGCCAGACGAGGTAGGCGAGCTGCTGGCGCACCCCGGCCAGGTCGCCGACACCGTCGCCATTCGAGTCCCGAAAGGACCTCGGATAGATCTGATAGACCACGGCGTCGCGCCACCACGTCACGGTCGCACACTAGCGAGGCGCCGCCGCCTGAATCGGGCGAGCAGGCCCGGCGGGTCCCCCGTCGACCTGGTGGGCGACTCGGTAACCTGAAGTGATGCCCACTACCTCCATCGTCGTGTGCGAAGGCGACCAGACCGGTCAAGAGCTGTTGGAGGAGTCCCTGCGGGTGCTCGAACCGAGCGTCGTCGGGTTCGACGTCGACCTGGTGCGCTTCGACCTCTCGCTCGGGAACCGTCGATTGACCAACAACCAGGTGGTGCGCGACGCGGCGTCGGCGATCGTGGAGACCGGACTGGGCCTGAAGGCCGCGACCATTACCCCGACCGAGATCGGCGGCGTCGGCTCGCCAAATCGGATCCTACGCGAGGGCGTCGACGGCAAAGTCATCGTGCGTACCGGACGACGGATCCCCGGAGTGTCGCCGATTGTCCCCCTGACCCACCCCGTCGTCGTCGTGCGCATGGCCGTCGGCGACGCCTACGGTGCCTCGGAGGGCCGCGAAGGCGGGGCCGGCTCGATCGACGAGACGGCGTGGCGCACCGAGAGGATCGACCGCCACACCTGCCGGTCGGTCGCAGAGTTCGCCTTCCGCACCGCCGCCTCAATGGACGGACTCGTCTACGGCGGACCCAAATGGACGGTCTCGGCGACCTACGAGGGCATGTTGAAAGAGGAGATGGACCAGGCGGCCGCCCGCCACCCCGACGTCCACTACCACCCGATGCTGATCGACGCCGCGTACGCGGGCCTGATGACCGAGCAGTGGGAGCAGACCGCGGTCATCCCGGCGCTGAACCGCGACGGCGACTGCCTGAGTGACCTGGTGCTGGCGATGTTCGGATCGATCGCGGGGGCTGAGTCGATCCTGCTCGCGCTCGACGACGACCTTCGACCGACGGCGGCGATGGCCGAGGCGCCCCACGGGACGGCGCCCTCGCTGGAGGGCAAGAACGTCGCGAACCCGATGGCGATGCTGCTCGCCTGCGCCGCGGTCTTAGAGCACGCGGGCCACCACGGCGACGAGCGATGCGTGGAGGTCGCCGGTTCGCTGCGCCAGGCGACCCTCGGCGCGGCCCTCGACGGCGTGCGCAGCTTCGACCTCGGTGGACAGGCCTCGACCTCAGAAGTGGTCGACGAAGTGGTGGCCCGGATGCGCGCTCGCTAGGGCACGACCGGGCGTTGCGCGAACGAAGTGGAGTAAGTGATGTCGAATATCCCTACCGACCGGTCGATCGACGTCCTCGCCGAGGCCTCGGTCACCCAAACCCGGGAGTTGATCGAGCGCTCCGACGAGCTGCGCGACCGCGCCGAAAGGGCCAACCGTCGTCGATTCTCGAGGCTCTTCAAGGATCCCGGGGCCCTCGAGGTCACCATCACACTGACTGACGAGGTCATGCGCATCCACTCGGTGCGCAGCTCCATCCGCATCTTTCGCCGGGCCGCCCGCGCGTCGTCCGTCGAGGGTTTCGGCCTCGTCAACGCGACCGGACTACGGCTGCTGGCCGCGGTCTCGAAAGCCGTGCCGGCCCCAGTCGTGGGACTGGTCCACCGACGGATCCGACGGCTCTCGCGCGACCTGATTCTGCCGGCCGAGGCCGAGCCACTGCGCCGGCACCTCGCTCGCCGACGGCGTGACGGCGTGGCGGTCAACGTCAACGTCCTCGGCGAGGCCGTCCTCGGCGAGGGCGAGGCCGACGAGCGGCTGCGCCGCGTCGTGGAGATGATTGGGCGCCCCGAGATCGACTACGTGTCGGTGAAGCTCTCGGCCGTCGTCAGCCAGATCATCACCCTCGACCGTGCTGGTTCGCTCGCACGGGTCACCGCGAAGATGCGCCGGCTCTATCGCGAGGCCGAGGCCCACCACGCCTTCGTCAACCTCGACATGGAGGAGTACCGGGACCTCGAGCTGACCGTGGCGGCCTTCACGTCGGTCCTCGACGAGACCGAGTTCGAGTCCGTCGACGCCGGGATCGTGCTCCAGGCCTACCTGCCCGAGTCCCACCAGGTGTTCGCCGACCTCGTGGGATGGTCGAAGGTCCGCCACGCGCGAACGGGCGCCACGATCAAGGTCCGTCTCGTGAAGGGGGCCAACCTCGCTATGGAGTCGGCCGAGGCCGAGCTGCACGGCTGGTCTCGGGCTCCCTACCGCACCAAGGCCGACGTCGACGCCAGCTACTCGCGGCTCGTCGACGCGGCGCTGCGCGCCGAGCACGGCGGCGCGGTGCGCGTGGGGATCGCCAGCCACAACCTCTTCCACCTGACCTGGGCCCTCGAAGTGGCGCGGGCCCGAGGGGTCCTCGACCTGGTCGACGTCGAGATGCTCGAGGGCATGGCCAACGCCGAGTCCCTCGCGATTGCGCGCACTGGCCAGAGGGTTCTCTTATACGCGCCAGTGACGCGCCGCGACGACTTCGCCTCGGCGGTCGCCTACCTCGTGCGCCGACTCGACGAGAACACCTCGGACGAGAACTACCTGAAGGCGGCGTTCGACATCGGCGCGGACCGGGCGAAGTTCGACGAGCAGCGGGACCGGTTCCTCGCGTCGGTACGCGATCGCCACGCGCTTTCGACGGAGTCACTTCGCCACGTGACAGCTCCCGCAATCCCGGAGGGCTTCGAGAACTCGCCTAACCTCGATCCGACCTCCACGTCGGTGTTCTGCCAAGTCGGCGAGGCGCTGGCGGCGGTACGAGGACTAGCCGCCGCGACGATCCCCGTCGTCGTCGGGGGCCGAGAGTTTGACGGCGCGCCATTCGAGGTTGGCACCGACCCCAGCGCCCACGGCGCCCCCTGGTACCGCTACTCGGTCGCCGAGACGGTCCACGTCGACGAGGCCGTGCGGATCGCGACACTCGCGGGACCGGCCTGGTCGGCGACGGACGCCTCGGTGCGTCGCGCGCTGCTGCGGCGCTGCGCGCACGTCATGGAGCACGAGCGCATCGAGAGCATCGCGGTCATGGCGCGTGACGCCGGCAAGACCGTCGCCGAGGCCGACCCCGAGGTCAGCGAGGGCGTGGACTTTGCGCGCTTCTACGCCGAGCGCGCGACCGACGCCGACGGGTCCGTGCCCCTGGGCACGCTCGTCGTGGTGCCCCCGTGGAACTTTCCCTACGCGATCCCCGCCGGCGGGGTCTGCGCCGCCCTGGCCGCCGGCAACCGCGTCATCTTGAAGCCCGCCCCCGAGGCCGTCGCCACGGCCTGGCACCTCGTGCGCCAACTCTGGGCCGGCGGGGTGCCAAAGGACGTCCTGCAGTTCGTGCCGACCCGCGACGACGAGGTCGGACGGCGCCTCGTCACCCACGAGGGCGTCGACGGCGTGATCCTCACGGGATCGTTCGACACGGCGTTGGCGTTCACGTCGTGGCGACCCGACCTCAACCTGCTCGCCGAGACGAGTGGCAAGAACGCGATCCTGGTCAGCGCCTGCGCCGACATCGACGCCGCGGTGCGCGACCTCGTCCAGTCCTCCTTCGGGCACGCGGGCCAGA
This sequence comes from Acidimicrobiales bacterium, assembly GCA_043782995.1. Taxonomy (GTDB): domain Bacteria; phylum Actinomycetota; class Acidimicrobiia; order Acidimicrobiales; family RAAP-2; genus RAAP-2. The sequence continues at coordinate 31,344 of JAYVZV010000078.1, read as the reverse complement.
AGTGCAGTGCCGCGAGCCTCGCGATCGTCGTCGCCGACGTCTACGAGGACCCTTCGTTCCTGCGTCAGCTCGCCGACTCGGTTACGAGCCTCGCCGTCGGACCGGGCTGGGATCTCTCGACGGCAGTCGGGCCGATCATCCGCCCCGCGGAGCCGGACCTTCTGCGGGCGCTCACCCGTCTCGACCCCGGGGAGAGCTGGCTCGTGGAGCCCGTGCGCCTCGACGACGCCGGGCTCTTGTGGCGCCCGGGCGTCAAGCTGGGGGTGGCGCCGGGCTCGTGGAGCCACCGTCACGAGTGGTTCGGCCCGGTGCTCGGGGTGATGGTCGCACCGAACTTCGCGACCGCGATCCGGTGGCAGAACGAGACCGACTTCGGCCTCACCGCTGGGCTGGCGTCGCTCGACGTCGCCGAGTGCGAGCGGTGGATGGACGAGGTCCACGCCGGCAACCTCTACGTCAACCGCGGCGTCACCGGAGCCGTGGTCAACCGCCAGCCGTTTGGCGGATGGCGCCGCAGCAGCGTCGGCCCGACCGCCAAGGCCGGCGGCATCAACTACGTCGACTCGCTGCGCGTCTGGCCCGCGCTGGTCGACGCTCCGGGAGCGCTCGACCAGGCGCGCACGTGGTGGCGCGAGGTCGGCCGACAGTCGATCGACCGCTCGGGCCTCTCGGTGGAGAGGAACTTCCAACGGCACCGACGGCCGGTTCGCCAATGCGTGGTGCGCGTCGACGAGCGCTTGACCCCCGCGCAGCGACTCTTCGTCCAGTTCATCCAGGGCGAGGCCGACCTCCGGGTCGCCTTCAGCACCGCCTCCCCGGTGGCCAACGCCTCCGACGCCGTCGTCGAGACCATCGCCGACCTCATCGGTCGCGCAGGAACCATCGGGCGAGTGCGCTGGCTCTCGAGCGAGCCGGCCCCGTCCCACGAGCTGCTCGTCCACGGGGTGACGGTCGACCGGCGACCGCTCGCCCAGCGCGGCGACGTGGAGATGGCGCGCTGGCTGCTCGAGCAGAGCGTCGCGATCACCTACCACCGATACGGCAACGTGAACGGTGGGCCGAAGCCCCGTTGCCCGGGGCTGAGTTAGATATGCTCCGCGGCGGTCGGCTCGGTGCGCGTCATCGCGCCCAGCAAGGCCGCGAGGCTAACCGTCGCGACGTTGATGCGCGCGTCGGCCACCCCGTAGGGGATGACCAGCAGGTCGCCGTGGAGCATCGCGCCGCAGCTGTAGACGACGTTGGGCACGTAGCCGTCCTGCTCGTCGGGCGCCACCGTCAGCAGGGGGTCCTCGAGCGAGGCGACCATCATGTTGGGGTTTTCGAGGTCCAAGAGGACCGCGCCGATGCCGTAGGTGCGCATCGGGCCGACGCCGTGGGTCAGCACCAGCCAGCCTTCGGGCGTCTCGATCGGCGAGCCGCAGTTTCCGAGCTGGATGACCTCCCAGTCCTTGCTCGGCAGCTGATAGGTCACCGCGTGGCCCCAGTGGCCGAGGGTGTCGGAGTGGCTGACGGCGTTGGTCTCGCGGGCGTAACGCGAAAGTGCGGCGTATCGTCCGGCGACCTTTCGCGGGAATATCGCCAGCCCCTTGTTGGCCGAGGCCGCCCCGACGACCGGCGAGATCACGAAGTCGACAAAGTCGTCGGTCTGGAGCAGCTGCTGGGATATCGCCGTGCCGTTGTAAGCCGTGTAGGTCCCGAGGTAGGTCGACGAGCCGTCTGCGTCAGTGAAGCGAACGAACCGGGCGTCCTCCATCCCGTGGGACTCGGCGGCCATCGTCGGCCACAGGACGCGCTCGGAGAGGTCGGACTCGGCGTCGAAGTGCACCCCGTAGCTGCACGAGGCGATCGCGCGGATCGAACTGGCGACGCCGGCGGCGTCGGACCGGGTGTCGCGTTCGGAGAGCAGCACCGCGAGTCGAAGGTCCAGCTCCTCGCCCGTGAAGTACACCGCGAGGTGATCGAGCACGTAGGCCGCGCTCTCGCCGTCCTTGTCGAGCGCGCGCAGCCTCGCGTGGAACACGTCGCGATCGAAGACTCCGTCGCGCACCGCGCCGGTCGCGGGGAACGGCCCGCGCTCGTCGATGGTGACCGCGCCCTTGCGGGTGATCGTGCCAGTGCGAAAGCAGATGCTCGAGCGATGGCCCTCGCCGATGGCGCGAAAGCTCATCACGAAGCGCACGGCGCCCTCGGCGACACCGGACTGGTCGGGGTGGGCGACCATGCTCGGATTGCAGACCGAGGCGGCCTCGAGGGAAAACTCGTGGGTGAATGCCGCCCCGAGCAGCAGCCAGCGCTCTTCGCTCAGGTTCGCGCTGGGGTCTAGGCGCGCACCCACCCGCTCAGCGTGCTGGCCGAAGACCGCGACGATGTCGCGGTGCCGGCGGACGAACCGGTAGAGAATCTCCTTCAGGCGTCGGCGCACGTCCGCCTCGGGAAGCGCCATGATCCGGTCCACGACGCTCGAGGCCCTCGACTCGACGCCGCCGAACTCCTGGCCCGCCACGAAGAGCAGCGTGATCACCCTTGAGGCGTCCGGCTGGAGATGGACGTCGGCGCGAGTGACGAGTGACGGGCGCTTCACGCCAACACCAGCCGGTGCGCGCGGGCCTGCTGGCGCACGGAGAGTGCGGCCAGCGTCGACTCGGCGCCCATGTTGACGTTGACGTAGGTGGCGCCCAAGCCGTCGTAACCACCGCCCGACTCAAGGTCCCACACGACCAACCCGGCGTCGTTGGCTCCCTCGAACCAGGCGAGGGCCATCTCGATACCCGTCAGCCACATGGTCGAATCGTCCAGGGTCGCGGCCCGGGCGCAAGCGTCGGCCATGGCAGCGACCTCGATCGGCTGCTGGTCGAATCCCGGTCCGACTTCCCCGGGACCCGATCCCCCGACCGGGGTGACCGAGAGGTGGCCGTCGAGGGTTTCGCGTGCGAGCAGCCACTTCAGGAGGTCGAGGCCCCGTCGAATCAAGTCGCCGCGGCCGAGCGCCGCACCGGCGGCCATCATCGCTTCGGGCAAGAGGGCGTTGGCGTAGGCGAGGCGCGGTTCGGGCCACGGCCACGCGTGGTCGTCGATGCTGTCCACGACCATGGCGTCGGCGGCGTCCCCGAGCAGTTCGAGCGCGACCCCGTTCGTGGCGTCGCGCTCGAGCACCGCGGCGGCGCCGAGGGAGGCGTACGCCATCGAGCGTGACCAGCCCGAGCGAAGCGCGGCGCCTCGCTCGAATAGGGTCAGGGCCTCGACGCCGATTGAGGGGGGGGCGCTCGACGCGGCCACCCCCAGTCCCCAGATGCTCCGTCCCCAGCAGTCCTGCACCGAGGGCCGACTCGTCCAGCAACCGTCGGCGGCCCGACGATTGCGCACGGCGCCGCTCGAAACTTGAGAGTCGCGCAGGAACGCCAGTGCGCCCGTGGCGAGGCGACAGACCTGGGCGGAGGGCTCGACCTCGCGCGCCGTCACGACCAGGACCCGGGCGACGTCGTCCACGCAGTAGCCGTGCTCGCGTCGGGGTGTCGCGTGGTCGGCGTGCTCGAAGGTCCCGAACCGGTCGGTGAGCGCGTCGAGGTGATCGAAGAGGGGGCCGTCGTTCACGCCGGCACCGGGGTCCGGCGCTTGAGCAACCGCTCGCCCAGTGCCGCGTAACGTCCCGCGACACTCGACCACGCCAGCGACGGGGCCAGTCGGCGGGCCTCGGCGGCCATTGACTCGGCGAGTCGGGGTTGGGTGAGGACGGTGCGCAGAGCGTCGGCCAGGGCGTGGGGGTCGCGCCGCGCCACGACAATGCCCGCACCGCTCGCCAGGAGCTCGACCGCGTGGGGGAACGCCGTCGCGACGACCGGCCGGCCGGCCGCGATCGCGTCGACGAGAACCCCCGACGTGACCTGGTCGGGCGAGTCGTAGGGAAGGACCACGACCGACGACCGGGCGATCATCACGGCCAGGGCGTCGAGACCGCGGTAGCCGGCGTCGAACTCGACGCTGTCCGAAACGCCGCGATCGAGGGCGCGCCGAGCGAGCATGTCCCGGTAGGCCTCGCCCTCGAGTTCGGCCACCTTCGGGTGGGTGTCGCCGGCGATCCGGTAGAACGGACGGGGCGTCACGTCCCTCACCAGGGCCAGCGCGTCAATCGCCCACTCGATCCCCTTGCCCGGTCCGAGCAGGCCCCAGGTCAAGAGCATGGGGTGTCGTCGATCGGGGCCCGGTCCGCCGGCCGGCGATACCGCCGCGCCGTGGGGAATGACCGAGACCTTCGACGGATTGACGTCGTAGCTCGAGCACAGCCGAAAACGGCCGGCCTGGGTCATCACGACGACGGCGTCGGCTTCGCGCGCGACGGCCTCGAGGACGCTGCGTTGGTGCGCGGTGGGACGTTCGAGAACGGTGTGGGCGACGACGATGGTCGGACGGTCGATGGCCGCGAGGGCCCCGACGATCGACTCCCCGTCGCGACCGGGGAATATCCCGTACTCGTGCTGAACCACGACCACGTCGGCCCGGTCGAGACGGTCCTGGGCGTCGACGGCAAGTCCCCCCGCGGCATCGTTGAAATGGGCCTCGACGAGGTCGCTCACGGCGTCCCGGGACCCGCCCACGCGGATGACGCCGACGTCGTGGCCGAGATCCAACAGCCCGCCACTCAGGGCGGCGGCGAAGGTGGCGATGCCACAGGCCGTCGGCGGGAAGGTCGAGACTACGGCGAACTTGCGTGGGGGACGGTCCGCGGCGGGCAACAGGGACACGGCAACCTCCAGAGTTACGAGGCGTCGAGCCCGAACGGTGGCCGACCGCGAAGGTCGTCCAACCCAAGAAAGGCGTCTCTGAGTGGGTGCAGGTAACTAAGACCGGCACCACCAATCTACCGGCGCGACGACGTTTGTCGACCAACGCCAGTGTTTCAGCGCCTTAGGGCACTACGCCGCGGACTAGTGAACGGCCGAACGGCGTTCGCGCCAGAGGCGGCGGGACCGAGCCAGTCCGGTGGGCCGTAGGGTGGTCCGGGACAGACCCACGACCTTCGTCATTTGACTACTGTCCACCGGGCGGCGCCCAGTGCGACGTCGAATCGACGGAAATTACAGTTCCCCTAACCGCCGTAGACCCGGGTATCGGGGACGTCCTTCGCGGGACGGGGGCCTCACCACCACTTCCAAGGAGGAATCGATGAATATCTACGAGAGGCTGACGAAACCGATTCGTCCCACGGCCCCTAACAAATCCAGTCGCAAGCCGGTGTTCGACGAGGTCACCCTCCACGAGTACGAGGACGAGACGGCCACGCCCCACCGCGCCATCAAGAAGAGGACGTCGCAGCTGCCGGTCTTGAGCAAGCTGCTCTACCGCATCGACTTCTACACGTCGCTGCCGATCGTGTCGGTGTCGGTCGTGGCGATCTTCGTCGCCATGCTGCTGGTGGGCGTCGCGATCCATTTTCCCACCGCCTGGGTCGTCACTTTCGAGGTGACCGTTTCCACGGTGACGCTGCTGATGGTCTTTACCATCCAGCACACGCAGGGAAGAGAGCAGGCGGCGACGCAGCGCAAGCTCGACGAGCTGCTTCGCGCGACCCCCGGCGCCGCCGAGGCCCTGATGATGCTCGAGGAGGCCCCGAGGGAGTTCATGCTCGAGGTCGAGGACAGCCAGCGCATCGTGCGCTCGGACCTGGCCGACGAGATGGACACCAACGGCAGCGGCGACGTCTCGTACCGGCCCCGCAAGGACTAGCGCCGGACCCTCGCCGGGACGGCGCTACTTCGGCCGGTTCGCCGCCATCCGGGGAGCGAAATTGTCACTGCCGGTGAGTCGCGCCGCGATCAGGATCGGGATGAACATCACCACGACGACCATCGTCACCACGACGTTGACCTCGGGCAACTGCTGGCCCAGACGGATTGCCCCGAAGATCCAGATCGGGAGTGTGTTCTGCGCCCCCGCGGTGAAGGTTGTGACGATGACCTCGTCGAAACTGAGCGCGAACGCCAGCAGCGCCCCCGACACCAACGCCGTCGCGATCGTGGGGAGCGTGACGAAACGGAAGGTCTGCAGGCCGGTGGCACCCAGGTCCGCCGACGCTTCGAGGAGCGTGTTCGACGTCCGGCGCAGTCGGGCAATGACGTTGTTGTAGATCACCACGATGCAGAAGGTCGTGTGACCGACGATGACGGTCCAGATCGAGAGCTGGATTCCGGCCCACTGGAACGCCGAGTTGAGCGCGACGCCGGTGATAATGCCCGGCAGGGCCAGTGGCAGGATCAGGAGCAAGGAGATCGAGTCCCGGCCGAAGAAACGGGCCCGGTGGACGCCGAAGGCGGCCAACGAGCCGAGCATCAGGGCCAGGATCGTCGCCGCGGTCGCCGCCTTCAGCGAGAGCAGGAAGGCGGAGCGGACCTGCGGGTCGTGCCACGCCACCGAGTACCACGAGAGTGTCCAGTGTCGTATCGGCCACGTCTCGATCACCGACCGGTCAAAGCCGAAGAGGATGATCGTGACGATCGGCGCGAAGAGGAAGAACAGCACCCCCAGGACCCAGAGCCACAGTCCGGCGCGCGCCAACCGGGCCCGGATCACAGAGCCTCGAAGGCGCCGAGTCGCCTCGCCACGATCAGGTAGACCACCATCACGGCGATCGGGATCGTCGAGAGCGCCGCGGCGAGGGGGAGATTGCCCCCGGTCAACAGGTTCTCGTAGATCGCGTTGCCGACCAACGTCGAGTTTGAACCGCCGATCAACAGCGGCGTCACGTAGTCACCCAGCGTCAGCGAGAAGGTGAAGATGGAGCCGGCGACGAGGCCCGGCATCACGAGGGGAAGGATCACCCGACGAAACGTCGACCACGACGACGCCCCCAGGTCCGCCGACGCGTCGAGCAGCGACGAAGGAAGCCTCTCCAGGGAGCCGTAGATCGGCACGATCATGTAGGGCAGCCAGATGTAGCAGAAGACGATCCACATCGCGCCGTTGGTGAAGCCGAGATTCGGCGCCGGCAGGCCCAGCTTGGCAAAGGTCCAGTTGAGCGCTCCCCCGTTGATCAGGATCGAGGTCCAAGCGAAGACCTTCGCCAGGTAGCTCGCCCAGAGGGGCAGGAGGACCGCCACGAGCAGGATCCGCTGGACACGCTGGGTCGCCACGCGGGCCATGGCGTAGGCGAAGGGGAAGGCCACGACGGCGTCGGTAATGGTCACGAGGGCGGCGATCAACACGGTGCGCCCGATGATGGACGGGTACGCCCCGGAGGCGATTTGGTGGAAGTTCTGCGTGGTGAGGTGTCGGTCGATCAGGTTGGTGAACCCGTTGACGCTCCACAGCGACGTGACGAGCATCACGGCCAGCGAGCTGAAGTAGATCACCAGGAACCAGAGCAGTGGTGGCGACAGGAGGAAGGCCGTACGCCACCGCGCGCGCGCCGATGCCGAAGAGCGTAGGGAGCGAGCCCCTCCGCTCTTCGGCATCGAACCGACCGAAGTCGTCATCCCGCTATTTGGGTCCAGGCGTTGGTCCACTCGCTGAAGGGAACACAGTTGTTCTTGCCGTTGTCGCACGTGGCCAGCGGCGTCTTCCAGAACTTGATGGTCTGAAAGTACGACTGCGGCTTGTCGGCGTGATAGGCCGCGCACCCTCCGGCCTGGAGCTTGTTCATGATCGCGCACGCCAGTGAGTTCGCCGGGGTCTCGCCGTAGTTGATGGCCTGTTCGGCCTGGACCTTCGGAGTCGAGATCCACGCCATCCACTTGTACGCGCAGTTGGGGTGAGGCGCTTTAGCGGCCAGGAGCCACGAGTCGGCCCAGCCGGTCGCGCCTTCGGACGGGATCGTGTCGGCGACCGCGACCTTGGCGGCCTGGAGCGTGCCGGTCTGGTACGGCCACGCCGCTCCCGCCACGACCGTGCCACTCTGGAAGAGGGTGATCTCGTCACTGGCCTGACCCCAGTACTTGGGAATCAACGGCTTTTGCGCTTTGAGCAGCGCAATCGTGGCGTTGAACTGGGTCTGGGTCAACTCGTACGGGTCGGTGATGCCGAGCGAGGGCTGGGACTTCATCAGGTAGAGCGCCGCGTCGGCGATCTGGATTGGGTTGTTCGGCACCGTGACCTTGCCCTTGTACTTCTTGCTGTAGAGGATGCTCCACGAGGTCGGGGGCGTCTTGAACGCCTTGGTCGAGTAGAGCAATACGTTCGGTCCGAACTGCAGGCTGACGCCGAAGTGGACGCCCTTGATCGTGTTGAAGCCCGGCGACTGGAGGAACGGTCGGAACTGCTTCCACGAGGGGATCAGTGACATGTTGACGGGCTTCACGCTGCCGTTGTAGATGAGTCGCAGGTCGGCGTCACCCGACGCCGACACGAGGTCGTACTGGCCACCGCCGCCGTTCGCCATCAGCGAGACCATCTCGCCGGAGGAACCGGCGTACTTGGCGTGCACCACGCAGCCGGTCGCCTTCGTGAAGGGCTTCACCCACTGCGGCTGGACGTAGCCGCTCCACGCGATGAGGTTGAGTAGCCCTTCACCCTTGCCCACGGATGCCTGAGGCTTCATCCCCGCGGTCGGAGCGGAGAGACCCGACGCTCCGGCGCCCGATGAGACCGTAACGACGCCGACCATGACGATCGAGAGTGCCGAGAGAACCACCGCCGCGCGCCTCCCCACACTGTTCGCTCGTAGTTTCATTGTTCCCCCTGGAGTGGCTCTTAGTTGATACTTAGGATGCTCAGACTAGTGCGGACTCTAGATCAAAGGCGTCCGCCGGCTGCCACGCGACCTGGATCCGATCGCCCGGCTCGACCGCCGGCGATTCCGTGGCGGCACCGTCGTTCGTCTGGACGGCGACGAGGTTGTCACCACCGTCGAGTTGCACGATGACGCGGGTCACCATCCCCAGGTATACGACGTTCGTGACCGTTCCCGGCTCCGCGTGGGCCCCGTCGGGTGGTACGGCGGACGTCGTCAACAGAACCAGCCGTTCCGGTCGCAGGGACTGGGACCGGCCGTGGCGCTGAATGACGTTCGAGGTACCGATGAAGCCAGCGACGAAAGCCGTCGTCGGCAGCTCGTAGACCTCTTTGGGGCTCCCCACCTGCTCGATGACGCCCTTGTTCATGATGGCGATTCGGTCGCTCATCGCCATCGCCTCCTCCTGGTCGTGGGTCACGTAGATGAACGTGATGCCGATGCGACGCTGGATCGCCTTCAGTTCGGTCTGCATCTCCTGGCGCAGCTTGAGATCGAGGGCGCCGAGCGGCTCGTCGAGCAGGAGGACCTTGGGCTCGTTCACGATGGCTCGGGCCAGGGCCACCCGTTGGCGCTGTCCGCCCGAGAGCTGCGCCGGCCGTCGTTCGGCGAAGCCTTCCAGGCGCACCATCGCCAACGCGTCGCTAGCCCGTCGCCGACGCTCGTCGCGCTTCACGCCCGAAACCCGCAGCCCGTACTCGACGTTGGTGACCACGTCCATGTGCGGGAACAGGGCGTAATCCTGGAAGACGGTGTTGACCGGACGCAAGTGCGCGGGGCGCTGGGTGACGTCGTCGCCGTGGAGCATTATCGTGCCGGCGTCGGGGGTCTCGAATCCGGCCACTATTCGCAAGAGCGTCGTCTTGCCCGAGCCCGAGGGGCCGAGCATGGTGAAGAACTCGCCGTCGCGAATCTCGAGGTTGATATCGTGGAGCACCGTCGTCGTCGCAAACGACTTGGCGACTCCGCGAATGTCAATCGCCGATTGGTCGCTCATCGTTCCTCCCGGGCCGCCCGTCCAGACAGCCGACCATCACGGTACTCGCGAACCTCGCACGACGTCCATCGAGCGATTCATTCCTCTCCCGGTCGCCGTTCGACGCTCACTTCGATGCGGCCGCGCATCGATTCATCCCGCACCGGTTGCTCGGGGAACTCCCGCGCTCCGGCGTCGCCACCCAGGTCTCCTGGACCCCGTCATGCGACCTTCGACCGGCCCGCATCGAGAGCCCGCGTCCACAGCACTTGACGCCGCGGTCCCGGCACCTCGTCGTTTAGTGGGCGTGGCGGCTTCGTAGCGGATTCACTACCCGCCTAGCCGGCCGCGACACCCGATACTTCAGAACGGGCTTTGAGGTGGAGGACTATCCCCCGACGGGCGAATGGGAGTGGAAGGCACTGCGATGGCGACCTCCCGCATCTCGGGGCCTCTCCTTATACTGAAGGGTCCCGAGACCGGACGGCCAACTTCGATCATGCCCAGCCCGCGTCACGGGGACGGGGGCCGTCCGCGCAGTGCTAGCCAGTGGAGATGTCGATGAAGTTCCCGCGCACCGTCTTGCTCGTCGCCACACTGGCGACTATGACCACCGCGGTCTCCGCCGGGGCGACCAACGCCGGGCCCCAGTGGCGCGCGGCCCGGATCGTGGCGCTGCCGGGAGGCGCCACCGGGCTTCCCCAGGGCTACCTGCCCGTCCTCTCGTGCGCCTCGGCGAGGAACTGTGCGGCCGGTGGCGCCTACTCGGACGCGGCCGGTCGCTCCCAGGGACTCTTGCTCGAAGAGGTGGCCGGTATCTGGCGCGCACCCCAGCACGTCGTCGTGCCTCCGGACTCGGCGGCCGACCCCGGCCTCACCGTTGGCGCGCTGTCGTGCGCCGCGGCGCGCAACTGCGCCGCGGGGGGCAGCTACCGGCAAAACGGCGGCAACCTCCAGAGCTTCGTCGCCTCCGAGGTCCGTGGAGCGTGGTCCGGTGGCCGGTTGGTCGTGTTGCCGGCCGACGCCATGACCACCGGACAGACCAGTTCCCTCCGGTCCATATCCTGCGCCTCGGCCGGCAACTGCAGCGCGATCGGCACGTACCTAGACTCGGCCGCTACCGTCGGGCGCAGCGACGGCTACGTCGTTAGCGAGACCCACGGCCGGTGGGGTGGGGCGACCGAGTTCTCACTGCCGGCGAATGCCAACATCAACCCCTTTGTGTCGTTCAACCAGGTGGACTGCCCGTCGGTCGGCAACTGCAGTGCCGTCGGCTCGTACGTCGACCTCAATGGCGTCACGCACGGTCTGAGCGTCGACGAAGTGAGCGGCACTTGGGCGCCGAGCCAGTCGCTCACCCTGCCGGGCGACGCCAACGCGTTCCCGGGTGCGTCGCTGAGCGAAATCAGTTGCTTCTCGGCGGCCAACTGCACCGCGATCGGCAGCTACACCAACGCGAGCGGCGCCATCGAGGGGCTCGCGGTCGCCGAGCGACACGGGCAGTGGGACCGTGCTGTAGCGCTGTGGATGCCCCCGGCGGCGGCTCCGAACCCGGGGGCCTACCTGTATGGATTCAACGGCCTGTCGTGCCCCTCGGTCGGAAACTGCAGCGCGGGTGGGCGCTACCGGGACGCGAGGCAGCTCTACCAGGGCTTCCTCGTTAATGAGGTCAACGGGCGTTGGGGCGTCGCCACCGAGCTCGTCCTGCCGAGTGGCGCCCAGGCCGTCGGCAAGAACGGCGGCGTCGTCGCGGTATCGTGCCACTCGGCCGGCCGTTGCAGCGCCGGGGCGGCCTACCTCGACCGAGCGCACCACTACCAGGCTCTCGTAGTGAGTGAGATCGCCAATACCTGGCTGACCGGCACCACGCTGAAACTCCCGAGGGCCGCCGCTGCGGTCGGAATCGACGGCGGCGTGTACGGACTCGTCTGCAGCACCGCGACCTCGTGCACGGCGACGGGCAGCTACCTGGGTTCGAAGACGACCTACCAGGGATTCACCGACATCACCCGCTGACCGGCGACCGAACGACGCCCGGTCCCGCGTCGGTGGTTCTTGGAAAGATTCATCTGGTGGCCACTTCGCGATAGCGCGCCCATCACCTTGCGCTAACCCGGCCTTCCTACGTTGGCTACGTGGCACGTCGACGATCGCACCGCCCCCCTGACGAGACGAAACGTGCCGCCCCACGCCCCTGGAAGCGCGTCGCGCGAGAGGGTCGCCGTGTCCGACCCTGAGAACCGAAGCGTGATCCTCGTCGTCGAGGACGAAGAGAGCTACCAAGACGCCCTCGAAGTCGGTCTGACGGTCGAAGGCTTCGTGGTCGTCGGCGCCACGAACATCGCCCAGGCCCGCCAGTTGATGACCTCGGCCAAACCCGACCTCGTCTTGCTCGACGTCATGCTCCCCGACGGTTCGGGGATCGACTACTGCCGCGAGCTCTACAACTCGACTCGGACCCCGGTCATCATGGTGACCGCGCGTACCAGCGAGGTCGACGTCGTACTCGGACTCGAGATCGGCGCCGCGGACTACGTGACGAAGCCCTACCGGCTACGTGAGCTGATCGCGAGGATTCGCGCCGTGCTGCGCCGCCCGATTGCATTCGCCGAGCACGAGAGCGTCACCTTCGGGGAGCTGCGGATCGACTGCCTTCGACGCACCGTGACCCGACGCGGCGAGGAAATCGAGCTGAGTCGCAAGGAGTTCGATCTGCTCGCCCTGTTCGCGGCTCACCTCAGCCAGGTCGTCACCCGCGAGGTCTGCCTCGACACCCTCTGGTGGGGTCTCGAGCTCTCCGACACGCGCACCCTCGACACCCACGTCAAGCGGCTGCGCCAGAAGATCGAGGACGATCCGGCCCACCCTCGCCACCTGATCACGATCCGAGGGGTCGGCTTCCGGCTCGACCCCTAACCTGCAGTGATGCGCTCCGGTGACCTGGCCTCGGACTTCACGCTCCCCGACCAGCGGGGTGTCGATTGGACGCTCTCCACGATGCTCGCCGAGGGGCCCGTCGTACTCTTCTTCTATCCCGCGGCAATGACCACGGGCTGCACCAAGGAGGCGTGCCACTTTCGCGACCTCGGGGCAGAGTTCGCCGCGCTGCGCGCCCAGCGCGTCGGCGTCTCGATGGACGGCGTCGAGCGACAGGCGCAGTTCTCGTCACAGGGCCGACTCGACTTCCCCCTGCTGGCCGACGTCGACGGCGAGGTCGCCCGGCGTTACGGAGTGAAGCGCTCGCTCGACTTCTTGAAGGTGAAGCGCGTCACCTTCGTCATCGGACAGGACCGTCGGATCATCGAGGTCGTCAGCTCGGAGATGATGATGGACGTCCACGCGGACCGGGCGCTCGCGGCACTGGCGAGCCACGCCTCCTAGCCAGCGATGATCGCCGGCGCCGGGTCACTCACGTAACGCCCAATGTGGGCGAGGACGGCCGAGGCCATCGCCCCGTCGATCTGACGATGGTCGAAGGCGAGGCTCAGTTCGACCACCTGTCGCACGACGACCTGGTCATCGATCACCCACGGCGCCCGGGCAATCTGCCCGACGCAGAGGATCGCGCCCGTACCCGGCGGGAGGATTGGAATCGCGCCGTCCACACCGAACGGGCCAACGTTCGTGATCGTCAGCGTCGTGCCGGACATCTCGGCCGGCGTCGTGGTGCCCTGACGGGCCTTGTCGACCAGGGTCGTGAGGGCCGCGGCCATGGCGACCAGGCCGAGTTGATCAGCCGCCTTGACGTTGGGCACGACCAGTCCGCGCGGCGTATTGGCGGCGATGCCGAGGTTCACCGTACGCCTCACGATCACCTCGCCGGCCTCGGCGTCGAAGCTGGAGTTGATCCCCGGATAGTGGCGCGCGGCGTCACAGAGCGCCAGCGCGACAATCGTCAACGGAGAGACGCGCACGCCGGCCAGGTTCGTCTGTACCTTCAGCGACGTCACGAGCTCGACGGTCCTCGTCGCGTCGACCCGCACCCACGCGGCGGCGTGGGGGGCGCTAAACGCGCTCTGGACCATCGCCTCGGCCATCGAGCGCAGCACGCCCTTCACCGGGATGCGCTCCTCCTTGGGCCCGGTCGACCACGACTCGAGCTCACGGCCGACGAAGCGCGACGTGGTGGCCGGTCCGGTGATCGCGTGGGGGGCAACAGATGGTCCCTGCACTGCTCGCTCCACGTCGTCTCGGGTGATCAGCCCGTCACGGCCTGACCCCGTCAACGCGGCGAGGTCGACCCCGCGCTGCTTCGCGTAGAGGCGCACGGGCGGCGTGGAGCGTGGAGCGAGCTCCGGTTCGGCACTGGATTCCGGCGAGGACGGCGTCGGACGTGGAGCGGGCGGCGTCGCCATTGAGGCACTTTGGCGTCGGTGCTGACGGGTGACGACGGCCTCCTCGTTCGCCACGCCGTAACCGATGAGGACGGCCTGGCGGCCTTCGCCGACCGCCGGCGGAGCCTCGGGCGGCTCGGCCGCGGCCGGGCTACCACCGACCTCGAACGTAATGAGGGGCTGGTGGACGTCGATGACGTCGCCGACCTTTCCGTGCAGCGCGACGACCGTGCCCGCGTAGGGGCTGGGGAGCTCGACGACGGCCTTGGCGGTCTCGATGTCGACGAGCGCCTGGTTCAGAGTGACGACGTCACCGACCTGCACCTTCCACTCGACGATCTCGGCCTCGGTCAGGCCCTCGCCGACGTCGGGTAGCAGGAACGTGGACTCGCTCAACTCGAGAACCCCATCACTCGGTCGACGGCGTCGAGGATCCGGTCGACGCTCGGTCGGAAGTCGTCCTCGATTCGCGACGGCGGATAGGGCACGTGGTACCCGCTCACTCGCAGACCGGGGGCGCTCATCGAGAAGAAGCAGCGCTGGGTTAGCCCCGCGACGATCTCCGAGCCAACGGACGCGGTGTTCGGCGACTCCTGAACGACGACGAGACGACCGGTCTTCTCCACGGAGGCCGCCATCGTGTCGAGGTCCAACGGCGAGACCGAGCGCGCGTCGATGACCTCGAGCGAGGTCCCCTCACCGGCCGCGGTGTCGGCGGCGCGCAGCATCGTCTTGACCGACGAGCCGTAACCGATGACGGTGACGTCAGTACCGACCCGGCGGACCTCGGCCTCGAAGAGGCCCCGCGGCGGCCCGTCGAGGTCGACCTCGCCCTTCTCCCAGTACCGGCTCTTGGGCTCGCAGAAGATGATCGGGTCATCGTGCTCGATCGACTGCTGGATCATCCAGTAGGCGTCGTTGGGCGTCGAGCACGAGACGACTCGCAGACCGGCGGTCTGGGCGAAGTACGGCTCGGGGCTCTCGGAGTGGTGTTCAATCGCCCCGATGCCGCCCTGGAACGGCAGGCGGATCACGAGGCCCATCGTGTAGACGCCGTCGGAGCGCTTGTGGAGCTTGGCCACCTGCGAGACAATCTGGTCGAAGGCCGGGTAGACGAACCCGTCGAACTGGATCTCGCAGACCGTTCGGTAGCCCCGTATCGCGAGGCCCACCGCCGTGCCGACGATGGCCGACTCGGCCAACGGTGCGTCGATGACGCGGTCCTCCCCGAAGTCCTTCTGGAGGCCGTCGGTGATACGAAAGACGCCGCCGAGCCTCCCGATGTCCTCACCCATCAAGAGCACCTTGGGGTTTTTCTCCATCGCGCAGCGCAGACCCTCGTTGAGGGCCTTGGCCATTGTCATCGTCGTCGTGGCCATCAGTGCGTCCCCGCGCCGATGCCGAGCTCAACCATCTCGCGCCGCCCCTCGTCGATGAGCGGGTGCGGCGCGGCGTAGGCGTGGTCGAACATCGAGAGAGGGTCGGGACGGCCCATCGCGAGCACGTCCTCGCGCAGCTTCGAGGCCAGCGCGTCGGCCTCGGCCGCCACCTTGTCGAAGGCGGTATTGCGGATCTGGTACTCGCGAACTAACAGCGACTTAACCCGCTCGACCGGGTCACGGTGCTTCCACACCTCGACCTCGGCGTCGATGCGGTACCTCGTCGGGTCGTCGGACGTCGTGTGCGCGCCGATGCGGTAGGTGTAGGCCTCGATGAGGGTCGGTCCCGCACCCACTCGAGCACTCTCAAGGGCACGCCGGGTCACCTCGTAGACCGCGAGCACGTCGTTGCCGTCGACCCGGACGCCGGGGAAGCCGAAACCGTGAGCGCGATGGTACAGCGGTATCTTCGACTGCACCGACGACGGTGTCGAAATGCCCCACTGATTGTTCTGACAGAAGAAGACGACCGGCGCATTGAACGAGGCGGCCCACACGAACGACTCCAGCACGTCGCCCTGACTCGACGCCCCGTCGCCGAAGAAGGTCAGGACCGCCTCCTCGGCCCCGTCGCGTTGCACGCCCATGGCGTAGCCCACGGCGTGCAGCGTCTGGTTGCCGAGGACTACGGTCGGCACCGAATGCCGGTACTTCTGAGGGTCCCAGCCCCCGGTCGTGACGGCGCGGAACACCCGCAGCATGTCCTCCGGCGGCACGCCCCGGCACCAGGCCACGCCGTGCTCTCGGTAGGAGGGGAACGAGAAGTCCATCGGGGCCAGTGCGCGACCGGCGCCGATCTGGGCGGCCTCTTGTCCCTGGACCGGGGCCCAGAGCGCGAGCTGGCCCTGGCGTTGCAGGGAGGTCGACTCGTTGCACAGTCGTCGGACGATGACCATGTCGCGGTAGAGGCCGAAGATCTCGTCGCCGCCGAGGGTCGACTCGTACTCGGGGTGATCGATGCGCTCGCCTTCCGGCGTCAGCAACTGGACTAGTTCCTCGTCGATCATCGACACTCCTTAGACCACTGACCCATCCGAACCTTACTCTCGTACGATGAACGGATGCCCCGGCTCCTCGTAGACATCGGGCCCCTGCGGCGCAATCGCGACTTCCGACTGCTGTACGCCGGCCAGGTGTTCGCCCTACTCGGCAGCAATCTGACCGTCGTCGCGGTGCCCTTCCAGGTCTACCGTGAGACGCACTCGAGTCTGTGGGTCGGCCTCGCGAGTCTGATTCAGTTGCCGTTCCTCATCGCCGGCTCGCTCTGGGGCGGCGCGATGGGCGACCGCCGCGACAAGCGCACCCTGATGCAACTCAGCGCGGCCGCGCTCGGACTGCTCAGCGGCCTCCTCGCCGTCAACGCGCACCTTCACCACCAGCACCTGAGCTACCTCCTCGTGCTGGCGGCACTCGCCGCGGGGTTCGCCGGCTTCTCGGGACCGCTGCGCACCGCGGCGATTCCCACGCTGGTACGCACCGACGAGCTCGTCAGCGCATACTCGCTCAACCAGATCGCCTTCAACTCCGCGATGGTCGTCGGGCCGGCCCTCGCGGGCGTGCTGATCGCGGGAATCGGCCTCTTCTCGTGCTACGCCATTGACGCCACCACCTTCGGGATCCTGGTGATCGTGACGTCGTTCATCGCGCCGCTGCCCGCCTCGGGCGAGCACGCCGGTACGGCGATTCTGCACGCCATCGCCGACGGCTTTCGCTACGTGCGCCGCCACGCAATCGCCCAGACGGTCTACCTCGTCGACCTCAACGCGATGGTGTTCGGACTGCCCCGCGCGCTCTTCCCGGCCGTCGCTCTCACCATCTACCACGGCGGACCCCGTACGCTCGGCCTGCTCTACGCGGCGCCCGGGGCCGGGGCCCTCCTGATGGCGGTGATGACCGGATGGGTCGCGCGCGTGCGCCGACAGGGCCGGCTCGTGGCGATCGTGGTCGTGGCGTGGGGAGCGGTGATGGCCATATTCGGACTGGTCCACGTCGTGGGGGTCGGCCTCGCGTGCCTGGCCGCCGCGGGCGCCATGGACGTCATCTCCACCGTGCTTCGCAATACCATCATCCAGACCGCGATCTCCGACGAGTTCCGAAGCCGGATCTCGTCGATCTACATGGCGGTCGTGACCGGAGGTCCCCGTTTGGGCGACCTCGAGTCGGGCGTCGTGGCGAACTTCACCTCGACCGAGTTCTCGATCGTCTCGGGCGGCGTGGCGTGCATCGTCGGCGTCGCCGCCCTGATGCGGTGGCGCCCGACGTTCTGGAGCCGCGAGGCCCCCTAGGCCGAGCGAACCGGTATCGAACGGCGCCGGCCGTTCGTCACGTGGGCCAACTGCCCGCAGGCCGCGTCGATCGAGCGGCCCCGCGTATTGCGCACCGTCGCGTTGACCCCTCGGTCGACCAGCCCGTCGCGGAACTCGCGCACCCGCTCCGGCGAGGAGCCGCGCACGAGGAAGCCCGGTGTCGGGTTGAGCGGAATGAGGTTGACGTGCGCGCGCAGCGACCTCGCGTAGGGGGCCAATTCGTCGAGCGCCCGGTCGGTGTCGTTGACGCCCTCGATCAATGCCCACTCGAGGCTGAGCCGGCGTCCGGTCGTCGCCATCCAACTCACGCAGGCCTCGTGGAGGCGAGCGAGCGGGTAGCGCCGGTTGAGCGGCACCAGCTCACTGCGCGTCTCGTCGTTCGCCGCGTGCAGGCTCAACGCGAGCGTGAGGGGCAGGCCCTCGCGGGCCATACGCTCGATGGCCGGCGCGACGCCGACCGTGGACACCGTGAGGTGGCGCGCCGAGAGGCCGCGGTACTCGTGGAGGCGTCGCACCGCGTTCATCGTCACTCGGTAGTTCGCGAGCGGCTCGCCCATCCCCATGAACACGACATTGGTCAGACGGCGCGGCGCCGCGGCGCGTGCGGCGAACATCACCTGCTCGATGACCTCGCCGGCGGTGAGGTGTCGAGTGAAGCCGGCCTGGCCCGTCGCGCAAAACGTGCAGCCCATCGCGCAGCCGGCCTGGCTCGAGACGCACACCGTCACCCGGTCCTCGTAGCCCATCAGCACCGTCTCGATGGTCGACCCGTCCGCGAGACGAAAGACCCACTTGCGCGTCGCGCCGTGGTCGCTCTGCACGTCGGCGGCGACCTCGAGGCCCACGGGGAACCGCTCGGCGAGGCTCGCGCGCAGCGCCTTGGGGACGGTGGTGATGTCGCCCACTAACTGGCTCTCGGCCCACAGACCGTGCCAGACCTGTTCGACGCGGTAGGACGGCTCGCCGTCGAGGATCTCCGAGAGTTGCTCCCGGGTGAACTCGTAGACCGACGGCATCCACTCAGGCTAGGGGGACACGGGTTCTTAGCCATTCCTTCGGTCGGTCTTGACGAGCGTTAGAGATGCACGGCGAGACTTCGCTCTGACGCACGCACGAGAAAGCCGGAACCCATGTTCGCAGTGATCTTCGCCCTACCCCTCCTCTCGCTGGCGCTGGCCCTCTCCGTCTTCGCAACCGGGATCGGGCTGCGCTTCGAGCTGATGCACCGCCTCGAGAGCCGCCTCGCGGCCGCGCTCGAGGCGCAGCGTCTGGTCATCGCCGACCAGGAGGCCACGATCGAGGCCTACCGCGTGCTCGTAGCGTCCGACGACAACTTCGCCCTCGCACCCCCGGCCCCCAGCCCCCACCGGTGGATCCAGCTCGCGCTCGCGACACGGGCCAGTCGAAGTCTGCTTGACTCGGTAGCGGCCCCGCCGCGTGCGCTGGCCCACCGATAACTGGAGCACCCATGGAACTGAAGAACACATCCGCCGTCGTGACCGGTGGGGCCTCGGGCCTCGGCGAGGCGACGGCCCGAGCCCTGGCCGAGCGCGGCGTCAAGGTGGTCTTAGCCGACCTCAACAACGAGCGTGGCGCCCAGGTCGCCCAAGAGGTCGGCGGGGCGTACGCCCGCTGCGACGTCACCAACACCGACCAAGTGATCGCGGCCATCGAGCTGGCCAGGTCGCTCGCTCCGCTCGCGAGCGTGGTCAACTGCGCGGGCATCGGGTGGGCGACTCGCACCGTGGGCAAGGACGGCGAGTACTCCTCGGCCCACGACCTCGACCTCTACCGCAAGGTGATCGAGATCAACCTCATCGGCACGTTCAACGTCTGTCGCCTCGCCGCCACCGCGATGAGCCACAACGACCCCGACGGCGACGGGCTGCGCGGCGCCATCGTCAACACCGCCTCGATCGCCGGTGTCGAGGGCCAAGTCGGCCAAGTCGCCTACGCCTCTTCTAAGGGCGGCATCATCGGGCTGACGGTGCCGCTCGCGCGAGACCTCGCGGTCGTAGGCGTGCGGGCCAACTGCATCATGCCCGGACTCATCGAGACCCCCATCTACGGCTCGGGCCCCCAGTCCGACGAGTTCAAGTCCCACCTCGGCAAGGACGTGCTCTTCCCCAAGCGGCTGGGCTACCCCGAGGAGTTCGCGTCGCTCGCCATCGAGCTGCTGACCAACAACTACATGAACGCCGAGTCGATCCGCATCGACGCCGGCATCCGCTTCCAGCCGAAGTAGCTCCCCGACCGACGTCGCCGGTCCTCTGCCACTGACCCGCGTCTCGGTTTCGGCCGAACTGCCCAAGCGCACCCACTTCTTCGCACCACGGGCCGAGCGGCACACCCGGCTACTTCCTCGTGTACCGCGATCCGGCGGTTCCGCCGAGCTAGTCCCGGTCCGCTCAGCGGTCGGCGCCGTCCGCCAGCGCGGTGGCCCTCGCCCAGCCGTAGTCGGCCTTGCCATTGGGTGCGCGCTGAACCCGTTCGAGCACGGTAATCACCTGGGGGATCTTGTAGTGCGCCAGGGTCGATCGCAGCCACTCGCGCAACTCCTCGCCGTCGGGCGTCACGGAGCACGACGATCCGGCGACCGCGACCACCCGCTGTCCGAAACGCTCGTCGGGTAGGCCCACGACGAGACAGTCGTCCACTTTGGGGTGACGTTTGATCGCCTCTTCAACCTCCTCAGCGAAAATCTTCTCGCCGCCCGAGTTGATGCACGACGAACCGCGACCCAGCAGCGTTATCGTGCCGTCGTTCTCCACGGTCGCCCAGTCGCCCGTCTGCACATAGGACTGCCCGTCGAGTTCGAGGAAGGTCCGAGCCGTCTTCTCAGGGTCCTTGAAGTAGCCGTAGGCCGCGGTCCGGCTGACCAGCAACCCCGGCTCGCCATAGCCCGGCGCCACGTCCACTCGGTCTTCGGTGATCACTCGGGCCGTCGACGCCAGGGTGAAGCGCGCCGTCGCGGCGCCGGTGTCGGTGTCGGCCGAGCTGAAGCCGTAGGTGCTGCCCTCGGTCGAGCCGAGGAGGTCGTTGAGCTCGGCGGCCATTCGTGTGCGCAGCCCATCCTTCACTTCGGCGCTCCAGATCGCCCCGGCCGACGCGATTGACTTGACGCTCGACGTGTCGTAGGGCCGTCCCACGTGCTCCCTCTCCTCTAGGGCCCGCAGCATCGGGCGAGCGAAAGGGTCGCCGACGATGACGATGTCGGTGACCCGCTCGCGTTCACATAGGGCCCATACCTCGTGAGCGTTGAAGGTGCGCTCCTCGAGCAGCGCCACCGTGCCACCCACGAGCAGGGCGCGCATCGCCGAGACCCACATGCCGGTCCCGTGCATGAGGGGGCAGCACGGGATCGAGGTCATCGGCGCGCTCTGCGTCACTTCACTCACAAGCGTCGCAACCTCCTCGGCGACCGTCGGGGGCGCGGCCCTCAGACCGAGCGCCGCGATAGCGACGTAGAGCCGTTCGATGAAGTAGCCCTGGCGGAACATGACGCCCTTGGGCAGACCGGTGGTACCTCCGGTGTAGAGCATGTAGAGGTCCTCGGCCGAACGCTCCTTGCGGGCCTGGCACTCGTGCGAGGCGACTAGCGATTCAAAGAGGACTGCGCCGTCCAACGCCTCGCCTCCGTCGTCCACCTCGACCAGTAGCCGAAGGCGGGGCAGTCGGTCGCGCACGCGCGCTACCCGGTCGCCGAGTGAGCGGTGGTAGACGATCACCTCGGCCTCGCTGTTGTCGAGCAGGTAGGACAGCTCGTCGTCGAGGTACCGGTAGTTGACGTTGACCGGAACCGCCCGATGCTTGAAGGCTCCGTACTGGGCCACGAGGTACTCGGGGCAGTTGTAGAGGTAGAGCGCCACCGAGACGCCCTCGGAAATGCCGGCCGCCTCGAGCGCGGTGGCGAACCGCGCCGCCTGGTCGTCGTATTCGCGGTAGCTGAGCCGGCGTTCACCCTGGACGACGGCGACGCGTTCGGGCACCGCGTCGGTCGCCGCCTCCCACGCCGTGGCGAAGTGCAGGTCCATGGTCCCCCCGTCGATGCTTGAGCGCGACTACCCGGACTCGGCCCGGAGTCGAGATTGGCCCACGATACAGGGCGAGTGGACGCGTGAAGGGCGTCGGCTAGTCGTGGACGAGCGTCTGGCCGAGCCACCCGAGGGCGACCTGCAACCGCTCGTTCGCCCGACCGCCGTGGTTCCCCGAGTTCTCCGTCAACTGATGGGCGATCCCGGCCTCGGTCAGACGATGGCTCAGGACGCGATGACCCCACTGCAACTCGTAGTCGTCGTTGACGCCCGCGTCGAGCAGGATGCCCGAGAGTCGGCGCAGGTTGTCGAGCCGGTCGGCGTAGTTCACGACCGGGTCACGCGCCAACCAGCGGTCCCAGACCTCAGGGATCAGTTCCCCGCTGGGCCAGGCGACGGGCAGGTCAACGAAGTACGGTGGCCGGTCGGGATTGGGCGAGTAGGCCGCCGAGTATGAGTAGACCATCGGAGACCAGTCGTCGTCGCCCGGACCATCCGGTGGTTCGGGCCAGATGAGGTTGAAGTACTTGTAGGTGAAGATCTTGTGCGTCATGTCCAAATAGGTGTCGGCCGAAAGTACCGCCATCGCGGCGAAGACGTCGGGGTTCTGCGAGACGACGTTCCACGCGCCCATGCCGCCCGACGAGAATCCAAGCACCCCGCGACTCCCCGACTCGGGAATGGTCCGGTAGTGGGCGTCCACGAAGTCCACCACGTCCTTGGCGACGTACGAGCCAAACGAGCCGCTCACCGGCGAGTCCACCCACTGGCCGCACCCCCAGCGGCAGTTGCCGTCGGGAATCACGACGATCATCGGCGGGACCCCTAGGCGCCCGAACACCGGCTCGAGGACGTCCTCGAGCGGTGGCTTCCACCTCCGGCCGTCGGTCGGCGGGTTGACCAACTCCTCGTTGGTCTCGCCGAAAGCGTGCAGCAGGTAGGCCGTGGCGTAGCGCCGGTCGGACTGCTCGTAGCCGGGCGGGAGGTAGACGAAGAGTTCCCGTTCACCGGGATCGCCGAGCATGTTGTCAGCCAGGTAGTGACTCTCGAGCGAGGTGCGGACGATCATGGAAGTCCCCCTGTCGGTGATGAGGCGAGTCTGGCACAGGTCCCCCGGGAGATCGACCTGCGCGAGTCCTCAAATCTCACGGGCCTCGGCGACGTTGTCGAATCGCGCGAACTCGCCGCGCCACGTGAGGTGCGCGGTGCGAGTGGGACCGTTTCGGTTCTTGCCGACGATGATCTCCGCCTCAGCCTTCTTGTCGTTGGCGACCTCGCCGTACTGCTCCGGTCGGAAGATGAAGAGCACGACGTCGGCGTCTTGTTCCAGCGACCCTGACTCGCGCAAGTCTGACATCATCGGACGCTTGTCCGCGCGCTCCTCGAGCTTCCTCGACAGTTGGGAGAGCGCAATCACGGGGCATCCGAGCTCGCGTGCGAGAATCTTTAGCGACCGGCTCATGTCCGAGACCTCAACTTGGCGGTTCTCGGCGCGCCCGCGAGAGCTCATGAGCTGGAGGTAGTCAATGATGACCACGCCGAGGTCGCCGTTCTGCTGCTTGATCCGGCGGGCCCTCGCGCGCACGTCCATGACCGTCAGGGCGGGATTGTCGTCGATGAATACCTTGGCGGACTGCAGGTAACTGAAAGCCTCGTGGGCCCGGTTCCAGTCGGTGTCGCTGAGGTCGCCAGTACGGAGTTTGGACGAGTCGATCCGGGCTGTCGAGGCCAGGATCCGCTCGGCGAGCTCCTGGCGGCTCATCTCGAGCGAGAAGAACAGTGCCGGACGCTTCACCACGGCGCCGACGTGGATCAGGATGCCCAGCGCGAACGCCGTCTTGCCGGTACCGGGACGGGCCCCCACGATGGTCATGCTGCTCGGCTGCAGACCCTGAAGGACGAGGTCGAGCGACTTGTAGCCGGTCTCGAGCCCATTGATCCGACCACGGGTCTCGCCGCGCTCCTCGAGGATGTCGGCCTCAGTAAGCAACAGGCGCTGCAGTGGGGAGACCGAGTCGACCCGACCGGCGTCACCGATGGCGTTGATCTTGCGCTCGGCCTCGTCGATGAGTCCCACCACGTCTTCGGTCGCGACGTAGGCGTCGTCGACGATCTCGCCGGCGACCGAGATCAGTCGGCGCTGTTGGGCTTTCTCGCGAACGAGCTCGGCGTAGTGCAGCGCGTTCGCCGCCGAGGGCGTGTTCATTTGCAACGCGGAGAGCACGGCGAGCTCGACGGCGACTGCGCCGCGCTCCTGGAGCTTCGCTTGCACGGTGACGTAGTCGACCGGTTCACCGGCGTTCGCCAACGCGACGATCGAGCTGAAGATCTGACCATGCAACGGGCGGTAGAAGTCCTCGGGCTGCACGGTCTCGTAGGCGATGCTGACCGCTTCGGGCGACAGCAGCATCGCGCCGATCAGGGACTCCTCGGCTTCAATGGCGCTGGGCGGGACACGTCCGCCTCCCGGTGCCTGTCGATTCCGGTCCGATTCAATCTGCGTCATAAGACCTCAACGGTCGCTCATCTCGGCTGTGTGGTGCAAGAACAACAACGTGGGGATATTCCTGTGTCTAACTGCACCGTGAGGATGGCACCGTGAGGATGGCACGTGAGTGTGACATACATAGGAGCATCATGACTACGCCGGTGCTCGGGACCCGGCGTAGTGATAACAAAGCGAACTGTCGAGGCTACTTAGCCACGACCTCCACCTTGATCGACGCCTCGACGCCGTCAAAGATTGTCGCCGTCACGGTCGCGACGCCGACCTCCTTCAAATGCTCGGTCATGTGGATCGCGTGGCGGTCGAGTGAGATTCCCGTCGCGGTGCGAAGCACGTTGACAATGTCGGCCTCGGTGACCGACCCGAAGAGCCGGCCGTTGGCGCTGGCACGAGCGGCGACCGTGAAGGTCTGCTGCTCGATCACGCCCCGCTGGACTTCGGCGGCCTCCCGGCTCTGAGTGTCACGAAGGTCGCGGGCCTTGCGCATCGACGCCGCTTGGAGGTCGGTGGTGTCGCTCGCGACCATTGCCGCGCCCGACGGGAGCAGGAAGTTTCGCGCGTAACCCGACTTCACTTCTACGATGTCGCCACGTCGACCGACGCCTCGAATATCACTTCGGAGTAGGACTTTCATTCGGCGACCGCCTCGGCGTTGACCGACTCGGCGACTTCGGTGGCGGCGCTCGAGTCGTTCAGCATCTCGACGACCTCGTCAGGCGCGACGGCCGCTACTGCAGCCGGCGCCTCGGCGCCGTCTCGGTCCGGCCGCGGGCCTCGCGGTCCGCGGTCGTCGCGTCCACCATCGCGTCCACGGCCACCGCGACGCTCGGTCACGGTGCGCTGGGTGTAAGGCAGGAGGGCTAGCTCGCGGGCGGTCTTGATGGCGTCGGTGACGTCTCGCTGGTGCTGTTGGCAGTTTCCCGACACCTTGCGTCCGCGGATCTTGCCGCGGTCCGAGATGTACTTGCGCAGCTGCGCGAGGTCCTTGTAGTCGACCGTATCGACGCCGTGCTGGCAGAACGAGCACGGCTTCTTCTTCGCACCGCGACGGGTGTCGATCTTCGGTGCGCGCTTCGGCGGCTTGGGGTTGTTGATACGGGGCATTAGAAGGGCTCCTCATCGAAGGCGTAGGTACTGGGTTCGTTCGAGCGAGGCGCGGCGGCCGGTCGGTCGTTCGACTGAAAGTTGCCGCCCTCAGCCCGGGGTGTCTTGGTGACGGCCGCGGTCGCCCACTTAAGGCTCGGGCCGATCTCGTCGGCGTTGATCTCGACGATTGAGCGCTTGTCGCCGTTCTCGGTCTCCCAGCTGCGCTGCTCAAGACGGCCGTTCACGATGACGCGCGAACCCTTCGACAGCGAGTTGGCGGCGTTCTCAGCCAGCGTCCCGTAACCAACGACCTCGAAGTACGAGACACGCTCCTCCCACTCCTGGGTCTGACGGTTCTGCCAGCGGCGATTGACGGCGACGGAGAGCTTCAAGGCCGCCTGGCCGCTGTTGAGGAACTTGAGTTCAGGGTCACGGGTCACGTTCCCGACGATGGTGATGGTGTTATCTGCCATTTTCTTCTCCTTGGATCGCTGAGCGCCCGAACTTACGCCTGAGCCGTGACACGGCTCGAGCTCTTCTTGACATGGCGGCGGAGGATCTTGAAGCGCAGGACCTCGTCGGAGAGAGTCAGGATACGGTCGAGCTCGACGACGGTCGTCGTCTCACCCGCGAACTCCGCCAGGACGTAGTAGCCCTCTTTGCGCTTGTTGATCTCGTACGCCAAGGGACGCTTGCCCCAACGGTCGATGGTCCCGGGCGTTCCACCGTGGGTACGAATGGTCTCCAGTGCACGATCGAGTGCGATCTGGATGGTCTGCGCGTCGACGGCCGTGTCGAACACGATCATGGTCTCATAGGGCCTCATGGCCGGTTTCCTTTCCCTCTGGTCCGGCTCGGCCGGGCTCTGCGGAAGACAGAGCAGGGTTCTTGGGCACTCCCCCACGTTCGTGAGAACGACAATGCTAGTCCAGAAGCCCGATTATGGCTAGTCGAACAGACCCTCGGGATTCGCGTAGGCCTCGGTCTCGGCGGGAAACTCGCCACTTCGCACGTCCTGGGCGAACCGACCGATCGCCTCGGTGATCGCCGCGCCCAGGTCGGCGTACTGGCGCACGAACCGTGGCGCGGCCCTATTACCTAAGCCGAGCAGGTCATGGAAGACCAGGACCTGGCCGTCGGTGTCCGGTCCGGCCCCGATGCCGATCGTAGGGATGTCGATGGCTTCAGTGACGCTCTTGCCCACGACACTGGGCACACCTTCGATCACGATTGCGTACACGCCCTCGTCTTGGAGCAGGTGGGCGTCCTCGATCAGCAGTTTTGCTGCCTCGTGGGTCTTCGCCTGGACCTTGAACCCGCCCAATCTCATCACGCTCTGAGGAGTGAGACCCAAGTGGCCCATGACCGGGATCTCGGCGTCAATCAGCGCACGCACGACGTCGCGACGCACCCGGCCGCCCTCGAGCTTCACGCTGTCGGCGCCGCTGCGAATGAGCGCCGCACCGTTGCGCACGCTGTCGCCCACGTCGACGTGGTAACTCAGCCACGGCATGTCCGCCACGACGTGGACGTCGGGCCGGGCCGCGGCCACGGCCCTCACGTGATGGCACATCTCGTCGATCGTGACGTGCAGGGTGTTCTCGTGGCCGAGCACCACGTTGGCCAATGAGTCACCGACCAGGATCAAGTCGACGCCCGCCGCCGCAACGAGGCGCGCACCGGGCTCGTCGTACGCGGTGACCATGACCAGTGGCGCGGCGCCGTTTCGACGCTTGCGAGCACGGATCGTCGGAGCTCCCAGCACTATTCGCCGACCTCCTTGCGCTGGACCACGTGGGTCCGGCGGACCCGGCGACCACCGGCCGCCCACTTTCGCACGAGGTGATGGAAGTTGCATCCGACGCAGACCTCGACGGCATAGCACTGCACCGGGTCC
Source organism: Acidimicrobiales bacterium (assembly GCA_043782995.1). Classification (GTDB taxonomy): domain Bacteria; phylum Actinomycetota; class Acidimicrobiia; order Acidimicrobiales; family RAAP-2; genus RAAP-2. Next base: position 4,047 of record JAYVZV010000078.1, on the reverse strand, counting down.
TCGCGACGCTCGAGCTTCAAGAGATCGGCCCGCGACGTCGGGCACGTTCCGCCGGACGGAAGCCGGGCGCCGAAGACGTACGTCACCTCGACGAGCTCGACGTCACCGCAGAGCGGGCACGTCTCACCGGTTCGTCGACCGACGTTCTTCGCCGCGCGCAGCAACTCGGGGTGAGCGTCGCACACGTCTTGGTAACGAACCAGACCGGCGGCGACCTTGGCGAGGAGGGCGTGGCGCACCAGCCCGAACTCGACCACCGCTCCGTCGGCAGTACTGGTGCGGAACCGCTTATCCATTAACGAGGACCTTACAGCCCAGCAATTCAACGGCAGATAACACGGCGTCTCGTTCGATATATCGAACTGATACTATATTTCGCGTGTTAGACATCGCCATCCTCGGACTGCTCATGGATCGTGACCACCACGGCTACGAGATTCGAACCCAACTGCGCGACCGCTTGGGGGTGTGGGCGAATGTCTCCTTTGGTTCGATCTACCCCGCGCTGGCGCGCCTCGAACGCTTCGGTTGCGTCGAGGCCGTCGTGGCGGAGAACTTGCGGATGAGCCCGCTTTCGACCGGTTCGCTTTCCGGTGAGCGTGCCTCGCTCCGCTCGCTGCGTACGACTCCGGGTATCGGCAGGCGCGGGCGCAAGGTCTATCGCATTACTGCCAAAGGCCGTGAAGAGTTCGTGACGTTGCTCAGTGACCCGGCCACCCTCGACGACTCGAAGAACTTCTCGTTGCGCATGGCGCTTGCCAAGTACCTCACCCCGAACCTTCGCGTCGGACTACTCGAGCGACGCCGAGCCGATCTCGTGGCGCGACTGGCCGAAGTCCGAGCCGGCGCGCACAACGAACAACTCGACTCTTACGCCCGCAGTGTCATGGAACACGGGGCCAAGGGCGTCGAGTTGGACCTCGCGTGGATCGACAATCTGTTGTCCACCGAACGTAGTAATCAGCAATCCTTCGCCCGAGAAGCGAAGTAGGAAAGGAGAGCCATGGAGAAGATTCGCGTGGCCATTGCGGGCGTCGGAAACTGCGCTAGTTCGCTCGTCCAGGGCGTCACCTATTACAAGGACGCCAAGCCGGGCGACCACGTTCCCGGCCTCATGCACGTCGTGCTCGGCGGCTACCACGTCAGCGAAATCGCTTTCGTTGCCGCGTTCGACGTCGACGCCTCCAAGGTCGGCAGCGACCTGGGTAAGGCAATCGACGGCGGTATGAACAACACGATCAAGTTCGCCGACGTCCCCACCCTCGGGGTCAGCGTCCAGCGCGGACCGACGATGGACGGCCTCAACAAGTACTATCGCGCCGTCATCGAGGAATCCCCCGCCGAGCCGGTCGACGTGGCTCAGGCCCTGCGCGACGCCAAGGCCGAGGTGCTGGTCTCGTACTTGCCGGTCGGCTCCGAAGAGGCCCAGCGCTACTACGCTCAGTGCGCCATCGACGCCGGCGTCGCCTTCGTCAACGCGATCCCCGTCTTCATTGCCTCAGATCCCGTCTGGGCCCAGAAGTTCATTGACGCGGGCGTGCCGATCATCGGTGACGACATCAAGAGCCAGGTCGGTGCGACCATTATCCACCGCGTGCTCACCCGCCTCTTCGAGGACCGCGGGCTGGCCCTCGACCACACGTACCAACTGAACGTCGGTGGGAACATGGACTTCCGGAACATGCTGGAGCGCGAGCGCCTCGAGTCCAAGAAGATCTCCAAGACCCAGGCCGTCACCTCGCAGCTCGAGTTCAGCCACATGGAGCCCGACGACGTGCACATCGGCCCGAGTGATCACGTGCCATGGCTGCTCGACCGAAAGTGGGCCTACATTCGGATGGAGGGTCGCAACTTCGGTGACGTGCCACTCAACGTCGAGCTCAAACTTGAGGTGTGGGACTCGCCCAACTCCGCCGGTGTCATCATCGACGCGGTGCGCTGCGCCAAGGTCGCCCTCGACCGCGGCATTGGCGGACCGGTCATCGGCCCTTCGGCGTACTTCATGAAGTCCCCGCCGGTGCAGTTCCACGACGACGTCGCGCACAATATGGTCGAGGAGTTCGCCGATCAAGGCGCGGAGAACCTGGTCTGGCCGTAAGTTCCCTCACCGAAGAACCTCTCCGCCTCTCGCTCATTGATTTTCGACATCGAATCGTAGGGTCGAAAGGAAACCGCCTCGCCTTGCTTTACCGCTAGGACAGGGGATTCCCTTGATTCCTACCGAGCCTCAGACCCTCATTTCGAGCCCTTCGCCCCTCCCGGTCGCCGCTCCCTCGCGTTCCGGGTGTCGTGCTCTAGCGCGAACGACTCCGCGGCAAGGTCGGCGTCGTCTGACGTGTTGAGCTCGTTGAACGAGGCGACCCCACCACCGGGTCGACAAGGGAAAACCAATTCTCGTAAACCCTTCGGGGATCTCCTCGAGGGGCTTTCGCACTTTTCACCGCGTGAGTAGGCCATCGCCCCTAGCGAACCCCGGACGACTCCCCGTTACCGGGCCTGCTCCGACCACCACTCACGCAGCCGTACGGCGGCCTCTTGGGGCGAGATCTCGCCCTCGTCCAGTCGGATCTCCATCAAGAAGTCGAGGGCTCGACCGACGACGGGGCTGGGCTTGATGCCGAGTAGTTCCATCACGGCCACGCCGTCCAGGGCCGGCCTCAGGCGACTGAGGTCCTCCCGCTGGCGCAGTTCCGCGATGCGGGTCTCGAGCTCGTCCATCCGCTGGTCCAACGCCGCCGCCTTGCGCGCGTTGCGCGTCGTGCAGTCGCAACGCGTGAGCTCGTTCAGCTCGTCCAGCAGGTGGCCCGCATCCCGCACGTAGCGTCGGACCGCCTTGTCGCTCCATCCCATCTTGTAGGTGTGAAAGCGTAGGTGCAGCTCAACGAGCATGCCCACGTCGTCGATCATCTCTTGGGAGTATTTCAGCGCGGCCATGCGCCGACGGGTCATCTTGGCTCCCACGACCTCGTGGAACCGGAAAGTCACCCCTTCGTCGGTGATGGCCCGCGTGTTGGGCTTGCCAATGTCGTGGAAGAGAGCCGCGAGGCGTAGCCGCAACTCCGGTGACGTCTTGTCCACGACCGCCCAGGTGTGCTTTAGGACGTCCTTGTGCTGGTGAATCGGGTCCTGCTCGAGTTGCAGCCTGGGCAGCTCGGGCAAGAAATGGTCGGCCAGCCCCGTGCGAACTATGAAGTCGAGGCCCACGGAGGGCCGGTCGGTCAGCATCAGGAGGTCGAGTTCAGCGCGGATTCGCTCGGCCGACACCTTCTCGAGCCGCTCGGCCATCGCGGTCGCCGCCGCCTCGATGGCCGGGTCGATGGCCATGGAGAGTCGAGCGGCGAAGCGGGCCGCACGCATCATGCGCAGCGGATCGTCGCGGAAGAGAACCTCCGGGTCGATCGGCGTTCGCAGGACCCGGTCATGAAGGTCGCGGTAGCCGTGGTGGAAGTCGAACAGTGTCTGGACGTCGGGCGTGCCCGCGGCCAGGGCCACCACGTCGAGGGCAAGGGCGTTGATGGTGAAGTCACGTCGACTGAGGTCGGCCTCGAGAGAGTTGCCCCACTCCACTGAGGGCTTGCGTGAGTGGTCGACGTAGGCCTCCGAACGGAACGTCGTGACCTCGGCCTTGATGCCGCTCTCGCGAAGCGTTCCGCCGATGGTCCCGAAGGCTCGCCCCTGATCCCAGAGTGCGGTGCACAACGGCATCATCAGGCGAGCGATATCGTCCGGTCGGGCGTCCGTCGTGAAGTCGATCTCGTAGTCCTCGCGCGCGGGCTCGCCCAGGACAGCGTCGCGCACCGACCCCCCTACGGCATAGAGCGTGAAGCCCGCGTCGGCGAAGGCGCGGGCGAGTGGACTCGAAAGCTTGGCGAGTTCGTTCAGGCGGTCGTGGACCAGTTCGATTGATGTCACTGCGAATGAGGGTAGTTGGCGCCCGACTTCGTAGCGGCACGAAGGTAGCCTGTGAAAGCATGTTCCACCGATTTTCGACCTGGTGGCGGGCGCTCGGCGTCGTACTCCTCAGCCTCGCGACGGTGCCGTGGCCCT
>JAYVZV010000077.1:0-4028 GCA_043782995.1 Acidimicrobiales bacterium | reverse complement strand
CACGACCCCCAGTTCCGGCGCAACCGCGAGCGGGTCAACCGCGACGCCGAGCGCGAGAACCTGCTGGTCGAGTGGAACCTCGGCTACGACGAGGAGAGCTAGGCCAACGGCGAGTTGGTGACCCGCTCGTACCACGAGGCCGGGTCGTCCACCTCGGCCGCACTGGGCAGCCCGTCGACTCGCAACAGCGCGTCGAAGACCCGCAGCGTGTGGTCGTCCTTCAACGTGGCGACGAACCGCGCCGCCGCATCGTGGTGCGGGCCCTGGGTCGAGATGCCGAACAGCGCCGAGGCGGCGTCCTCGCCACGCGCGTCGCTGCGCCGGTGTCGCCGGTAGGCCTCGACGAGGGCCGGTCGGGGACCGAGGACCGCCGTGGTGATCGCGTGGGCCGCCGCTTCGAAGAAGGCCAGCAATACGCTCGAAGCGGCGTTGATCGCGCGGGTGGCGTCGGTCTCCTCGGGCATCTCAATGCCGTCGAGCAGGGACTCGGGGTCGCTCATGAGCTTCTCCAAGTCGCTCGGATCGACCAGCGACTGGAGTTTGGTCAAGAGGTCGCCCTGGGCCTTGGCGGCCTCGCGCACGGCGTCAATCAGCAACGCTCGCAAGGCGTCACCGGTGCCGGGCTGGGTGAGGACGAGTGACGCCACGAACTCCTGGGCGAGGGCGAAGACGTAGACCTCATCACGCTCGAGGGACCAGGCCTCGGCGAAGGCCTTCAGGTTGTTAACGACCAGCAGGCGCGGTTGGTCGAGGCGCGGCAACGGCAGGGCCGCCAGGGACCAGGCTCGCTCGGAGAAGTGACCGGCGACCGAGCCCATCTGGAAGCCGGCGAAGAGCGGTCCCAAGGTGGCCGCCATCTGGGCCATCAGGGGGTTGTCCGCGAGGTCCAGGTCGTCGCCGATCGAGGTCGAGGACGCGACCATCGGCTCCATCAGCGGACGCCACTGGGCGAGGGCCGCCAGGGTCAGGGCCGTTCGATTGACCGCCGTGACGGTGTGCTCGCGGGGCTCGCCGAGCAGGGCGTCGACGTGTCGTCCGACGAGGGGGGCCAGCTCCTCGAGACGTTGACGTTCGACGGGCTCGGGGTTGGGGTCGCCGTCGGGGCCGCGCGCGATGTTGAGGGCCAACTGGGTCGCGGTCGAGTACCAGGCGTCGGGACCCTGCTGGCCCAGCAGGGAGAAGATGTCGCCGAACATGCCACCGAAGGGGTTGTCGCTCACCACCCCAACCTAAAGTGCGCAGCCGAGCGTCATGACGGCGTGGTGGATCGACGTGTCGCGCACGTAGGTGACCTTCGCCGACGAGTAGGCCGGCGTGAGGTAGAGATCGGTCACGAGCGACGAGTAGGTGTCGGTCGCCTTGCCGTTCAAGGCAATGACGACGTCGCCGGGCTTGAAGTGCCACTGGGCCGGGGTCTTCGGCAGGACCCGCTTGACGATTATGCCGCCGCCCTGGGCCGAGGACCCGACGATTCCGAGGCTCGAGTGACAGCCCCGTCCCGTGGCGACGATGTAGGCGATGCGCGCGACGAACTGGGCCGAGTACCACAGGTGGCCCGTGGAGAGGACCGCCACGACCTGGCCGCTCCGGTTGACCGCGACGGCGTCCACGAAGCCATTGGTGTCGGCGTCCGAGGCGACCGAGAGGTAGCTGATCACGCCGGTGGCGTTGACTGACGGGTCCCCGAGGGTGGTCTGGGCCCAGGCGAACTGCGGACGTGCCGTCGTGGACTTAAGTATCGGCGAGATGGCCACGACCGGCGCGGTCGCGGGGAGCGGGGCGAAGGTTAGCGACGCGATGTCGAGTCCCAGGCGAACGATGGTGAAGCCCATGACCTTGTCGCGCCCGACCCACGTGACCGGGAAGTCCACGTGCTTGGTCGTCGTGCCGGTGATCTGGGCCGAGGCGGGGATCGGCGTCGTCGTCACCGCCAACTGGTGGGGCAGGACCATCGCTGCCACGACCCGCACGTGGCCCGGGGTCGTGATCGTGAGGTCGACCGTGTGCTCGGCCGCGACTCGACTGTTTGGCGGCAGGGCACCGAGGGACTTGGCGACGTGGGCGGGCAGCGGGGTCTCCAGGGAGCTGGCGTTGCGGGTAATCAGCAGGCCGGCCGAGCCGGCGATCAGCGCCACCGCCATGACGACGCCGGTCAGGCGCGCCGCGCGTGACTGAATCTGCCAGACGGGCGAGACGTCGAGCGACTCGAAGCTCGGCAGTTCGCTCGGATGGATCCACGTGCGCGCGTGTTTGGGGGGCGGGCCCGGGTGGTCACGCCACGCGCGCCACCAGTCGATCGGTCCCCAGTTGCTCACCCCGTGAAGGCTAGTGAGCACGGGGGCCCGAGTGACTGTCGCCCTAACATGCGTAGGCATGCCCCTGGACGTCGCGCTCGACATCGGAACCGCCCAGTCGCGCCTCGCGACGGCCCAGCGGGGCATCATCTTCGACGAACCGACCCTGGTCGCCATCGACACCAACACGGGGTCGGTGGTGGAGGTCGGTCTCGGAGCGCTCGACATGGTCGCGCGCACCCCCCGCCACGTCGTCGTCTTTCGCCCGCTCGCCCAGGGCGCCACCGTCGACTTCGACGTGACGGCCCGGCTGATCGCGGGACTCTTCGAGCGGGCCGGGGTCTCCAAGCTGAGTCGGGCCCGCGTCGTGATGAGCGTGCCGTCGCTGGCGACGCCGATCGAGCGCCGCGCGCTGCGCCAGGCGGCGATCCAGGCCGGCGCGCGCGAGGCCAGCCTCATCGAGGCGCCGATCGCGGCGGCCATCGGGCTCGGACTGCCGGTCCAGGACCCCGTCGGCTCGGCCGTCGCGCTGCTCGGGGCCGGGGCGAGCGAGGCCGCGGTCATCTCGCTCGGCGGCATCGTCACCGGGAGCGCGCGTCGGCTCGGCGGCAACGACTTCGACGGGGCGATCGCCGCGCTGCTGCGGGTCCGACTCGGCGTCGTCGTGGCCCCGGTGGTCGTGGAGCGCTTGAAGATCCACCTCGCCTCGGCGATGGGCCGGACCCGCGGCCTCTCCGAGGTGGTGCTCGCTCGCACCGTCGACCGGGGCGAGCTCGTCGAGGTCGACGTCGACGCCGACCTCGTCAACGCCGCCGCTCACGAGATGGTCACCTCGACCGTGCGCATGATCCAAGAGTGCCTCGGCGACACCCCGCCCGACCTCTCCCAGGACGTCAGCGCGCGGGGACTCACCCTCGTCGGGGGCCAGGCGCACCTCGCCGACCTCGACGAGCTGATCGCGGCCCACACCGGCGTCGAGGTCACGGTCGCCGTCGAGCCCGACACCGTGGTCATCCGGGGTCTGGCGCTCTGCCTCGAGGAGATGTCGTCGCTCTACGCGCTCTTTCGCGACGCCGACCGCTAATCGAGTTCGTCGCGATGAAGTTGGTCGACGGCCGCGCGGACCTGCCAGTCCCGGTCCTCGGCCGCACGTTCCAGCGCCGCGTCGATGTCGGGCCCCTCGAAGTTGGTCAGCGCCACGATCGCGCGTCGCCGCACCGGGGGCTTGTCGTCGAGGGCCCCGAGGACGGCCGCGCGGCCGCGGTCGTCGCCGATGACGCCGAGCGCCGCCACCGCGGCCTCGCGACACCTCGCGTCGTCGTGCCCGGTCGCCACGTCACTGAGTCGCTCGACGGCCCGCTCGCACAGGTGCTCGCCGAGCGCGAACGCCGCCGCGTCCACGACGAGCGGGTCGCCGTCGCCCAGGGCGCCGACGGCGAGGTCGATGATCGCGGAGTCGACCTCGGCGTAGGCGACGAGACGCAGCGCCTCGCGACGAACGTCGACGTCGGGGTCAACGAGGGCGAGTCGCCAGTCGTCGGACGTGAGAACCCCGTGGCGCGCCGCGCCGCGCAGCGCCAGGACCCGCAGTCGGGGCCGCTCGGCGATCAGGCCGGCGCGCAGCACACGGGCGAAGTCGGGAGTGGTGGCAAAGCCCGCGCGCAACAGGGTCTCCTCCGCGCCCTCCGCTAGCGTTGGCTCATCACTCTGCACGAACCCATCTCACCACCTGGC
>JAYVZV010000076.1:0-35554 GCA_043782995.1 Acidimicrobiales bacterium | reverse complement strand
ACTGGTAAAGCCCGCGCCGGTGCCCCAGACCAGTGCCGGACCGAGCTGGGCGTCCTGCCGGCTGGCAGGTGCGGCGGGTTTGCCGTGCAGTGATTTGGCCACCGCCATCACTACAAAGGCCACCGCGACCAGCCCTACCGCCGCGCCAACGATGGCGTCAGAGACATAGGCGGCGACTTCATAGCCAATCAGGATGCCCAGGCACGAACCCGGCATCATGTAGGCCAGCACCCGCCAGTCAAACGTGTTGCGATAGGCCCACACGCTCACCGCGTCCTGCACCAGCAGGATTGGCAACATGATGGCAGCGGCCCGGACCGGGGAGACATACAGCGTCAGCAACGGCGTTGAAATAACCGACAGGCCCGCAAAGCCACCCTTGGAAAAACCCATGATGATGACAGCGGGAATGGCGAAGGCGTAGAAATACCAGTCGGTGATCACAAGCGCGGCCTTCCGGGGCGCCAGACGCCCGGCGATAGGACAAAGAAATTAGTGCTGCCCCTGTTGCCATCTTGCCGGGGCCACGGCAACAGTTGAATCCAGTTGCCGCGTGTGCACAAGACGCAGAAATAAGGGAAGGCCCCGCCGTGACCAGCCAATACGCCCAAACCTACACCGCCTGGCAGGCCGATCCCGAAGCTTTTTGGCGCGAGGCGGCGCGCGATATTGACTGGATCAAGCCGCCCACGCGCATTTTCGACCCCGCGTCCGGTCCTTATGGCCGCTGGTATCCCGACGCCACCTGCAACACATGTTTCAACGCGGTCGACCGCCATGTGCGCGACGGGCGCGGGGCGCAGGACGCGCTGGTTTATGATTCCCCCGTCACCGGCACGGTTCAGCGCTTCACCTACGCGCAATTGCTGGAGGAGGTCTCCACCCTCGCCGCCGTGCTGCAAGACCATGGCATCGCTAGGGGTGACCGCGTCCTCATTTACATGCCGATGATCCCTGAGGCCGTATTCGCCATGCTCGCCTGCGCCCGGATCGGCGCGGTTCACTCGGTCGTCTTCGGCGGATTCGCGGCCCACGAGTTGGCGCTGCGCATCGACGACGCGCGACCGAAGGTCGTCGTCTCGGCGTCGTGCGGTATCGAGGTCCGTCGGGTGATCGAGTACAAGCCCCTGATCGACGCGGCCCTGGAGGAGTGCGCGCACCGGCCCGATCACTGCGTCATCTACCAGCGCCCCCAGGTCGCGGCCGTGATGCGTCCCGGGCGCGACCTCGACTGGGCGGAGGCGATGGGCCGCGCCGAGCAGGCGGCGTGCGTGCCCGTGGGCGCGACCGAACCGCTCTACGTGCTCTACACCTCGGGCACGACCGGTCGTCCCAAGGGCGTCGTGCGCGACAACGGCGGCCACGCCGTCGCCCTGCACTGGAGCATGACCAACATCTACGACACCCAACCGGGCGAGGTCTTCTGGGCGGCGTCGGACGTCGGCTGGGTCGTCGGACACTCGTACATCGTGTACGCGCCACTGCTGGCCGGATGCACGACGGTGCTCTACGAGGGCAAGCCCGTGGGCACGCCCGACGCCGGCGCCTACTGGCGGGTGATCTCGGAGTACGGGGTGAAGGCCCTCTTCACCGCGCCGACGGGGTTTCGCGCGGTGAAGCGCGAGGACCCGACCGGTTCGCTGCTGGGCGGCTACGACATGTCGAAGTTCCGCTACCTCTTCCTCGCCGGTGAGCGGCTCGACCCCGAGACGTACACCTGGGCCGCCGACCTGCTCGGAGTGCCCGTCATCGACCACTGGTGGCAGACCGAGACCGGCTGGCCGATCGCGGCGAACATGATGGGCCTCGACCCGATGGCGGTCAAGCCCGGCTCGCCCACAGTGCCGGTCCCCGGCTACGACGTGCGGATCGTGGACGAGGGTGGCGCTCCCGTGGCCCCGGGCACCGAGGGCTTCATCGTCATCCACACGCCGCTGCCGCCGGGATGCACGTCGAAGGTGTGGGGCGACGACGACAGGTACTTCGAGGCCTACCTCAGCCAGATCCCGGGCTACTACCTGACGGGCGACGGCGGTCACTTCGACGAGGACGGCTACCTCTTCGTGATGGGCCGGGTCGACGACGTGATCAACGTCGCCGGACATCGCCTGTCGACGGGCGAGATTGAGGAGATCCTGGCGGCCCACCCCGACGTCGCCGAGTGCGCGGTGATCGGCGTGGTCGACGAGCTGAAGGGTCACGTGCCCCGGGGCCTCGTCGTGTTGAAGGCGGGCGTCGAGCGCGACCACCGAGAGATCGCCACCGAGCTGGTCAAGCGCGTGCGCGATCAGTTGGGCGCGGTCGCCTCGCTGCGTCAGGTCGACGTGGTCGCGGCGCTGCCCAAGACGAGGTCCGGCAAGGTGCTGCGAAAGTCCATGCGCGCGATCGCCGACGGCGTTGACGTGCCGGTGCCGTCGACCATCGACAATCCCGCGGTGCTCGACGCGTTGCAGTCAGTGCTAGGACCGCACTAGTTCAGGCGGCGCTGCGGCCGGAGGGGACGATGACGAGCGCGACGGTGGAGCGCTCGGCGAGCTGCAGGCTCGTGCTGCCGAGCAAGAGCCCCGCGTGCGCGCTCTGACCCCTCGATCCGACGACCAGTAGGTCGGCGTCGATGGGCTCGTCGGCCGCGCGCAGCAACACCGAGCAGGCGTCGCCGTCCGCGACGTGCCATCGGAACCGGTCCGGCCCGAGGCCGACCTCGGCGGCGAGCGCGTGGACCGAGTTGAACAGCGAGGGCGAGACGATCCCCTCGAGGCGAGAGAGCAGGCCCACGGCGTACACAATCACCACGTTGGCGTCGACCTGGTGCGCCACGGCGAAGGCCCACCGCACGGCGACGGTGGCCGGTTCGGAGCCGTCGTAGCCGACGGCGATAGTGCGAATCGTGGGGGTCATTGGAAGTCCTCTCCCGGGTCGGTGCCGAGTGCGATGCGCAGCGCCACGCCGCGCTCGAGATTGACGCGACGCACCTCGGGGACTCCCGGCCCGCCCGAGGTCGGGGCCTCAGGTCGGTACTCCGAGTCGAGCACCCGGCCGAGCGTCGCGGTCACCGAATGGCGCAGCGCCTCGAGGTGGTAGCCGCCTTCGAGGAAGAAGGCGAGGCGTCCCGGTCCCGGGGCGTACCGGGCGACCGTGTGCGCGAGTGCGGCGAAGTCGCCGGCCGACAGAGCTAGATCGGCCAGGGGGTCGGCGCGGTGCGCGTCGAAGCCGGCCGATACGAGCACCCAGGTCGGGTCGAACTGGTCGATGACCGGCGCGGCCACCTCGTCGAGGGCGAGGCGCACGACGTCGCCGGTCGCTCCGACCGGCAGCGGGAGGTTCACGGTGAGTCCCAGCGCGTCGAGTCCGCCGACCTCGCGGGCGGCTCCCGAGCCGGGAAAGAGGGGCCACTGGTGGGTGGAGACGTAGAGCACGCCCGGGTCGTTCCAGAAGATTGACTGGGTGCCGTTGCCGTGGTGGACGTCCCAGTCCACGATCAGCACGCGCTCGCCCTGGCCGGTCAGCGCGGCGGCCGTTACGGCGACGTTGTTCAACAGGCAGAACCCCATCGCCCGGTCGCGAAGCGCGTGATGACCCGGGGGACGCGCGGCGACGAATCCGGTACCGTCGCCGCGCCGACGCAGCTCGTCGACGACCGCGAGGCCGGCACCGGCGGCCCGCTCGGCGAGCGACCATGACCGGTAGGTCGCGTAGGTGTCCTGGTCGATGTTGCCCCCGCCCTCGTAGCAGAAGGCGCCGAGCTCATCGAGGTAGCTCGCCTGGTGCACGCGCAGCAGCTCGTCGCGGGTCGCGACGCGGGGCTCGACGAACACGAGGTCGTCGCCCAAGTGGAGGTCGTCGACGCCGGCCATGACGGCCGTGAGCCGATCGGGGCTCTCGGGGTGGCCCGGGTCCGCGTGACCGGCGTCGTCGACGCGGCCGCTCACGACGAGCATCAGGACCGGTCTCCGCGACGGCGCCCGACGGCTTTGATCCGGTCCTGACGACCGGCTCGGCTAGCTCGGCTCTGGTCGGAGGGCTGGATCGGGAACCGAGCGGTGATGACCTCGCCCTCGAAGGTGGAGGTGACGGGGAAGCCCGAGGCCCGAAAGACCCCCATCATGCTGCGGTTGTCGGACTGGGTTTCGGCGGCGAAGATCGTGACGCCGAGCGACCACGCCTCGTCGGCCAGGTGGTCGAGTAGCAGGAGTCCAATGCCCTGGTGCTGGAACTCGTCGGCGACGATGAAGGCGACCTCGGCCTCGGTGGTACCGGGAATGCGGTCGAAGCGTCCGACGCCGACGAGGTCGTCGCCGCTCTCGACAATGAAGGCGAACCGGTCGACGTAGTCGACCTGGGTGAGGTGGCGGACCTCGGCCTCGGACAGCACGGGATGGATCGAGAAGTACCGCCGGTAGATGGAGTCGGGCGAGAGTCCCTGGTGGAACCGCACGAGGAGCTCGGCGTCCTCGAACCGGATCGGGCGAAGGTGCAAGATGACGCCCTCGTCGGTGACGACGTCACTCGCGAGCTCGCTCGGGTAGAGGCGTTTCGCCCACCGGTCGTCGCGCAACGGCCGTTCGGGCACCTCGTTCGATGCGGTGGAGACGTCGGTCATCGATCTTCCTTGCGGCACCTCGCGCGGGCGTCCGTCTGGCCTCCAGTATTGGCCCCGGAAGCGGCGGGTGGCCAGTGGCGAAGGTCCCAATCGCGCGCGGGGCCGTAAAGACCCCGCATGTCGTGCCGTGGCCCGCCACCGAACCGACTCAGGGCCCTTTACCGTTTCCGTGTCCGTGGCCCTTCGAGACCGGTGCGACGGTCGTCGCCGGCGAGCTATTGAGGCCGAGGGCCGTGGCGAGGGCGGTGAGGTCGTTGGTGAGCAGGTTCGCCACCGCGGTGGTGAGGGAGTTGGTGTTCACGCCGTCGCTGATCGAGGCCGCGACCTGCTGGAGGTCGGCGAGCGCGAGGTCGGTACTGCCGGCGGCCGAGTCGACGACGGCCTGTTGGGCCTGGTCCGAGATTGGCTGGCCGGCCCCCGACGTCACGGTCCCCGTTGCCTCGCCCGACGCGAGGTCCGTGAGGAGTGTGGTGAGGGCTTGGGGGATCGACGACGAGACGGTCGTGGACGTCGCGGGGACCGTGGTGGTGGTACTGGTGGTCGTCGTGCGCGACGTGGTCGGCGGAGGCTGTCCGCCCGAGCCCAGTCCGACGGCGAGGCCGATGACGAGGGCCGCGACGAGGAGGCCGACCGCGCCGATGAGGGGCCAGTTCGGTGCGTCGCGGTCGCCTGTCGCCAAGAGTTGCGGCGGGATGATCACCGTGTGGTCGAGACCGACCGTGGTCTCGTCGGCCGATTGGCTGAGGGCGGTGAGGTCGTAGGGCTCGGTCCGGGAGCCGTCGATCTCCGACGCGACGGCCGGGGCCCACGGTGCGCGGAACGCCGAGGTCGCGAGTAGGGCCGACACCTCGGCGGCGAGCAGCCGCTGATCGGATCGGTGGTCGAGCATGCCGGTGAACAGCGTCTTCCACGGGACCGGGAGCGTGGGGGGCAGCGGGACCGGGCCGGCCAGTCGTCGCGCGATGACCTCGCTCGGCGTTCCCGAGTAGACCCGCTGGCCGGTGAGGCACTCGAGCAACACGATACCGAGCGACCAGACGTCCGCCCCGGGTCCCACCTGGTGGTCCTCGAGCTGCTCGGGTGCCATATACGACGCCGTGCCCAGCGTGGTGCCGATGACCGTGAGCGACGTCGTGTCGACGAGGCGTGCGATACCGAAGTCCGCGAGGCGGGCCCGTCCCACCGAGTCGATGAGGATGTTCGCGGGCTTGACGTCGCGGTGCACCACGCCACGCTCGTGCACGTAGGCGAGGCCGTCGGCGAGCGCCGCGCCGAGGTTGGCGGTGTCGGTGGGCGTGAGGGGCCCTCGGCGAAGGGTCGCGGCGAGACTGACGCCGTCGACGTACTCCATGACTAGGTAGGCCGTGTCACCGGTGACGCCCGAGTCGAGCAGTCGGACGAGTCCGGGGTGCTCGAAGCGGCTAAGGGCCCGAGCCTCTTGGGAGAGCCTCGTCGCATATTCGGGGTCCGCGGACCGCACGACCTTGAGCGCGACCACGGTGCCGCTTCGCTCGTCGGTGGCGCGAAAGACGTCGGACATCCCACCGCGCCCGATGAGGTCTCCGAGACGGTATCTCCCGTCGAGAAGGTCGCCCGACGAGGTCACGGACGACCAGGTTGCGGGAGTGCGCCGAGCCCTCGCCGGGGTCCGCTCACCGGGTGCCCGACGCCGAGTCGGACACTGTCGAGACGGACGGAGGTCTGCACACGGGGTATAGGTCCAATCTATTGCGAAGTTCGATGTCGGCGAGCGGGCGTTGATAGTGTCCGGCAATGCCCCAAATAGAGACTGATTACCTGGTCATCGGGGCCGGTGCGGCCGGCGTGGCCTTCGCCGACGCGTTGCACCACGCCTCGGGGGCCGACATTGTGCTCGTGGACCGTCGACACCGCCCGGGCGGGCACTGGAATGACGCCTATCCCTTCGTCCGGCTCCATCAGCCGTCGGCCTACTACGGGGTCAACTCGAAGGTCCTGGGCGACGACCGGGTTGACGAGTTCGGCCCCAACGCCGGCTCGTACCAACGCGCCACCGCCGGCGAGATCCTCGATTATTTCTTCCAGGTAGTCGGGGAGCTCGAGGCGACGGGCCGCGTTCGCTTCTTCCCGATGAGTGACTACGTGGGCGACCGGTCGGGCGAGCATGCCTTCACCTCACGCCTGACCGGCGACGTCATCTCGGTGCGGGTCCGACGGCGCATCGTCGACGCGACGTACCTCGAGACCTCGATCCCGAAGACTCACGTGCGGCCGTTCCTCGTCGACGCGGGCGTCACCTGCATCCCCGTCAACGACCTCGTCGGGATCGACGGGCCGGCGAGCGGCTACACGATCATCGGCGCCGGAAAGACCGCGATGGACGCGTGCAACTGGCTGCTCGACAACGGCGTCGGCGCCGAGGCAATCCGCTGGATTCGACCGCGCGACTCGTGGTTACTCGATCGGTCGTACACTCAGCCGCTCGAGCAGGTCTCGTGGCTGTTAGAGGGCGTTTCGCTCGGCATGGAGGCCGTGGCGATCGCCGACGATGTCGCCGGCCTCTTTCGACATCTTGAGATGTCGGGCCAGCTCGTGCGCATCGACACCGACGTGGAGCCTACGATGTATCGCTGCGCCACCATCAGCACCTCCGAGCTCGAGGCGCTGCGTCGCATCAAGAACGTGGTGCGGCTCGGACGGGTCCTCGCGATTGGCTCGGACCGTATCGTCCTCGAGGGTGGCGAGGTCCCCTCCGACGCTCGACAGGTGCTGGTTGACTGCACCGCCGAGGGCCTCGCGACGCCGCCGGACCGACCGACGTTCGAACCCCACCGGATCACCGTGCAGGCGATGCGCACGTGTCAGCCGTCCTTCAACTCGGCCCTGATCGGCTTCATTGAGTCGCTCGGAGTCGATGACGGGGAGAAGAACCGCCTCTGTCCCCCGAACCGCTACCCGACGACGGCCGACGACTGGTTGAGGGGCTTCGCGCTCAGCGCCGAGGCGCAAGCTCGCTGGACCGGTACCCCTGAGGTCGCGCAGTGGATGGAGGAGTCGCGTCTCAACGCCGCGCGGGGGATGGCCCGGCACGCGAGCGAGCCTCGAATGAAGGCCGCGTTAGACCGCTACCGGGGGAACCTGGAGCCCTCCAGGATCAACGCCGCGCGTTTGCTGGCGACGATGGAACCGGTCGAGTGAACTAGGAGGGCCCCATGGCCGAGATTGATCTGACCGAACAGCGCATCACGGTGGGCGAGCTGAACTTCAACGTCGCGACGGCCGGCGAGGGACCAGAGGTGTTGCTGCTGCACGGCTGGCCCGACATGTGGCAGTTGTGGCGCCATCAGATGGAGGCACTGGTTGCGAGCGGGCACCGAGTGATCGCGCCGGACCTTCGGGGATTCGGCGAGAGCGATCGTCCCTCGGACGTCGAGCAGTACGGACTCCTCGACATCGTCGGAGACGTCACGGGCATCATGGACCAGTTGGGCGTCGAGCGCACCTCGCTGGTCGGCCACGACTGGGGAGCCGCGGTCGCGTGGTTGATGGCCTCGTTCGTGCCCGAGCGGGTCGAGCGGCTGGTGGCCGTCTCGGTCGGGCACCCCGGCACGTTTCCGGACGCCGGACTGACCCAGCGCGAGCTCTCGTGGTACATGCTGTGGTTTCAGTTCCCCGGCGTCGCCGAGGCGGGTGTGCCCGAGGACGACTGGGCGTTCTTTCGTCGATGGGCCCACCACGGCGTCGCGCGCGGCCAGGACCCCTACGTCGAGAGACAGATCGCCAATCTGTCACGACCCGGTGCGCTGACCGCGGGATTCAACTGGTACCGGGCCAACATCTCTCCGGCAACCTTCCACCGGGACCGTTCCGAACTCGAATTCCCGCCGGTTCAGTGCCCGACGATGGGCGTGTGGAGCAGCGGCGATATGGCGCTCGTCGAAGGTCAGATGACCGGTTCCGCGCGCCTCGTCGAGGGGCCGTGGAGATACGAGCGAATCGAGGACGTCGGCCACTGGATCCCGGTGGACGGGGCCGCGCGGTTGAGCGAACTGCTCATAGACTTCCTCGCCTGACGGCGCAGTTCTCGCTCCGTCAAGTGGGAATGATCAAAAGTACAACCTGGGCAGCGCCGTGCGCTGCCCAGGTTGACGATTGCGAAAGGTTTGACGCCCCCTACGCGAGCGACCGACGAGCAGTCACGCGCGAGGCGTCAGGTTCAGGCGGGCGGCTCAGCGAGGCTGAACGCGCTTGGCCGTCGGGCCCTTCTGGCCCTGCTCGATGTCGAACTCAACCGACTGTCCTTCGACGAGGGTCTTGCGACCTTCGCCCTGAATTTCTGAGTAGTGCGCAAAGACGTCCGGCTGACCGGCAACCTCGATGAATCCGAAGCCCTTCTCGTCGTTAAACCACTTCACTGTTCCTGTTGCCACTGCGGGCCTCCTTATTACTTCTGCTCAGCCTACGGCCTCGCCGGGGGTCTCACACACGGACCACGCGCGAATTCCCGAAATCGGTCCCCGAACCTCGACGGGCCAGTGTTCCACTGGCCTAGGGACCGAAGATGGTCACTCGAGAAGTCGCCCTCGTGATCAGGACCGGCCGGGGCCCGGTGCAATGGGACAGGGTGGCGTAGAAGTACCTCGTCGCAAACGACGCCGTCGTCGCGGGCAGCGGCACCGTCACGAAGGTCGTGCCACTGGCGGGAATGACCACCCGGCGGAGGGGGAACGTCGCGTAGTCGCCGTTTGCACTGATGGCCGTTCCGTCACTGAGGCTCAGCGAGCAGGTCGTCGACCCGCTGGACGGGGCCGCCAGCGAGAGGGGCACCGGGACCGACTGAGCGCCGTCGAGGGTGGCGACCCCGACCGCGTCGCCGACGGCTGCGAACTCCACTTGGTGCGCGCTCGACGTGCGCAGGAACACGGTGCCCGACGATCCGAGATCCGCCCCCGTCACCGAGTTGAAGGTCAACGTGAAGGCGCCGGAGGCCGTGCTCGACGGGGCGACCGATATCGGAACCAGGAATCGCGTCGTGGACGGCGGGATTACGAATTGGCGGTTCGAGATGGCGGTGAAGGCGCCGGAACTGGCGCGCGACGTGCCGTCGACCGTGCTGACGTAGAACGAGACGGGCGCGGTGGAGGGCTCGGAGAGCTCGACGGGCACGTAGGCGACTGTTTGACCCGGGCTCGCCTGGGCGTCGCCGATGTTGAGGGTCACGTCGGGGTTCTCGACGCCGACGCCGGTGACGTGGACGTTTACGGCGATGGCTCCTCCGGTATTGATGGTCACTTGCGCGGCCGAGGGCGTGGTCGAGACCGGGCGAAACACGACTTCGATCCTCGTCGCGCTGTGGGGCGCCAAGGTCGACGGTGTCGACGAGAGCTGGCGCAGGTCCAGGCCCATCAGCGCCAAGAAGTGGTCGGAGATCGTCGCGGCCGTGTCACCGTTGTTGACGATGGGGATCGCCTCTACCTTCTGCGCTCCGATCGGCACCTCGCCGAAGGACAGGCTCGTGATCGGCACCGATATGTTCGCCGCGGGGCCCACCGCACCCAGGAGAGTGAGTGTCGTCGAGTGGCCCGTATCGTCGGTGACGGTCAGGGGTGAGGTGAACTGGCCCACCGTCGCGGTGTCGAGCGAGAAGGTGACGTTGGTCGACGCTCGCGCGGGGATCGTCGCGCCCACCAGACTCGTCAGCAACCCAAGGGGTGCGTCGGGCACGGAGACGGACCGGATGGTCAGGGGCGTCGCGCCGACGTTCTCGAGCGCTATCGAGGAAGTGGCCGCGGGCCCGGCGACGGGCGTCGTGCCGAGGTTCAAGAACTGGTGTTGCCAGGTCGCCAGTCCGGTGGCGCTGATCGCCGACCCCTTCAATGTGACGGCCTGACTCCCGTGGCTCGTCGTCACGGTCAACGAGGCGGTGTAGTCGCCGGCGGCGGTCGGGTCGAACGTCACCGGGACGTAGAGGCTTCTCGAGGGCTTCAGCCGCGCGGGAAGCCTCGTGGTCGTGGCAGCGAGGTGGAAGGCGTCGCTCGTGAGCGAGAGCGACGTGATGGTCGCGGCGTGCAGTGACGTGAGGATCATGGTGGTCCGGCTCGTCGAACCTACGATCGTTGACGGGAGCGTCGTGGTCGACGCCCGGAGCAGCGCCCTCGCGGTGTGACCGAAGCCGAAGAGCTCTCCGTCGCTCGAGCCGACGTAGACGCGCCCTCGGTCGGTGACCGGGGACAGGAACTTGGCGATGGGTCCCACCGGTGCTGACCAGACCTCGTGCAGAGTTCCGTTGACGGGCATCGGGTCGTAGGCCCGTAATTCGGTCGGACCCCCGCCGCTCGGACTCCAGACGATCCAGAGTGTCGCCGAGGACGGTTCGGAGCCACTGGAAGTAATGACCGGCGAGCTGGTGCCGAAGCCCGGCTGGTCTGGCGTGGTCGCGGCGACGGCCAGCGACGGGGTCCCGGAAGCATCGAGCGTCCACCGGAGCGCTTGGAGTGAGGGAGTCCCACCGCCCGTGTGGCCAATGGACGTGGAGGCGAGGTAGAGGTAGCCGCCCCCACCCGACCAGGCGACGGGGTCTCCCCAGACGCCCCCGAGCGGACCCGCTACCGCGAGCGAGGCGTCACCTCCACTGGTCCCGGTCCCGATACCGCCGAGGTCGGTCCCGTTGAGCAAGTAGAGATAGCCGTTCTTACCGACGGTGGCGACGATCTCCCGGGCTGACGCCGTTGCGAAGAACGAGGGCAGTACGACCGCGCCACCCGATCCGACGTCGCCGTCGGTGGGGTTGAGGGACGCGGCGTCGACCGGGGCGAAGAAGTCGGTCGCCTTCAGGGTGCCGTCACCCTGGGACACTAGGTGCACCACGCTCTGGCCCAGGGCCCCCGGTGGCTGGTGGCCGGGCGTGCCGACCGAGGGGGTGTCGCCGTTTCCCGTCACGATGAGCAGGCTCCCCGGACCGTCGGACGCGATGCCCGATCCCGACTGCCAAAGGCCGCCATCCGATCCCGGTTTCTGACCGGCCTCGGTCACGAATCGCGCGGTGGAGGCCCCCGTCGCGGCGTCGGTTCCCATGACCCAGCCGCTGAAGGTGTCGCCGAGGTCGCACATCGAGCCGAAGCCGGCGTAGACGACCCCACCAGAGAGCACGAGGCCGGCGCGCTGGGTCTGGTCCGTCGGGTCGAACGTCCAGGCGGGGTCGTTGTCGGCGACGCCGCCGTACGTCACGGGGAAGTTCGGCCGTTCGGCGCCGGTGCGCGGGTCGATCGCGTGCAACTGGAAGGCCATGGGGCTGCCGTCGCCGGCGGAGTAGGTCTTGTCGACGACGTAGACGGCACCGGTCGACGGGTCGTACACCGGCGTCGAGGTCACACCCGCGTAGGTGAGGTCCGCGCAGTGCTGCTCGGCCGCTTGTTGGACGGCCGGTCCTAGGTACCGGTGCCACCGGACCTGGCCGCTCACGGGGTCGATCCCGTAGATCCGGTTCTGCTCGGTCGCCACGACGAGGACGCCGCCCACGACGAGCGGCTGACCCATGATCGCTCCGACCAGTTGGGTGTCGAAGATCTGACCAAAGGATCCGGAGGTAATCGTCGGAGGGCTCAGTCCCGGTTCATGTCGATCCCACGCGTTGCGCGTGGACGACACCGAATTGGTGGAGACCTCGGCACTGGAATTGGATGGAAGGACCACGACTCCCAGACCCGCCACGATCACTGTCAGGGCCAGCAGGAGGATCCGCACCGGATTGCTCGAACGGTCAACACTATCGATGTCCGGTCACCTCCAACGACGTCGGAGGACGTGATGAAATGATGGCCCGACTCGTTCTCATCGACTCATGAGTCACCACCATTGGTCGACACGCTACCTCGGGTCCGACGGCTCACCTCGGCGGTTCAGCGGTCCTCACCGTCTGATGGTCCGTCGACGCGCGGTCGGACATTCCCGCCGGTGGTAGGAAACTGCGGTGGTCCCGTAAATCTGTCGGCACGAGGCCACTGCGGATGTCGTTCTTACTGTCGTCTCGACTCGTCGCATCCCCGGATCGCCGTGGCGAGGGACGTCGTTGCTGGCCGAAACGCTCGGGTCCCACGTCGGGTGGCGCAAGTTCGGTGACATCGCGGACGAAGTCGGCCGGTGGAGTGTCGTAGACCTACTCGACGTCGGACCGACCCCGAAGTCGATAGAGAGCCAGGTTGATCTGCTGTCGAATCGATCGGGGGAAGGTCTTGTAGATCCGCCATATGACGGCGACCACGCCGAAAACGATGGGATTGGGGGGGCCGATTGGTGGCTCGACCTCCGGGAAGACTCGCGGGATTAAGAGTTGCTCCCCTAATCGAAGATCCGGCAGGTCCTCGTCGAGCCAAACGCGGTCCAGCAGGCGTTGAGCCGTATCGACCACTTCCGCCACGGCGGTCGTGAGGTTTTCCTGCAACTGCTTCTGATCCAAGATCATCGACGTCGTGGTGATCTCACTCTGAGCGGCCGTCATCGCTCGGTGCAGCTGGATTTCAGCGTCGTCAAGGTCCGGTTCGGCCCAAAACGCCATGGCGTCGTAGTGACCCGTCTCGTGTTTGCTCTCACTCACCTGGGTCATTGCGTAGGACACCGGGAAGAAGCCGCCCTCCATGAACTCACTGACGCCCCCGTAATTCGTGTAGACAACTGGAATTCCCAGGAGTCCCGCCTCAATCGGTGTCAGCCCCATTCCTTCGGACCGGTGAAGTGACAGGAATACGTCGCAGCGGGCCAGTAGATCGATGTAGGCACGGTCGTCGAGGTACTTATCTATGAGGACTGTTCGATCGGAACCATCGATCTGGTCGAGTAGCTCAGCCGGTGCGAAGTCCCGTAGATCGGCGCTCTTGATGACGAGGGAGTGGTCTGGGTAGTCCGCCTGGACTCGCCGCCAAAGTTCCAGGACGGCCTCGGGGTTCTTACGGCTTAAGTAACTCTTCGCGTCAAAGGTGGTCAGGATATACCTAGAGGGCGATTCGGACTCGGCGCTCGACTCAGAGAGGGTCGTCGCGAAGTCAATCAGTTCCAGATCAAATGGCGCGAATCGTTGTACCGGTATTGGCAGGACCTTGGACATGGCACGGGTGCTCCATCGCGATAGGGCGTGAATTCGAGCCACGTCGCCAATAGCGGCGACGTGGAACATGGTTCCGGTGATGTGCTCGAGCTCCCAGGCCCAGACGGCCTCCACATACTCTGTGGCGGGATTGATCCGCTGAGCGGAAGTGATGTGCAAGTCCCACTGGTCGGCGTTCACAAAGCAGAGGACCGACGCGTTGGACGCGGCCATGGGGTTGTCTCGCCGGAGGAGCGTCGAGAGGTAGTCGAAAGAATCGTCTCCCACGAAGACTCGATCGACCGCCGGAAAGATGCCATTCGACTCAAGTATTCGAAGCGTCCACCTCGCAATTTGACCGACCCCGGCCGGATATGAGAAGTATCCGATGAGTTTGAGGTTGACCGCATTTTGAATTGATCGACCCGCAGTGAGCAGGACCTTGGCGATGAGCGGATCAACCCCCTTCACGGTCTCCGCGAGATGGTCCGACGCCCAAGCCAACTGTTCGATGGCGGGCGCTCGAAACTCGTGCTTCGCGTCCTGGAAGAACGCACTAATGGCGTTGGGTACTCCCACAATCGAGGAGTGACACGCCCAACCGGCGAGGAAACTCTGGACTCTCGTGCCGAAATTGTGGTGCTCTACTCCGCACGAACGACACTCCAACCAAGTATCTGTAATCCGGGGATTGTAGATGGTCTCTCGAACCTCACGGAGCGTGCAACCGGCGCGAACGTGGACGTCACAGTCAGTTCGGAGTTGACGACGCCACGAAGGCGGCAGAGTGTGCGCGAGCGAAATGCCCCCGAGAGTGAACTCGTAGGGAACGCCTTCCGTGCTCGAACCGAGCTTCGGTCTCCTTGGTCCGGGGCTTCTCCCTTCCTCGGAAGTGTGCTCCGGGTGGAGTAGTTGTCTCTCGTACTGATTGGCGAAGGCTCGAGGGAGGGCCTCTCCCAGAACCTTACGAGTGGCGTGTACCGAGATTGAAGGGTTGCGATTGGTCCGGAATCCACTGAAGTGGAAGAAAAAGAGTGGCCTGATCGATCCGTCGTAGGACACGGACCATTGGCCTTGATGCAAGACAATCCGCCTCTCGTGGAGATTCCAGTAGGCGACATTCAGGCCCGGATCCTTGAGCATCTGGACGCGCGCCTTCAACGGGGCAAGGTCGAGAATCTTCTGGTCGGTGAACCGTCCCGCCTGGTGATCGATCACACAGTCGAACTGCAACTGTTGGGCCCACCAATCCAAGAAGGGTGACGAGGAGGGTCGCACCGAACAGAAGCCCAGATTGAAAAGACCGGCGGCGAGTATGTCGTAGGTCGATGGCTTGAGGCCATCTCTTGGAATGTCGGTAAGGAAGTGCGGCGTGAGTGACAAATCGAAGTGGTCATCAAGCTGGGAGGTGAAGTCATTGAATACCTGAATATCGGGGTCTAGGTAGGTGACGCGCTGCCAACCCTCGCCGACCAACGAGCGAAGGAATGCCGGTTTCACCGAGGTGGCGAATTCCAAGGTGGAGTAGAAGAGTGCCGCAGACTCGACGTCGAAGTCGCCCCAATCGACCTCGTCAATGGTGATCGCCACATGTTCCGAGTCAGCGCCCATTTCATGAAGGTAGGAGTCGATACGTTCTTGGATCTTGCTGATGTCGGCACAGTCCTGCAGGACCAGCACACGCAGGCTGGCCCTGGGCATCGATTCGACCATCGAACGCCCCAGTATCAAGAATTTATCCAGATAGTTGGGCGCGATGATTGTGCAAACCAGATGCTCCTGTTGAGACGCAATCGGTCTTTTCACTTCGCCACCTTAGCCATTTCGCATTAGCAGGCCTCACTGATCAATGTGCCGGTGAGCGCCGATCGCTCCGGACAAAGGTGACGAGATGATGAAGTTCCCGCGATTCTGGGACCGGCCCTCGCACCCCGGGATGACGCCATGGTTAGAGACCAGAGATCTCCCTTAGAAGGATTGAGCTAAAAGACCGCCGACGGTGCGTCACGAGTCCCGACCCGCGAACCGCGCGCGATTGGCCTGACCGGCCTAGCGGGGTCTGACTAGCAGATGGCTGAGTTTCGACGCCACGTGAGGGCGTCTGTCGCATTCGGCCCGCCACCAACGCCCCCGTCAGCTACCAGAGCGAAACGACGTGTCGGCGAGGTGGGACTTCGCGCGCGCATCACCACGGCGGAGCAAAGTGGTCGGCGCCGCTCACCGATTTGAGTTGTGGACGAGCAGACGCCACGGACCCCATTGGCCCACGGTGTAAAAGTCTTTCGAGATCACCCTATTCGCGGCGTCGGAGCCGAACGCGCGGGAGGCATTGGGCTCGGACCAGTGGTCGTAGGCGCTCGTAAGAACGAGCCAGTCGACCGTACGAAGGTCGTGGCCCAAGTGCGACGACGCCGCATTGGCGACGCCGGGCTCCATCTCTAGGTAGAAGGATCCCGGAGTCAGTTGTGGGAGCAGGAAATAGAGGTAGGTGTCGCTGTAGTTAGTCCGACGCAGGTCGTCGGGGCCGACGAAGACTCGCTGGCCGGGATTGGCTCGAACGTCGATCGCGGCGAGAAGGGCGGTCAAGTGTCGTTGGTCGTCGCGCGAAGCGACGAGCGCAGACCGACCAAGGTTATTCACCGGAAAAGACGGAGTGGACCGGACGCCAATTGATTGGGCGAGCGTGGCGAAGTACGGATTGAGAACGAATGGGCAGATGGCCACGAGGAGTCCGCCGGCCACGACGGGCCCCGCCGCCCATTTGGAGGGGCGCAGTACGGGGACGAGCAGAACTGACGGTAGAACGACGCACGCGACAAACGCCACGTGGATGACGTCAAAACGTTGGAACACCTCGGGAAGGAGGCCCAACTCGAAGAGACCCACCGCAAGGAGGAGGCACGACTGGTCGCGTCTGAGTGAAGAGACACCCGCAGCAATGATGCCAGCCACGGCGACCACGGAGAGGGCGAGAACGATTTGGGCCGGATGGGTGAGATTGCTAATAGGCAATCGACGGCCGGGCTCGGTAGCGAACACCGGTTGTAGGAGCTGACCACGCACTACCGAGGAGAGTCCCGCCTGGACTGCGTTGATGACCAAGGGAATTAGGCCAATTGAAATGCCGGAAAAAAACCACCACCACCGGTTACGCCAACGAGTCGCCACGAGCGCCGTGACGAGGGTGACGGCGACGACCAGATCGAGGCGAAAGGCGACGACCAGTCCGAAACATATCCCCGACGTCAGAAGGAGCGCGGGCCGTCGACTTTGTTCGGCACTATCGAGCAGTACCAACCCGAGTGCACCCAGGGCTACCGCGCCAATCCACGCGTACGCAACAAGTCCGACGCCGCTCACTAGGAGCAGGACGGTGACTAAACCTGACAAGGTGCCGCAAATCGTCCCTCGGCGACGGCCCACCAGAACGCTCATCGATCCGATGAAGATCACCCAATAGATCAGGGCCACACTACGTTCGCTGGCCAAGGAGTACCCGAATATCTTGAAACCTCCGGCGATCGTCCATAAGGAGGCCGCGCCGTAGACGGACTCGAACGAGAGGTTCGGCACGGCCCCGTGAAGCATGTGGACCGGGTAAGCCAGGAGAACTCCCTCGTCTTGACTTAGGACGACGGCGCGGAACTCGAATCGAAGTGGCGCCAGCACCGCCAACATCAGGCACGACATTGAAACCCATTCAAGTCTGGACAAGCAACGAATCCCCAAACTTCGATGAGAACGGTCATCAGCGGGATGCATAGGCGCTAAGGCTAATGAGGGACCGAACCGCCCATCACGAAAATCGCGCGCCGGAAGGACTGGAGGGAAATTGGGGGGAGTCAGCAGCCGGAAAAGGGACCCTGGATTCGGCTGCCCTTCGGCGCCGTCGATACCCGTCAGGACGTTATGAACGACGCGAGCGGCCCTCCACGTGGACTCGAGAGTTAGCCTTCGTCATCGGGATCGCGTCGCGTCACACTCCGGTCGGCGGAATCATCCGCCGATCAGGACGCTCTCTCTGTGGTGGCCAACCGGGAATGGTTCCGCGGCCCGACGGGAAGCGAACGTTCTTCGCGCGCACGAATTCGTGAAGCGTCTCGGGACCGTACTCGCGGCCGTAGCCGCTGGCCTTCACGCCGCCGAAGGGCGATCCAATGAAGTTGCGCCGCGTGTAGTTGTTGACGAAGACCATGCCGACCTCGAGGCGCTCGGCTAGTCGGGCCGCTCGGACCTCGTCGCGGGTGCAGATCGCCGCAGTGAGCCCGTAGTCAGTGTCGTTGGCCACTTCGATGGCCTCGTCGTCGCTCGAGAAGCGCATGAGACAGGCGACCGGTCCGAAGATCTCGTCGCGCGCCACCGTCATCGTGCGAGTCACGTCGCCGAGCACGGTCGGCGCGACGAAGTAGCCGCCTTCGAGCGACGGGTCCGGGGGAATCGCGCCCTCGTAGAGGAGCGTGGCACCCTCCTCCACACCTACGCGCGCGTAGCGCGTCACGCGCTCGCGTTGGCGCTCGTCGACCATCGGGCCGATGTCGGAGTCGGCGGCTAACGGGTGGCCGACGACGAGGTGCGAGGTCGCCTCGACGAATCGCTGCGCGAATTCGTCGTAGAGCGAGTCGTGTACGAGGATGCGCGAGGTCGACGTGCAGGCCTCGCCCTGGTTGTAGAACATCCCCTCAATCGCAATCGCGACCGCCTCCTCGAGGTCGGCGTCGTCGAGGACGAGCAGGGCGTTCTTGCCGCCCAACTCCAGGGTGGCGAAGGTCAGGTTCTTCGCGGCGCTCTCCATTACCTTGCGCCCGGTCGCGGTCGCTCCGGTGAAGGAGATCCGTTCGACCCGCCGGTGCGAGGCCAACGCGGCACCGGCACCGATCCCGCTCACGGCGTTGATGACGCCCGGCGGCAGCACCTCGTTGGCTATTTCGACGAGACGCAGCACGGTGAGGGGAGCCTGCTCGCCGGGCTTGACGACGACGGTATTGCCGACGGCCAGCGCCGGCGCGCACTTCTTCGAGAAGTGGATCGGCGGCCAGTTGAAGGGGAGGATCGCCGCGACGACACCGTAGGGCTCGTAGACGACCCGCGCCTCGATCGGGCCCTGGTCGAGGATCGCGCCGTGGACGCTCTCGACGAGGCCCGCGTAGTAGTCGAAGCTGGAGTGGCACGAGACCACGTCGACTCGAAGGGCGTCGCGCTTGGGCTTGCCGACCTCGCGGGCGCAGAGCTCGCCCAGTTCGTCGGCGTGTTCACGAATGCGCGACGCGACCTCGCGCATCAGGGCGCCGCGCTCTTTCGGGGGGAGGTGGCGCCACACGTCCTCGAAGGCCGACCTCGAGTCCGTCACCGCCTGGTCGACGACCGCGTCGGTGGCGGCGACGACCCTCGCCAGCGCTCGACCGTTCACCGCCTCGAGCACCTCGAACGTCTCGGCGCCGAGGACGTCGACGAACTGGCCCCCGATGAACGGTCCCCATAGCGGTCGTCTGGACAGCAGGGAGTCGGTCGCGCTTGAGTCGATGTCGTCCCTACGTCGCGCCTCGGTCATCTCGTCCTCCCGGGTCCCCGCCGTCGTGCGCGGATTGTCGACAGATTACCGAGGCCCGACCGGCGACCCGTATGAGTATTTTTCAACGGTGG
This sequence comes from Acidimicrobiales bacterium, assembly GCA_043782995.1. Lineage (GTDB taxonomy): Bacteria > Actinomycetota > Acidimicrobiia > Acidimicrobiales > RAAP-2 > RAAP-2. Next base: position 16,256 of record JAYVZV010000076.1, on the reverse strand, counting down.
TCCGTCGCCGGTCCGTTTAGGAGCGGTCGCTCGCGGTCACGCCCGTGCACGACGGTCCACGAGGTCGTCCAGTGAGTTGAGGACATCGTCCAGTTCGGGCGTCGCGAGGTACCGGCGGCGCAACTCGACGACGGTTGCCAACGAGGGGCGGTCGACGAGTCCATCGGGGACGAGTCCCGTCGGGAGCGACGTCATGCACTCGAGGTGCCAGATCGCCTGGGACTCGTTGAGGTCGAGCAGGGCCATGGCCGCTTCGACGACCTGGGAGTCGAGACGCCGATCGAGAATCGCCCGCGCGGTCTCGAGCAGAGCGGCGATCAGTCGCTGTCGGGCCTCGTCAACGAGCGGGTCGTCGGAGGCGAGTGCGGCGACGACGGTGCCCAGGTACGGGCCGATCCGCGTGACGTCGCCGGCATTCGTGCATCCCGCGCCCAGGGCGCGGAGCTCATTGCCGGCGTTCAGGACCGTGGCGGCACAGTCGCCGGCGATCAGGGCCCGGGCCCGCCGCGGCGTAGACCCGATGGCCTCGACCGAGTACTCGCCGGGAGCGATCCCCGCCCGGGCCAGGAGTTCGTAGGCGACGAAGGCGAATCCCGATCCGGGCACGTCGACGCCGACTACTCCGCCTCGAACGTCCTCGGCCGAACCGGAGGCCGGCGAGAGTACGAGCGAGAGCCCGAGTCCCCGGTCGATGGCGCCGAGGATGACCACCGGTAGGTGGCGTCCGAGGGGGTTGTGGGACAAGAACCGATAGGCGAGGACGTTGTCGGGGCTGGTGAATGCGAGATCGAGGTCGCCCGACTCGAGGGAGAGGAACTGCGCGGGCGAGGAGGGTACCGCGGTCTCGACGACCTCGACGCCGTGGCGAACAAGGGATCCTTCGCCACGGGCTACGTGGATGAGGACCGACGGCGTGAAGGTACCGACGCGAAGGATGACCTCGGACATCGTGCCATCCTCCCATACTTCGCGTTGAACCGGCCCGGTCTCGGCGGTCGATCGTCTGCGCATGGCCATTGAAGTCGTATGGGACGCGGTTGAGTTCGGTGTCGACGTTCGGCTCCACTCTCTGCGGAGTCGACTCGACGACGTCGAGCGCCGTAGGGCTTGTCGTGCGCTTCGCAATCGTCAGAATCGACTCGCCGACCGGCGCGGTCCGAGGACCTCGGGGATATCCCCGCGTAGGCGACTCTTAGCTCGTCGACGCTCGACGGGCGACTGTCCGCGCGAGGATGCCGAGAGTCGCTCGGAGGGCCGCCTCGGAGATGACGGGGAAGACGCCGGCGTTGCGCCACACCGGGTCGGCGCCGGACCAGTCGTAGTACGACGTCACGAGGGTCGCGCCCTCCACGGGCTCGAGCCGGTAGCCGTAGACGTGGCCCATCGGCGGGCGGATCCGACCGAGGATCTTCCAGGCAATCTCGGTGTCGGGGACGTACTTGGTGATCGTCACCGTCACGTCGTAGAGACCCATCGGGTAGTCGTTCAAGGCCTCCCGGTCCATGTGCACGACGAACTGGTCACCGACCGCAGTGACCGGGTCGCCCGAGGCGTCCATGAGCATCCCGGAGCTGTCGATCGACACGTGGCCCTGCGGGTCTCGCAGGACATCGAATACCGTCGACGCTGCGGCGTCGATCGTTCGCTGGACTTCGAGGCGCTCACTCTCCATAGGGTCACCCTAGGCAGAGGTCGGGGGTCACGCCGCGTCGACCACGCCGACCCCTATGCAGAGTCCAACGATGCGCGATGGCGTAGTCGTCGGTGGCGTACCGTGTGCCATGTGTAGAAACATCACCATGCTGCGCGGCCTTGAACCCCCGGCCACCCATGACGAGGTCGAGGCGGCGTCGTTGCAGTACGTACGCAAGGTCGGCGCGATCTCCTCCGGAGCGCTCCTCGACACGCCAGCCGTCGCCGAGGCGGTGCGGGCGATAGCGACGGCCACCGAGCAGCTCCTACGGGCCCTTCCACCGAGGCGCATGCCACCAACGACCGTGCCGCCCGGCCGACGTCGAAGCCGTGAGTCGTCTACCGATTAGGAGAACGACTCAAACGACGTCGGGAGTGGCGAGTCGGACTGGACGGCGCACCTGGCGGCCACGCCGTCGGGGAGTGCTACGAAGCCTTCCGATACGGCCCCGGCTCGAACCTCGAGGCGATGAGCGATTGGGCCACCAGCGCCTGCTGGTCCGCATCCAGGTGTGCGAAGGCGGCCAGCGAGGTCGGGGCCATAGGCTCGGCGGCCCGGTTCCGGCGGAATCTTAGGAATCGAGTGATGGTTCGCATACTTCTCCCTTGCTAGAAGTCCGACACAACAACGACGACAACAATCCAACTTTCGCTCATCGCGGGCCTCAGAGGGGGGATGGACGGACTCACCTCCGTCGCGGGCGCCTCGCACGAGTGCGGTGATCGTTACTGTTCGCAACCACGGCCCCACGGCCCCGGGTACTATCGCCGCGTCGGAGGAGTTCTCGAAGGGAGGTGGACCGGTGCGCACCGTGACGTTGGCCGCGACTCAGATGAGCTGCACCGAGAGCCGATCGGAGAATCTCGACGCGGCCGAGGCGCTCGTTCGTGCGGCGGCCCGCGACGGAGCGCAGGTGATCCTCCCCCAAGAGCTGTTCGCGGGACCGTACTTCTGCCAGGCGGAATCGCCCTTGAACTTCGACCTGGCCGAAGAGTTCCGAGATTCGCTCGTCGTGGCTCGGTTCTCCGATCTCGCGAGAGAGCTCGGAGTAGTCATCCCGGTCCCGTACTTCGAGCGTGCCGGACGGAGTTTCTTCAACTCGGTCGCCGTGGCCGACGCCGACGGAACGATCGTCGGCCGGTACCGCAAGTCGCACATTCCCGATGGCCCGGGTTACCAGGAGAAGTACTACTTCAGTCCGGGCGACACCGGACTGCACGCCTTCGAGACGGCCTACTGCCGAATAGGCATTGGAATCTGCTGGGACCAATGGTTCCCGGAGGTCGCCCGGATCCTGACCCTGCGTGGCGCCGAGGTGATCTGCTACCCCACGGCCATCGGCTCCGAGCCCGAGGACCCCACCCTCGACTCCTCCAGTCATTGGCGGCGCACGATGCAGGGTCACTCGGCCGCCAACATGATCCCGGTCGTCGCCTCGAATCGAGTGGGAACCGAGCGCATCGGCGCGAGCGAGATCACCTTCTACGGCACCTCGTTCATCACCGACCACACGGGCGGCGTGAACGCCGAGATGGACCGATCCACGGAGGGCTTCGTTCTCTCGACGTGCGACCTCGACGCCATTGAACTCGCGCGGCGAGCGTTCGGATTCTTTCGCGACCGACGCCCCGACCTCTACGGTCCGTTAATGACGTTGGACGGCGAGTGGGAGAGGTAAATCCTTCGGTGGCGACAACTACGGTCGGTGCCTTCGCCCCGGCCGGCGCCACGGAGGAGCCGTGCCACGGCGAGTCGTCGAACTGCGTCGCACTGGTTCGGTGAGGGGTGAGGGGCTGTCACCTCGCCCGTCAACCCCGCGGAACTTAACCGGACCGCGGTATTTCAGACTCGATGAAGGGCGCGGGCAAGATTGACGCGGTAGGTATCTCCAGTCGGCTGAAGGGGAGTGCCCTCTTCGTGGTAGTGCGCCAGCGCCCTCTCTTCGAGGCCATGGGGCGGTGCGCCGGTGGCCTGGATCACTCGCCACCAGGCGACAGCCGAGCCGTGGTGGGCCATCACGTGTCCGACCGCACGCGCTCCTCGTGATCCGAGAGCGGCGGCGACACCGCCGTAGGTCATGACCAGGCCAGGCGGAATCGCATCGACCACCTCCAGCACGCACTGGGAGAAGGTGGCGTCGATCGGCGTCGAACGATTCGAATGAGGTCGATGCGTCAACGGGACTCCTCCTTCACGTCGTCGAGGCTACGGCCGACTGACGGCTAGCCGCCCGAGTCTCGGTCCGGGCACCTCGGTCTCGCGGATCGTGTTCGCTCGACCCGACCCCGTCGACCATCCCGCGGCCGGTGTGTGGCCCGGTCGAACCACTCTCGCCCACCCGGGGTGACGGCGAATGGCCCTGCCGGTGCCGCGACGAGACGTTTAGCTCGGCCGACGGGTCCCGTGGAGAGGGACCGAAATGTCGGTCGACGGCGCCGACTCAGGCGCCGCGAGGTCGCAACGGACCGCGCCAATCCCTGCGGGCGAGGACCATCTGGACGACCGAGACGTGGCGCTCAGCGAATCCAGCCGCGCAGTAAGCGAAGTAGAAGTGCCACATTCGCAGGAATCGGTCGTCGAATCCCAACGACCTCGCCTCATTGGCGTGGGCGTCGAGCCGCTCGCTCCACTTGTCCAGGGTCCGGACGTAGTGGGCACCGAAGTCCTCCAGTTCGACCAGGTCGAAGTCGGTGGCCGAGGCGATCACGCGATTCATGACGAGCTTCGAGGGCAGTCCGCCGCCGGGAAATATGTAGCGACGGATGAAGTCCTGGCGGGTCTTGTATCGCTCGAACTCGCGGTCGTCGATGACGATGCACTGCAGTACGGCGAGGCCGTCGGGTCGAATCAGCCGCTCACAGGCCGCGAAGTACGTCTCGTACTGGCGCCAGTCGACCGCTTCGATCATCTCGATGGAGACCAGGTGGCTGAATGTGCCCTCGACGTCCCGGTAGTCACGGTTGAGCACCGTCACAAGGTCGTCGAGTCCCGCCTCGTGGACGGCGCGCGTCGCGAAGGCGAACTGGCTCGGCGAGATCGTCGTCGTCGTCACGCGACACCCGTAGCGCGACGCGGCGTGGATGGCGAAGCCTCCCCAGCCCGTGCCGATCTCGACCACGTGGTCGTCGGGCCCGAGGTCGAGCCGGCGACAGATCCGGTCAAACTTCTCGATCGAGGCCTCCTCGAGCGAGCTCTCCGGGCCGGGGAAGATGCCGCTCGAGTAGGCCATCGAGGGGTCGAGGAAGAGCTGGAAGAAGTCGTCACTGATGTCGTAGTGCGCTGCGATATTCTCACGGTCCATCTCGCGCGTCGCGCGGTGGCGTCGCCACGTGAGGCGTCGCAGTGCGGCGCGCAGGGGCGCGAGCCGCCGTGACCATCCGTTGATCCGGTCGAGGTTCAAAGTGAGGAGCCGTAGGACCGCGACGAGGTCGTCGCTGTCCCATTCGCCCATGAAGTAGGACTCTCCGATTCCCACGCCGCCTTGGCGGATCACCCGCCGCCAGAACGAGGCGTCGTGAACTTCGATCCGGGCTTCGATGCCGCCCTCGTTGTCGGAGCCGAAGACTGAGGTCCGGTGCGCCACGGTCACGGTCAGCGTCCCGTGGCGCAACGATCGGGCGAGGACCGTGAGGGCGCGCCGAGCGACACCGGCCCCCCTCGTGGCGGGGGCGAGCTGGAGCGCCGACCGCTCGGTCACGTGCGGGGCCTCGGGTGTGGCACCACCGGGGTGCGACGCAGCCAGAGGCGCGCGGCGTGGAGGTAGATCGAGAGCGAGACGCGGTGAGTTTGGAAGGGACGGAGCCAGAGGGCGCGCGCGACCTCGCGCCGGCTCAGCGCCCGACGGCGCAGGGCGAGGCCTGCCCGAAAGACGAGCTCTTCGCCGCGTAGCACCGTGACCGAGAAGCCGCATCGCTCCGAGGGCGCAGTGACGTGGAACCGGTACGAGAGGTCCATGGGGAGGAAGGGGGAGACGTGCAACTCCTTGGGCTGATCGGCAAGCCGGTCGAGTCCCTCGCGCACGTCGATCACGTAGGACCTCGACTCACCCCACGGCGTGTTGGTCACGTCGGCCACCACGGCCGCGAGCGTCTTTCCGTCGGCTCCGTAGCAGTAGTACAGCGCGATCGGGTTGAAGCACCATCCCCACGTGCGATGATGCGCTAGGAGCCGGATCGGACCGTCGGGGCGCCAGCCAATACGGTCCTCGACGAGGTCGCGCACGGTCGTGCCCAGTGGCTGGGACGGGTCACCTAGGTAGTCTCGACGTCGAAACGCCATCGGCGCCCAGTGCTCCGCACGCCACAGGGGCGCCAGTGCCAACGACTGGACGTCGTCCAGGTCGATCATCGGCATCGTGACGCGGTGGCTGAAGCGTCGGCGCGGTCCGTGGGTGCGCTCGTGCACGACCGTGCCCTCGTAGAGCGCAGAAGTGCTCACGGCGCTGCGGCCACCTGGTCGGCACGGGCGTCGAGAATGCGACGGGCCACCCGGTGCGCGCTCTGGGCTCCGTCCTCGTGGAAGCCGTAGCCCCAATACGCCCCGACGAAGTGGGTGCGGTGGTGCCCGTCGACCTCGTGGTGGCGACGCTGGGTGCGCAGGGCCGCCTCGTCAAAGACCGGATGGGTGTAGTCGAACGAGGCAAGCACTGTTGTGGGGTCGATGGCGTCGTCCGCGTTAAGCGTGATGCAGTAGTCGGTCGATGACACGATGCCCTGGAGCCGGTTCGCGTAGTAGGTGAGGACTGGCGCCGAAGAGTCCTCGCCGGTCTGGAGGTAGTTCCAGCTGGCGCGGGCCCGGGGGCGACGGGGGAGCAAACTCGCGTCCGTGTGCAGCGTCGCACGATTGAACTGGAACTTGATCGCCCCCAGTATTTCTTTCTCGTCGTCGGTGGGTCGCTCCAGCAGCGCCAGCGCGGTGTCGGCGTGCGTGGCGAACACGACGCGGTCGAAGCGCTCGCCCCCGGGGTAGGCGCCGGAGCGCACGAGGACTCCACTCTCGTCGCGTGCGACGTGGCGTACCGGGCAGTTGGTGCGCACGCGCTCGCCGAGGGGCCGGATTAGCGCGTCGACGTAGTGGCGGGCCCCGCCGGTCACCGTGCGCCATTTCGGTCGGTCGCCCAGGGAGAGCAGCCCGTGCTGATCGAGGAACCGGGCCAACGGGGCCGCGGGGAACTCGGTGAAGGTCTGGGGGTTGGCCGACCAGATCGACGCCCCGAGCGGCACCAGATAGTCGTCGACGAACGAGCGCGAGTAGCGGCCCTCGTCGAGGAACTGCGCGATCGTCAGCGACAGGTCGTCGCGCGAGAGCAGATCTCGAAACGCGCGATTGAAGCGCGTCACGTCGAAGAGCATCCGGACGAAGGACGGACGCAGCGCGTTGGTCCTTCGAGCTAGCAGGGTGTTGACGTTGGTGCCGGCATACTCCAGTCCGGATTTGCGCGAAGAGACGCTGAAGCTCATGTCACTGGGCTGGGTCTCGACGCCGAGATCGTCCAGCAGCGCAGTGAAGCGGGGGTAGTTGCGCTCGTTGTAGACGATGAAGCCGGTGTCGATCCCCAAGGTGCGCTCACCGTCAACAACCTCGACGGTGTTGACGTGGCCGCCTACCGTCGAGTCGGCCTCGAAGACCGTGACGTCGGCGTGGGGATGGAGAAGATGCGCGGTGACGAGACCCGACACCCCGCTGCCGATGACGGCGACGCGTTCGCGGCGGGAGGTAGTAGACACGGCGACCAGTTTAGTGCTAAACTCCCTGTTGTCAATTCTTCGACTGGGAGGGCACCATTTCGCGCTACATCGCCGTCATCACGTCCGATTGGGACATCGACCGGGCGTTTGGCTTCATGGCCGACTTCTCGAACGCCGCCCAGTGGGACCCGGGCGTCACCTCGGCCCACCGGGTCGGCGTGGGCGCCGTCGGACTCGGCTCTGAGTTCGACCTCAACGTGCCCGTCGCGAGCCGCGAGATGACTTTGCGCTACCGCATAACCGAGTTCGAGCCGGGTCGACGGGTGACGTTCACCGCGACGACGTCGAGGCTGCGCTCGGTCGACACGCTTACTTTCGAGTCGCGCTCGGCGGGATGTGAGATGACCTATGACGCCGACTTGCGACTGACCGGTCTCGGGGCCATCGCGAACCCGTTGCTGGCGCTGGCCTTTCGCCGGATCGGCGATCGTGCCCGCGACTCCCTGCGTCAGGTGCTGGGCTCACCCCGTGACGTCGACTGAGCGCATCGCTCACGCGATCGACGCAGTGCTCGAAGCCAGCGTGGTCGGGAGCTTCTCGCGACTCGGACCCCTGGCGCGTCGAAGGCTCTTTCACTGGACCGAGCCAGAGTGGTCGACCCTCAAGGGCCGCACCGTCGTCGTCACCGGACCGACCTCAGGTATGGGACGGGAGGTCGCCACCCAGTTCGCGCGGGCCGGGGCCCGTGTTGTACTCGTCGCTCGCGACCCCGAGCGCGCGCACCGCACCCGTGACGAGATAGCGACGGCGACGGGGAACCCCGACCTCTCCGTCGTGGTCTGCGACGTGGGCGACCTCGAGAGCGTCCGGCGCGGCGCGGAGGAGCTACGCGCCCTCGGGCCGATCCACGTGCTGGTCCACAACGCCGGCGCGCTGACGCACTCGCTAGTGGTGACCGGCCAAGGGCTTGAGCTCACCACTGCGGTGCACCTGGTCGGGCCGTACCTCTTGACCAAGCTGGTCGAGCCCGAACTCGTCGCCGGTCACGCCCGAGTGATCTGGGTGACTTCGGGTGGGATGTACGCCGAACCCTTGGACCTCGACTGGCTGGCGTCACCCGGACCCGCGTACGACGGAGTGAAGGCCTACGCCAAGGTGAAGCGGGCCCAAGTCGCCCTCGTCGAGCGCTGGGCGCCGGAGTTGACGTCGCGCGGCGTCACGATGACCGTGATGCACCCCGGGTGGGTCGACACGCCCGGGGTGCGCCAAAGCCTGCCGACCTTTCACCGGATCGTCGGGCCTCTGCTTCGCACGATCCCCGAGGGCGTCGACACCATCGCTTGGTTGGCCACCGCGCCCGAGAAATCGGTCGCAACGGGCCCCCTGTTCTTGGACCGTCGCCCGCGCTCTGCGCACCGCTTGGCCCGTACCCGCCGCAGCGACACGCCCGAACGCCGAGAGCGCCTCTGGGAGTTCTGCCAGCGCCGCGCGGGGTTGGAAGGACCGGAACGGGGCACGCCGTGACCGGGGGTGATCGACTCACCTTGGCCGACGTCGCCGAGCGGCTCGGCGTCCACTACATGACGGTGTATCGCTACGTGCGTACTGGACGAATGACGGCGCAGCGCGAAGGGACGCAGTGGGTGGTGCTGGAGTCCGAGCTCAGCCGCTTCGACGTCGAGCGCCACGCCATCGCCCTCGTCGCGACCGACGGGTCGGTCCGCGACCCCGTTGCCCGTCTCGTCGAACGGCTCCTCGACGGCGACGAGAACGGAGCCTGGACGATCGCACAGGAGTCGCTCGCCGGGGGGGAGTCGCCGACGCAGGTCTACTTGGAGCTGTTCGCGCCGGCAATGAGAGAGGTCGGCGAGCACTGGGTCCGGGGCGAGGTTTCGGTCGCCGATGAGCATCGCGCGGCGGTCGTGATGGCGCGGCTCGTCGGTCGAAGTGGCCCCTTGTTTCGAAGCCGCGGCACCCGCATCGGGACGGTAGTCGTGGGCGCCCCCGCCGGGGAGATGCACGGACTGGCGACCTCGTTCGCCGCCGATATCCTGCGCGCCCGGCGCTTCGACGTCGTCGATCTAGGTGCCGACGTCCCGACGGACGCTTTCGTGCAGTGCGTTTGCGAGACGAACCGGCTGGTCGCGGTGGCGATCAGCGTCGTGACGCCACGGAGTCGGCCGAGTGCCGCCGAGCTCATCGGCGCATTACGACGCGCAAACGTCCCCGTGCCCGTCTACGTCGGGGGGGCCGGCGTAGACGCCGAGTCGGCCCGGGAGCTCGGTGCCGACCAGTGGGCCCCCGACGTGAGCGGCGTGGCCCCGCGCCCGTCGACTGATCCGGTGCTGCCACGCCCGTGACACCGACACCGACCATCTTGTGGTTCCGGCGCGACCTCCGCCTGGCTGACAATCCGGCCCTGGTCGAGGCGGCGCACCGCGGCGACGGCGAGGTGGTAGCCGTCTTCGTGGTCGACGCCTCGCTCGCTCGACCGGCGGGAGCGACGCGGGTCGCCTTCTTGCGGGCTAGTTTGGAGTCACTCGACGCCACACTGGGCAGCCGTCTCGTGGTGCGCGTCGGCGACCCGGCGGAGCAGCTTGAGGCGCTGGCCCGAGAGGTCGGTGCTCGAGAGATCGTCGCCACCGGCGACTACGGTCCTCGGGGCGCGGCGCGAGACTCTCTGGTGCGTGAGACACTTCGGCCCCGGGGCCTCGACGTGCGTTTCGTCGACTCGCCCTACGTGGTGGCGCCCGGAACGGTACTGACCAAGACCGGAACGCCCTGTCGCGTGTTCGGGGCCTACCAGCGCGGTTGGGAGTTCCAGCCGCCCACAAGTCCGGTACCCGCGCCCACCGGGGTGCGGTGGCGCGAGGCACCGTCCACCTCCCTGGACGAACTGACGAACCTCGCGGCGACCACGCGACCCTGGTACTTCGGCGACCTGCCAGATGGGGCACCGGCCACCTTGCTGCCCGCGGGCGAGGACGCCGCCCACGCACAACTGGTGCGGTTCGCGACCCGCGTGGACGGCTACGACCGGGCCCGCGACCGGCCGGGCGTCGACGGTACCAGTCGTTTGAGTGCGTACCTTCGCTTCGGCTCGGTACATCCCCGTCAGGTCCTTGCCGCCCTCGACGGCTCCTCCCCGGGGGGCGCCGTCTACCGTTCACAGCTCTGCTGGCGCGACTTCTATGCCGACGTCATGTTCCACAACCCCACATCGGTGCGACAGGTGCTCCAGCCATCGCTCGTAAACCTCCGGGTCGACTCTGACGCGAGGGCCGTCGCACGCTTCCAAGCGTGGGCGCGAGGCGAGACCGGTTATCCGCTCGTCGACGCGGGCATGCGCCAACTGCTCGACGAGGGCTGGATGCACAACCGTGTGCGAATGGTCGCAGCGTCATTTCTCGTCAAGCACCTGCACCTCGACTGGCGTTGGGGCGCGCGGTGGTTCATGTGGCGACTCGTCGACGGCGACTTGGCGTCTAACTACCACGGATGGCAGTGGACGGCCGGCACCGGCACCGACGCCGCGCCCTTTCACCGGGTGTTCAACCCCACGCGCCAGGCCCAGCGCTTTGACCCGGAGGGGACCTACGTGCACCGGTACGTCGCTGAGTTGGCTGCGGTGGCTGCGCCCCAGTGCCTGGAGCCCGGCGGCGGCGTAGGGCTCTGGCGGCCCACGGGCTACGTCACGCCGATCATCGACCTGCCGACCGAGCGTGACGACGCATTGGCGCGCTTCGCCGAGGCTCGCCAACTCGCCCGGGCGGACCCGTAGGCGTGAGTTTTCAAGATCTCCGTCTCGACCGGCGTGTCTCCTTGAGGTTGCGGCGGCGGTGCGACCAGCGGCGGGGGCCGCCACTTTCGGGGACGACGTCGTCGACGCCCTCGTCACCAGGGTCGAGTCGGTGCGGACCGGGCGAGGGTCCGAGGGGTCCTCGTCGGCCGCGATCCACTGGTGCTTTCAAGGTTTGCAGTCAACAGTCATCCGCATTCGCGTTGGCTACGTAGAGATAAGTGAAGAAGGTGAGTGTCATGAATTCCACAATGAGTCCATTAACGGTCACTCGACCCCGGGCGGCGGGCACGGCCCTGCGCGTCCTCGGTTCCGGCTTACTGTTCGCGGTGGGGGCAATCCACCTTGATCTCTACCTCACCGGCTACCGACACATCCCCACCATCGGAACACTGTTCTTATTGCAAGTGATTACAGCCTTTGCGCTGGCGCTTCTCGCACTCGCGCTCTCACGGCGCATCGTGGCGCTCGCCGGCGCCGGCTTTGCCCTTTCGACCCTTGGCGGCTACATCTTGAGCCTATGGATCGGACTGTTCGGCTTCAAAGAGATTCGAACGAGCGCGGGCGTCGTCGCCGGCATCCTTGAAATCGCCGCATTCGTCGCACTTGGTGGCTATGCACTGTTCTTCGCGCCGACGGACGGTCCACTGCCTTTTCAGGCGGTCTCTCGGCGGGCGCTCGCGCCGCTCGGCGCACTGGCGGCCCTAGTGCTCGTGGTCGCGGTCGCCAATACTCCGGGAGTGCCCGCGGCTAGTGGCCCCGGTCCGACGAATTCAGGTGGTTCCACCGCGTCGTCGCTGAAGATCTCCATCAAGAACTTTCAGTACTACCCTTCCACATTAACTGTCTCACCAGGAGCGACGATTACCGTGACCAATCACGATGGCGTGGCGCATACCTTGACCGCTCTACCTGGATCGACCCCGCAGGGCAAATTTGACTCTGGCAATATCGCGGCGGGGCAGTCCGTGACCATCACCGTTCCCAACCAGCCGGGATCGTATGCGTACTACTGTGCAATCCATAATTACATGACCGGCACGCTCGTCGTGAAGTAGACGTTGGTCACCTTTCGACGGCTACAGATGAGTCTGGGTCTGTTGTGGCTTGTCGACGCTGTGCTCCAGTTGCAACCGGCCAATCTCTCATGGTCGTTCGCGAGAGACGTGGCCGACAGTGCAATGGCCCAACCGGCACCAATTCAACGAGTTGACTTCTGGACGGCGGGAATCTTCTCGGCACATCCCCTCGCGGCAGGACTGGGCGTGGGAATGATTCAAGTCACCCTCGGCGCCGCGATCCTCTGGCCCCCGACCCGTCGAGTGGGGCTGCTCTGTTCGATCCCCTGGGCAGTCATTGTGTGGGCGCTGGGCGAGGGATTCGGCGGTCTCTTCACCGGATTCTCCATGCTCCCGAGTGGAGCGCCTGGAGCAGCGCTGCTCTACTCAATCACGGCAATCATGCTCCTACCGAGATCGGGGCCGACCACCAGCCAGGGGAGTACGGAATCCGCCGCTCACTTTGGTCTCCTCGGCGATCGAGGTACGTTGATGGTGTGGGGAGGTCTCTGGTTCGGAGCCGCTCTCCTTCAAGTAATTCCCGTCGTGACCTTAGGATTCAAGCTCTCGGCGAATATTCACACGACCTCACTCGCTGAACCACGCTGGCTCGGTTCCCTTGATCAAGTCTCCGCACGCTTCGCGGGTACCCACGGGGTCGGGCTCACCGCCGTCCTGGTCGTCCTTGAACTGTCATTCGCGTCCGTAGTATTCGTACGGGGAATTTGGCGTACTCGTCTCCTCCGAGGGGCGCTGTTCACCCTTCCCTTACTCTGGCTCGCCGGCGAGAACTTTGGCGGACTCTTGACCGGCTCGGCCACCGATCTTGGTGCGATGCCGCTCTACGCCGTCCTGGCCCTGGGACTGCTTCCACCTCACGGCGTGCGGCCGGGGCGTGACTTGACAAAGACAGATTCGTTGGTCGCTCTCGAATTGCTAGATGAATGCGAAGCCGGAGGCGACGCCTTCGGTCAATCGGTGGAGACGCGCAGTTACGCGCTCGCAGGAGCGCCAACTCCACGGCAACTAAAGGCCCGGGCACTTTGAGAAAAGTCGGCCACGTCGGCCCCTTGCAGTCTGGAAGGCCTCAAAAGCCATCGCGGCGCCCCTCGCCAAGGGGCAGGGAGACCTCCGTTGATTGCTCCACACCGGAATCGGATGTCCCCTTTTACGCGGGCCGGCAGAGTGGGCCAGAGAATTATACAGAGAATCAAATAACTAGTCGGTGGCCATCGCGTGACGTCGTTTCAACTCGGAACTCTCAAGCGGACGTCGTCCTTCGCGTCCGGACCGCGGCAACAGCCATCGCCCGGGGATTGTCATTGGCGGCGTTGACGCACGCTATTCGAGGCGGATGAATTCACGGTCCATGGGTGGACGGTGGATTCGCTTTTCCTTTGGGACTCTCGATCTCAAGGTTTTTCTAAAAATCCGAAAGAATTCCAAAAATCGTCATCCGTGAGGGCATTAGGTATCGAACTACTACCAACGAACGAAGGAGAGATGATGGTACCTGATCCAATAATGCTTACCGAAATGCTCGAACAGTCCCAGGACTTGCAGGCCGACGCATTGCGTCCGACCCGCGCGGGCTTGGACGAGCTGGTCGAAGTAAGCCACGCGGCTCCCGAAGAGGACCCCGCACTCAACATCGCCTTTCACGAAGAGCAACGGCAGAGTCTGTTGACGAGCTTCGGCGGCGCGACTCTGCTAGGTGCGGCGGGCGGCGTAGCCCTCGTCGGCGCTCTGGCTTCCGCGGCGTCGGCGACCAGTTCCACCGACGTCCAGTTGCTCCAGACCGCGGCCTCAATCGAGAATCTGGCGGTCGCCACCTACAAGACGGCTCTGACCCTCAAATACATCGGTGGATCTAGCGCTAACGCGGTCGTCACGAAGTTCTGCCAGGTCACGATGAGCCAGCACATGCAGCACGCGGCGGCCTTCAACGCGGCCCTGCGAGCACTGAACGCCAAAACTCAGAACAAGCCGGACCCGGCCTTCGTACCGGTCGTCAACAAGGCCGTGAAGAGCCTCACTGGCGTGAGTGCGGCGAAGGGTACCGTCGCGGTGGTCGGATTGGCCATCGAGTTGGAGAACATCGCGGCCGAGACGTACGTGAAGGACACGGTGCTATCTAATTCGAAGTCGCATCGAGCGCTCTTCGCCAGCATCATGGGCGTCGAAGCACAGCACGTCGCGGTACTCCTGGCGGTTCAGGCATTGCTCAATGGAGGTGCTCCGCAGCTGATTTCGCTGGCCCCCGGCACGGCAGCCAAGCTTCCCGCCGCGGCCGGCAGCGTCGGTTTTCCGAACGCCTTCTACAAGACCAACAGTGCAGCACCCGCTATGCAAGGAGCCGTAAAATGAGAAGGAATAAGCGCAACGAGTTCATGGGCACCGAGCACGAACTGCTGGCCATGACCCGCACGCTCGACGAGATGCACAATGACGTGGGCATGCCAGCCATGTGGGCAGGTGTCGAGAGCGTGATTGACGCGACTCAGAGCGAGGCGTTTTCGTCGCGGTCGTCGAGTCGCCGCACCTTTTTGCTGGGAATGGGTGGCGCAGCCATCGGCGGGGCGGCACTCTTGAGTGTCGGCGCCCCCGCGATCGCTGGCGCCGTCTCGTTAGGCCGGGATCCCCATTCGTCGTCAACGGCAAAGGCATTCCCGCCCGCCGGGCTGAAGGGTGACTTGGCGGTTGCGGCGGTTGCTGCGTCCCTCGAGAATCTCGCGGTCTTCGCTTACACTGCCGGACTGACTGCGGCAACCAAGGGCAAGCTCGGTGCGGTCCCCCCGGCCGTCGCCACCTTCGCCATCACCGCTAAGGCCCAGCACATGCAGCACGCGCAGGCCTGGAACGCGGTACTGAAGGCGAACGGCAAGGCGAAAGTGACGGTGACCAACCCTACGTTGACGCCGGTCATTCAGGCCGACTTCGCCAAGGTGCAAGACATCCCGGGACTCGCCAACTTGGCGCTCATGCTCGAGATCATTGCCGCCGAGACTTACCAAGCGGAGACCTCAATGCTCAAGAGCTCCGCGGCCGTCGGTCTGTCATCGTCCATTCAGCCGGTTGAGATGCAGCACATTGCCATCTTGTACTTCGTGCTCGGTCAGTACCCGGGCGCTCAGAATGCCGCGGGCCAGCCGATCGCCTTCAGTTCAATCGCGAAGGCGGTATAACGCCGAGTTACTAACAAGCCCGTTGAATGGTTTCCCCCTACGTTCGCGACGGGCTTGTTAGGGCTCGGCACGGGTGCCCCTGACAAGGTGCCGAGGCACCTGACGAAACGTAAAAAGTTAGTTCGACTGCCGACGCCTGATCTGGATTCCCCCCCGATTCAAGGTCAGGAGTCCGCGGAGTGAGGGAGATACCTGGTACTCCCAGGGAACCCTCACTCCGCGGGCGCACGTCACCCCCGGCCAGCTATCTTTATCGAAAATCCATTTGTTGTGAGCAGGTATTCAGTGGATTCACCTTCTGCAGTGAGGGACCACGAGGTTGAGGCGTCGCGCCCTTGTTCAGAATGGTGGGTGACCTCGAGTACTCCTTCGTGGTCGCTCGTTGAAGCAGTTACCCTGAACGGTACGGAGCGCTCGTCCGCGGTCGGCGGAGCCGTCAACATCGACTACTCCCGTTGGACCGACAATGAGCTCGTCGCTGCCATGAGTGAGGAATCCGCGGAAGCCTACGGAGAGTCGTTTCAACGCCACATCCACTCGGTCACCGCCGCCGCGAGAATGATCCTGAGGGTCGGCCCCGACAGTGAAGATATAGCGACAGAGGTTTTCATCCAGTTGTGGATGTCGCCCGAGAGATTCGATTCGAGCCGCGGTTCCGTGGTCGGGTATTTGCGGACGTCGGCGAAACACCGAAGCATTGACTTTATTCGATCTTCGACCGCCCGGCGCAGGCGTGAGGCCAATGAGTACTACGAGTTGTCAGCGCCTCCCCCTGAGTCTGATGGTCGACTGCTCACGTCGGAGAGGGACGATCTTGTCAGAAAGTCGTTAGCG
>JAYVZV010000075.1:0-35562 GCA_043782995.1 Acidimicrobiales bacterium | reverse complement strand
GCGGGTGGAGACCGACCGATGTCACAAGAGGTTCGTAGCGTTCCTCTCTTGACGAAGAACAAGGAGATACCAATGGCAACCGACGACCGCGCGAAGGCTCTGGAGGCCGCACTCGGCCAGATCGAGAAGCAGTTCGGCAAGGGTTCGATCATGCGCATGGGCGAAAACCTTCACATGAACATCGAGTCGATCCCCACCGGCGCCCTCGCCCTCGACATGGCCCTGGGCATTGGCGGGCTGCCCCGTGGGCGCATCGTCGAGCTCTACGGTCCCGAGTCCTCGGGCAAGTCGACCCTCGCCATGCACGTCGTCGCCGAGGCCCAGCGCAACGGCGGCGTGTGCGCCTACATTGACGCCGAGCACGCAATGGACCCGGTCTACGCGCGCGCCATCGGCGTCAACGTCGACGATCTGCTGATCAGCCAGCCCGACACCGGCGAGCAGGCTCTCGAAATCTGCGACATGCTGATCCGCTCGGGCGCGCTCGACGTGATCATCATCGACTCCGTGGCCGCCCTGACACCGCGAGCCGAAATCGAGGGCGACATGGGCGACAGCCACGTCGGCCTGCAGGCGCGCCTAATGAGCCAGGCCTTGCGCAAGTTGACGGGCGGGCTCTCCAAGTCGAATACCGTTGCTGTGTTTATCAATCAGCTGCGCGAAAAAATAGGCGTCATCTACGGTTCACCTGAAATCACGCCAGGCGGGCGTGCCCTCAAGTTCTACGCGTCGGTGCGACTCGACATCCGCCGCATCGAGTCGATCAAGGACGGCACTGACGTGGTCGGCAATCGCACTCGCGTGAAGGTCGTGAAGAACAAGTGCGCGGCGCCCTTCAAGCAGGCCGAGTTCGACATAATGTACGGCCAGGGCATTAGTCGCGAGGGCTCGGTGCTCGACGTCGCGGTCGAGTTGGGCTTCGTGAAGAAGGCTGGCGCCTGGTTCACCTACGAGGGCGAGCAGATGGGCCAGGGACGAGAGAACGTGAAGGGCTTCCTGCGCGAGAACCCCCAGACCATGGCCGAAATCGATGGCCGAGTCCGCGAGCACATGGCCAACGCCCTGTTGCCCGACGTTGTTGGCACTAGCAACGAGATCGACGTCGACACACCGATTTCGCTGGACTAGACCGCACCGTCCATTCTCCAAGTTCGCCAGGTGTTTCCGACGGTTGACGGGCACGGTGCGGTACACGTCAGCTCGTCGGGCGGACCTTATTGAACGAGGCTATGAGGAATTCCGTGAATGGATCGGTCAGCGAAGGGTGCGAGTTACCTGTCCCAGCAGGACGATCGCGTGATAGCCAACGACGGTGGCAATCGCCAGAGCAATCGCGGGATCGAGCCAGTAGTGGCCACCGGTGGCGACGATAACAACGCCCGCAATTGTGGCCCCGGCCGCGGCGGCGGCGTCGGCCACGGTGTCGAGCAGGACAGCCCTCATGTTGGCGCGATCGCCGTCGTCATCTCCCCGTTCCTCCGAGTCACTGCGGAGAATCAGGGCGCCGATCAGCATGGCAATGGCGGCTGCCGTACTCGCGATCACCATGGGAAGCCCGTGCACGTGACCGGCCCCCGTCGTGAGACGGTGCACGCCTTCCAAGATGACGAGCACCACTATCAACAGCAGTAGGGCTCCGTTGAGGAGTGCGGCAATTGCGGTCGCCTTGGCGTACCCATCGGGTCGTCGAACCGTTACCGGACGGCGGCTCAGCATGATCGCGAAGAGGCTCACGCCGATCCCGACGGCGTCGGCGAAGTAGTCACCGGCGGCCGCAAGCACGCCGAGGGAGTGAGCCGTCAGACCGACGACGACTAGTCCTCCGATGAGGGCCAGATTGAGGCCGAGGACGACGGTCAGGCGGGTCGTACGGCTCATTTGATCGAGTGTACGGTGCCGGGTGGGACTCTTCTAAGCCGATGACCTCATCCGCGTCGGTGATGACTCCACGGTCCGTCACTATCACTCGCGCTGGTGCACGGCGCATCACCATGTCGCGACCGTTCGGCGACACGGCGCGCGACGTCCTTGCTCGACCGCAGTCCTTTGGCGTAGTCACCTCCGGCCGATGAGGAGAGTCCGAATCGGAAGTGACGATGCGTGTCGACCTGGTTGTAGCGTGACCCCAGTGAATCTCCGACTGGCGCTTCGCCATTTCCTGGGCGCTCGCGTGCGTGCGACGCGCCGCTTCTTCAACGAGGTGGCGACCGTGGGCCCGGGGGACCCCTACGCTCGCCAGTTCCACTACTTCGGGAACGGTGCCGCGTTGATGGCGCCCCAGGGCGTCATCTACAACGAGCGGTACCTGTCCATCGGCGACGAGACGCTCATTGGCCCGAACGTCTGCTTGACGGCGGGTATCAGCGGAGAGCAGACCATGCTCAGCTCGCCCGTGGTGTCGATTGGGCGAAATTGCATCATCGGGCGGGGGTCGCACATCATTGGCCACTGGTCGATCCAGTTAGGCGACGAGATCCAGACCGGACCGTACGTGTACATCACCGACCAGAACCACTCGTACACCGACCCCGACGTGCCCGTGGGCTGGCAGACACCCACCGAGGCCGAGGTGCGGATCGGCTCGGGTAGTTGGCTCGGCGCCAACGTGGTGATCCTCCCGGGCACGGTCCTCGGGCGCAACACTGTCGTGGCGGCGGGCGCGGTCGTTCGTGGCACGTTCCCGGACCACGTCGTCTTGGGCGGGGTCCCGGCCAAGGTGTTGCGCCACTACCACCCCGAGAGTGGTTGGCAGTCCGGAGCAGAGGTGTGAACGGACCAAGGCTCGGCGTCGATCTCACGCCACTTCGGGTCTCCACGCAGTACCGGCGTCTCTACGTCACGGGGTTCATCACCTCGTTGGGCAGCCAAGCGACGTACGTGGCGGTGCCCTATCAACTGCGCAACCTCACCCACTCAACCCTGGCCGTGGGCTCGTTGGGCCTGGCCGAGTTGCTACCGCTCGTCGCCTTCGGACTCTACGGCGGGGTGCTCGCGGACCGACTCGATCGTCGCCGGCTCATCATTACCACCGAGGCCGTGCTGATGCTCTCGACGGTGGTGCTGGTCGTCAACGCTCTGCTCGCGCATCCCGTCGCCTGGGTGCTCTACGCCGACGCCTTCGTGGTGGCCGGTGCGTCCAGTCTCCAGCGACCGAGCATCGACGCGTTGAACCAGCTGTTCGTGCGTCACGACCTCCAACGCTCGGCGGCGGCGCTCGCCAACATCCGCTACACGACGGCGTCGATCATCGGTCCGGCCCTCGGCGGCCTCGCCGCGGTGGCACTGGGACCGGGCAGCGTCTACCTCGCCAACCTGGTGACCTTCTCGATCTCCCTGGCGCTGCTCTTTACGCTGCACACGACCGTTTCGACTCCCGAGGTGCACGAGAGCGACGTGGTGGCCCTGACCTCGGGACTGCGCTACGCGATGTCGCGGCCCGACATTCTGGGCACCTACCTCGTGGACATGCTCGCGATGGTCCTCGCGTTCCCCGTCGTGATGCTGCCCTTCGTCGCGGCGCGCTTCCACGAGACCTACGCGCTCTCGTTGCTCTACTGCGGGCTGCCGGCGGGCGCGCTCGTGGCCACGCTGACGTCGGCCTGGACCCGACGGGTCCACCGGTACGGTCGGGCGATCGTCTACTCCGCGGCCGTCTGGGGTCTCGGCATCGCCCTGTTCGGCTATTCGACGTCCCTCGGGCTGGTGATCGTGGGGCTGGCCATCGGTGGAGGGGCCGACGCGGTGAGCGGGATTTTCCGCTACACGATGTGGAACGAGTCGATACCTCCCCTGGTGCGCGGGCGCATGGCCGGCATCGAGATGATCTCGTACTCCCTCGGTCCAACGGCCGGTCAGTTCCGCGCCGGGGTCATGGCGGCCTGGACGACGCTGCGCTTCTCGCTCACCTTCGGCGGACTGGCCTGCACCAGTTCCGTGGCGGCCGTCGCCGTCGCCCTGCCGAGGCTCTGGAGCTTCGACGCGCGCTCCGACGTGCACGTGGCCGAGGTGCACGCCCTTCGCGCCGCCGGGGACGATGCGGCTTCGTGAGACACGAGTCCACCCCCTACGCTCGTGGAATGAATCCGGCGACGTATCTCGTGACCGTGAGCGGTCCCGACCGGATCGGCGTGGGCCGGGAGCTCTTCGCGGCGTTGACGTCGCTCAGCGACGAGGGCGTCGAGATCACCGACGTGGCCCAGATCACCATCCGCGGCGCGCTGGTGCTGTGCGCCGAGGTCGTCGCGAACGGACCGGACCGAACAGCGATTGAGGCGGCGCTCGCCCATCGGCGCATCGTCGGCGAGGGGATCACCGCGACGGTCGAGGAGGTGACCCCGAGCGAGTCGGGCGAGGGCCGTCGACTTCTGGTCACCTTCCTCGCCCCGAGGGTCAGCGCCGCTCAGCTCGAGGCCCTCTTCGGAGCGATCGCCGCCAGCGGGTCCACGTGCGAGCGGATTGTCCACCTCGCGAGCTACCCCGTCGACTGCTACGAGCTGGTCGTGCGCGGGCGGGATCACGCGGCACTGCGCGCGGGCCTCACGACGGTCGCCCAGGCCCAGGACCTGGACCTGGCCGTCCAGCGCGCGGGCCTGCACCGACGGTCCAAGCATCTCGTCGTGATGGACGCTGACTCGACGCTCCTCCAGGACGAGGTGATCGACCTCCTGGCCGACGAGTGCGGATGCGCCGCGGACGTCTCGGCGATCACCGAGCTGGCGATGACCGGCGAGATCGACTTCGCGGAGTCGCTGCGCCGACGAGTGGCGCTGCTCGAGGGGATGGAGGCGTCGGTGCTCGACGACGTGCGCTCGAGGCTGCGTCTCACCCCGGGCGCGCGAACGCTACTGCGAACGCTGCGGCGCCTGGGCTACGTCCCGGCCGTCGTGTCGGGCGGCTTCGTCGAGGTCTTGGGGCCGCTGATGGCCGAGCTCGGCGTCGACTACCTCGAGGCCAATCACCTCGAGATCGCCGACGGACGTCTCACGGGACGAGTGGTTGGCGAGATCGTCGACCGGGCCGGCAAGGCCGGGGCGCTGCGGCGCTTCGCCGAGGAGGTCGGTGTCCCGCTCGAGCAGACCGTCGCGGTGGGCGACGGCGCCAACGACATCGACATGCTGTCGGTGGCGGGACTGGGTATCGCCTTTAACGCCAAGCCCGTCGTCCAGGACCACGCCGACGCCGCCCTCTCCGTGCCCTACCTGGACGCCGTGCTCTACTTCCTCGGCATCAGTCGCGAGGAGATCGAGGCCGAGTAGCCCCGGATCCGATGGGACCAGGAACACGGGCCGACCCCATACCGTTCGCCCCTTACCGCATAGTAAGGTCTCCTCAAGCCGGACTGGGGGGTACCCGTGAGAGTAAGAATCGACCCTGAAATATGCCAGGGGCAGGGGCGCTGCTTCTCGATCGCGCCGAGCCTCTTCGACTTCGACGACCTGGGCAGTGGCGTGGTGATCGGCGACGGATCGCTGGCCAACGACGACGCCCTGAAGCTCGCCCAGCTCGCCCAAGCCAACTGCCCCGAGCACGCGATCTTCATCGAGGAGTGAACATGACCGACAAGCCCCTCGTCCAGGACTTCGCCACCGAGTGGGACCACGCCGATCCCCAGTGGGTGGCCGACCCCTACCCGATCTGGGACGACCTGCGCCAACGGTGCCCGGTCGCGCACACCGAGCGCTACGGCGGTGGATGGTTCCCCGCCACCCACGCCGGTGTCTCGGCGATCGCCAAGGACACGAAGAACTTCACCAGCCGCACCGTCATCATCGGCAACGGTCGGCCCACCGAGCTCGACCTCCCGGCGCCCATCGGCGTCGCGCCGCCCATCACGTCGGACCCGCCGTTCCACGCGATCGCGCGCAAGCTGATCCTGCCGGCCTTCGCGCCGGGGCCGATCAACGCCCTCGAGCCGATGATTCGCGCCCTGTGCGCCCGGCTGCTCGACGGCCTGGGCACCGACGTCGTGAACGCCGGGATGGAGTACGCCAAGTACATCCCGCCGAGCGTGATCCGCACGATGCTCGGCTTCCCCGAGGACGACATCGAGCGATTCATTGAATTCATCAACATCGTGCTCGAGGGCATCGACCATCCCCTCGAGCAGCGCATTGAGGAGTTCGTGCCGGTCGAGGAGTACTTCGTGGCCCAGATGGAAGAGCACATGGCCAATCCCCGCGACGACCTGACCAGCTACCTCCTGAACGTCGAGATCGAGGGCCAGAAGCTCCAGCCCGAGCACGTCTTTGGCACCATGGTGCTCGTGCTGATCGCGGGCATCGACACGACCTGGTCCGCGATCGGCTCGTCGCTCTGGCACCTCGCCCGCCACCCCGACGACCTGGCGCGACTCGTGGACGAGCCCGACCTCATGCCCGTGGCGATCGAGGAGTTCCTGCGCTTCTACGCCCCCGTCACGATGGCCCGTCTCGTCAAGCACGACATGGAGTACCTGGGCTGTCCGATGAAGGAGGACGACTGGATCCTGCTCGGCTTCCCGGCGGCCAACCGCGACCCCGCGGTCTTTAAGGACGCGGACCGGTTCATCATCGACCGCGCGGAGAACCGTCACGTGGCCTTCGGACTGGGCATTCACCGCTGCGCGGGGTCCAACCTCGCGCGCCTCGAACTGCGCGTCGCGATCGAGGAGTTCATTAAGCGCTTTCCGCGCTTTGAGCTGTCCGACCCCGGCGCCGTCACCTGGGCGTCGGGCCAGATTCGTGGCCCTCGCCACTTGCCGATTCGCGTCCTGCAGTAATTAAGGTGGCCGGAGGATTCACGTTGCGCCGGGGGGAGCTACATGACGATTAAACCGCCGGTGCAGGACTTTGCCACCGACTGGGACAACACCGATCCGCAGTGGGTCAGCGACCCGTACCCGATCTGGGAAGACCTGCGCGAGCGCTGCCCGATCGCCCACACCGACCGGTACGGCGGCGGCTGGTTCCCGGTGACCCATGAGATGGTGTCGGCGATTGCCAGCGACACCGAGCACTTCACGAGCCGGACCGTCGTGATCTCCCACACCAAGTACCCGCCGAACTACATCCCCGCGCCGATCGGCGGCGCGCCGCCGATCACCTCGGATCCGCCCTTCCACGCCATTGCCCGTCGGCTGATCCTGCCGGCGTTCGCTCCCGGGCCGGTCAATGCGCTGGAACCCCAGATCCGCGAGCTCTGCACGCGGCACCTCGATGAGATCGCGGACAAGGACCACTTCGACGCCGGCGCCGAGTACGCGCAGTTCATCTCGCCCGGCGTGATCTCACGCATGCTGGGCTTCCCGCCCGAGGACGAGGACCTCTTTCGCGACTTCGTCCACGTCGTGCTCGACCTGGTGGACTTGGAACCCGAGGTGCGAGGTCCGATGTTCGAGCCGATGGCGAAGTACTTCGACGAGCAGATCGCCGACCACGAGGCGAACCCCCGCGACGACTTAACGAGCTACCTGTTGAACGTGGAGGTCGGTGGCCAGAAGCTCGCCCCCGAGCACGTGCGCGGCACCATGGTGTTGACCCTGGTCGCCGGGATCGACACCACGTGGTCGGCCATCGGTTCGTCGATCTGGCACCTCGCCCGCCACCCCGACGACCTCGCGCGCCTCGTGAACGAGCCCGACCTCATGCCCCGGGCGGTCGAGGAGTTCTTGCGCTACTACGCGCCCGTGACGATGTTCCGGACGGTGAAGGAGGACTTCGAATTTTTCGGCTGCCCGATGAAGAAGGACGATTGGGTGATGCTCGGCTTCCCCGCGGCCAACCGCGACCCGGCCGCCTTCGACGACGCCGACCGGTTCATCATCGACCGGGCCGTCAACCGCCACGCCGCCTTCGGCCTCGGGATCCACCGCTGCGCCGGGTCGAACCTTGCTCGGCTCGAACTGCGCGTGGCCATCGAGGAGTTCATCAAGCGCTTCCCTCGGTTCGAACTGGCCGACCCCGCTGCGGTCACCTGGGCGCAGGGCCAGGTCCGTGGCCCCCGCCACCTGCCGCTCCGGATTCCGCGCTAGCGAATCAGAGGTTGAAGTTGACCGGCCCCTCGGCCCAGAGTCCGCGCATCCACGCCTCGACCTCGTCGGCCCCCCGCGGCAAGGCCGCCGAGAGATTTCGCGCGCCGGTGGCGGTCACGAGCACGTCGTCCTCGATCCGCACGCCGATGCCGCGATACTCCTCGGGGACCGTCAGGTCGTTCGCCTGGAAGTAGAGGCCCGGCTCCACGGTCAAGACGTAACCCTCCTTCAGGTCGCCGTGGTAGGCCTCGTTGCGGGCGCTCGCGCAGTCGTGCACGTCGAGTCCCAGCATGTGGCTCACGCCGTGGAGCGTGTAGCGACGGTGAAGTTGTCGGTCGCGCCGTAGCGCGCTCGCCGGCTCCTCGGTGAGGATGCCGAGGTCGAAGAGTCCCTGGGCGAGGACTTCCATTGCGGCGTCGTTGGGGGCCATGAAGGGAACGCCGGGCCGCACCGCGGCGAGACCGGCCTCTTGGGCGGCGAGGACCAGATCGTAGATCCGGCGCTGGGCCGCCGAGAAGGTGCCGTTCACCGGCATCGTGCGCGTCACGTCGGCGGTGTAGAGGTGGTGGCACTCGACCCCGGCGTCGAGGAGCAGCATCTCGCCGCGTCGCACGGCGCCGTCGTTCCTCGTCCAGTGCAGGATCGTCGCATTCGAGCCGCTGGCGGCGATGGTGTCGTAGCCGACGTCGTTGCCCTCGACGCGCGCTCGCAGGTTGAAGATCCCCTCGATGACCCGCTCGCCGCGCCCCTCGGCGCTCGGCAGGGCCCGCACGACGTCCTCGAATCCCTTCACGGTGTAGTTAATCGCCAACTGCAACTGGGCGATCTCGAAGTCGTCCTTCACGAGGCGCTGCTCACCCAGGGCCGTGGCCAGCGTCGCGTCCTCGTCGCGCGACTTGACGAGCCCATCGACCGTCGCGTCGAAGCCCCGCAGCGTGAGGACGTCCGACGGCGCCAATGACGTGAGGTCCTTCGCGAGTTGCTCGAGCGCAGCGGTGTCGATCTCGTAGTACATCGCCGCTTCGGTGACGCCACGTCGTGGCCCGACCCACAGTTCTCCGTAGCGCGAGTCGGTGAAGAACTCGTGGGTCTGGTGGTCGCGCCGCTCGGCCACGTAGAGCGTCGACTTCGGTCCGTTGGCGCCCGGGGCGATGACGAGTACGGCGTCGGGCTCGACGCAGCCCGTCAGGTAGAAGAAGTCCGAGCCGGGGCGGAAGCGGTAGTCGGTGTCGTTGGCGCGCACCTTGGGGTTGCCGGTCGGCACGACGAGCGTCTGGTCGGGGAAGCGCAACGCCAGTCGCGAGCGCCGCTCGGCGGCGAAGGTGGCGGCCGGATGGACCTCGCGACGGGGCTCGGTGATCTCCCAGTTACCGGTCATGTGCTCGAAGAGCAGGCGCGGAACCGGTGGTCGGTGGGCGCCGACCCACACCCAATCCTCCGAGAGTGGGTGTTCGGCTGAGACGTCGGGTTCGGGGGTGGGAGAAATGTCGCTCACGTCCTCAACTTACTCCTCGATTCGCCCGCCCTATGCTCCACGAATGGCTATCTCCGTCGCCCAGCAGGACTCCGTCGCCGTCGTCACATGGGACGACGGCGAGAACCGGATCAACCTCGACTCCCTCGCCCGCCTGAACGTCATCCTCGACGAGCTCGAGACGATCGAGGGCCCATTGGCCGTGGTGCTCACCGGGAGTGGAAAGTTCTTCTGCAATGGGCTCGACCTCGAGCGCTTCGGCAACGGGCCCGACGAGTTCGCCGCGACGCTGCTCGAGGTCGAGCGCACTATCGGGCGGTTGCTGGTCTTCCCGGCCTACACCGTCGCCGCGATCAACGGCCACGCCTTCGCCGGAGGAGCTCTTCTCTCGTGCGCCTTCGACTACCGGGTGATGCGTGAGGATCGGGGATTTTGGTGCATGAACGAGGCCGAGATCGGCCTGGCCCTCGACGAGCGACTCTGGTCGATCCTCGCGAACCGGCTGCCGAGGGCGACCGCCGTCGTCGCCGCGACGACCGCGCGTCGGTTCGCGGGGCCCGACGCGCTGCGCTCGGGGATCGTCGAGGCGGTGGCGAACGAGGGAGAGGTCCTCGACCACGCGGTCGCCGTCGCTCAGTCGATGTCGTCGCTCGATCGACGCACACTCCTCCAGCACAAGACGCTGGCCCACGGTGCCGAGGCGGCCCGGCTCGGCTTCACCCGCTAGGGCGGGCGTTGCGACGAAGTTGTCCCGGGGCGGTGCCCGACAGGCTTTCTCGTCGGTAACGTGGTGGGGTGAGACTTGACGTCTACCGCAGTTGCACGTGGCGCGAGAAGCGTGACGTCCTCAACGCCTTCTGGCGACCCCACGCCGACCCCACGCCGAGGATTAGCGAGGCCGCGCTGCAATACGGTTTCTACGCGGTGATCTGCCTGGCCGTCATCGTTCTCGAGATGGCGATCGTGATCGCCGTGTCGGCCGGCCACCGGTCGATCTTCGCCCTGGTCGCCGCGGTGCTCGAGCTCTTCATTCTGTTCTGGACGCGGTGGGCGGTCCGTCGCTACCGGGACCTTAAGGCGTTGTCGACTCACTAGTCGCGGAAGCGGACTCTCGGGTTCGGCCGCAAAGTGACATGAAGGGTGAGTAATACCTCACTCAATTCGTGGAACGAATTCGTCCAAAAACCGGCGTCGGGAATCAAGGAGCGGGTGTAGTGGGCGGAGCATTGGCATTCGGCATTCGGGGAAAATTGTGTTCGAGAACGCCCCCTGCTCCGGGTATCAGATGGAGCGCCATCAAAGTCAGTGCGCTCAGAACATCGTTCGGGATAGTGGTAAGTAGTCGAGGTCTCCGGACATTGGTAAGTAGAGGTTGAATGGGTCGAGGCCCGTAGGGAAAGTCTCTCCGCCCTACCAGTCACTTCAGACTGGCCCAGGGCCAGACTGGCTCTGCACCAACTAATCGCTGGTACTCGAAGGAGAGTTGAATGACTACCGCCAATCGCCTTAGGGGATTCGTCGCTATCTTGTCAGTTCTACTTTCCGTCGCCCTTCCCACGGCCACCGCCCTAGCTGCGACAACCACGAACCAGAGCCACTGGGCAGAGAGTTCTCGCCCCGCCGTCTCCCAAGGCATAAGCGTGTGCGGCTTCGTCAACTCCGTGGATCGTCTAACCGTCACCCGGAGCCACCGGGGCAACCCAGAAACCTTCACTTTCCCGGCAATCGTCACGACCTCGAACAAGATGCGCATTCGTGCCCTCGCGACGGCCCTATGTTCTCTTCCGTCCCCGGGGACAGGTGTTTACCACTGTCCGGCCGACTACGGTCCCCACTACACCCTCAACTTCGTGTCGACTGTGAGTGACATGATCGCCGCCCTTACTCCCGTGGTGGTCCAAGCGACAGGTTGTGAGAGTGTCCGGGGTCTCACACCGTCTCGCTGGATAGCTCTCACTCCTTCGTTCTGGCGTGTCCTCGGAGTGGCTATCGGGCTGGATCACGCCGCAAGGTCCACGTTCGCAGGGAAACTCACGAGCAACTCCTAATGACGCACGACTCCACCTGCGAAGTGAGGTCCGACCTTACAGAAGGCGACCGTCAACGGAGGAAATAAATGAGACTACGCCTACTGGCAAGTACATCAGTCGTCGGGGCACTTGTTCTACCTCTCATCGGAACGCCGGCCGGGGCCCTTTTCGCAGCCCCTCCGCAGTCATCCCACACGACTTGTGTCAAGCTGTCCGGCTGGCTCGGCAAGACGACGTCCGGACCACTCGGTCAGACCTTCACCCCGATTTTCCTCCGCAATAACGGGCCGAAGGCTTGCAGCGTGACGGGGGTACCTCGCCTTGTCTACAACGAAGACGTTTCGGTCGCGGTGCGGCTCGGACTTAGCGCCGCGCGGGGCAATACCGCTGACCGCGGAGGAACGGTGAGGCTTGCCGCGCACTCTGGTGTAGCCAATGTCCTCCTTTGGGTTCTCCCCACGACCTACTGGCCTACCTCCAAGTGTCAGCCGACTCGCATCCTCTCGGCCCGTGTTGAGTTTGGATCACACAACATCGGTGCGGTGGTCAAGACATCCTTCGACGCCTGTTCGAAGTTCGCCAGCACCGGAATCGCCGGCATAGCGACTAAGACGTTGGGTTTGTAGTTCGGAAGAGACAAGATGCCGTTGTCCATCTTGAGTCGGCCCTCGCCTGGACTGAGACCAACCTTTTCGGAGGGTGTATTACGCACCTTGGTGTCACCAAGGTGCCGAATTCGCGGACCGTTAGATCCAACCCTGGTCGCGGGCGATCTGCTCGACGTCGCCGATGCGCAGTCCGTTGCGGTGCTGCAGGGTGCGGATGAGCCCCCCGGCCTCGTAGAGCGACTCGTGGGTCCCGGTGTCGAGCCAGGTCGTCGCGCGCGACAGCACCTCGACTCGCAACTCGCCGCGCTCCAGGTAGGCGGTATTGAGAGCGGTGATCTCCAACTCGCCGCGCCCGCTCGGCGAGAGCTCGCGGGCCAGCTTCGAGGCCTTCTCGTCGTAGAAGTAGATCCCCGGGACGGCGTAGTTGCTGCGCGGCGCCGTCGGCTTCTCCTCAATGGAGAGAACCGTACCCTCCTGGTCGAACTCGACAACGCCGTAGGCCGTGGGGTCGCTCACCTGGTAGGCGAAGATGAGCGCTCCCTCGACGGCGGTGTTCTGGCGAAGGTGGGTGCCCAGCCCGGGACCGTAGAAGAGGTTGTCGCCGAGGATGAGCGCACACTTGTCGCCGCTCAGGAACGACTCGCCGAGGATCAGTGCCTGGGCGAGACCGTTGGGTTGGTCTTGGATGACGTAGGAGATCTCGAGCCCGAGCTGGGTGCCGTCACCGAGCAGGCGGCGGAAAGCGTCCTGGTCGTGCGGGGTCGTGATGAGCAGGATTTCGCGCAGGCCGGTCAGCATGAGCGTGCTGAGCGGGTAGTAGATCATCGGCTTGTCGTAGATCGGCAGCAGCTGCTTCGACACCGCTCGGGTGATCGGATGAAGGCGCGTGCCGCTGCCTCCAGCGAGAATGATTCCCTTCACTCCATTAGTATAGAAGTCCATCAACCCCTTCCCAAAGGCCGAGGAACCACCATGCGCGTAGTGATCACCGGGGCGGCGGGGTTCATCGGCTCGAGATTCACCGAGCTCTTGCTCGAGGATGCCGAGCGCCTCGGCTACGACGAGGTGGCGCTGCTCGACGCGCTGACCTACTCGGGTCGTCGCGAGAACATGGACGACGCGCTGCGTGACTCTCGCGTCACGTTCGTAGAAGGTTCGATCAACGACGCGACGCTGACCGATGAGTTACTGGCCGGCGCGCGCGCCGTCGTGCACTTCGCCGCGGAGAGCCACGTGGACCGCTCGATCACGGGGGCGCGGACGTTCTTCGAGACCAACGTGCTCGGCACCCAGCAGCTGCTCGAGAGCGCGTGGCACCGGGGCGTCGAGCGGTTCGTCCACGTATCCACCGACGAGGTCTACGGCTCGATCCCCGAGGGCTCGTGGCGCGAGGATCACCTCCTTGAGCCCAACTCGCCCTACTCATCGAGCAAGGCCGGCTCGGACCTGGCGGCGCTGGCCTACCACCGCACCTACGGGCTCGGAGTGTCGGTGACCAGATGCTCGAACAACTACGGACCGCGCCAGTTTCCCGAGAAGGTTATCCCGCTGTTCGTGACCAACCTGATGGAGGGGCGCAAGGTTCCGCTCTACGGCGACGGGCTCAACGTGCGCGACTGGCTCCACGTCGACGACCACTGTCGCGGAGTGCTGGCGGTCCTGGAGGGTGGTCGAGCCGGCGAGGTCTACAACATCGGCGGCGGCACCGAGCTGACCAACGCCGAGCTGACGCAACGGCTCCTCGAGCTGTGCGGTCACGACTCGTCGATGGTCGAGCCGGTCGTGGACCGCCTCGGACACGACCGGCGCTATAGCGTCGATTGGACGAAGATCCACGAGGAGCTCGGCTACTTGCCCCGGATCGGCTTTGACGAGGGACTGTCCGAGACCGTCACGTGGTACCACGAGAACGAGTCGTGGTGGCGGCCGCTCAAGGTCGCCGCCCCGTGAAGCTGACCGAGCTGTCGATCCCCGGTCTGGCGCTGCTGGAGTCGCCGGTGTGGGGCGACGACCGCGGGTACTTCCGCGAGTGGTTCCGGCTCGACGACTTCGAGGTCGCCGGCGTTGCGTTCTTGGCGCGCCAGGCGAACCTCTCGATGAGCCGGCGCGACGTGGTGCGCGGGCTGCACTACTCGCTGGCTCCCGAAGGCCAGGCGAAGGTGGTCACCTGCGTGCACGGCGAGCTTGATGACGCCATTGTCGACGTGCGGGTCGGCTCACCGGCCTTCGGCCGAGTCGAGGTGGTGCACCTCTCGGCCGGCGAACCCCGTTCGGTGCTGCTGCCCGCCGGAGTCGCTCACGGGTTCTGCGTCACGAGCGAGCAGGCGGCGCTGTCGTACCTGCTGTCGTCACCCTTCAACGCGGCGCTCGAGCTCGAGATCGACCCGTTCGACCCGGCGATCGCGGTGCCGTGGGCGCTCAGTGGCGAGCCGATCGTCAGCGACAAGGACGCCCGCGCGCCGTCGCTCGCACAGCGTCTCGCCGCGAATGAGCTGCCTTGCTACCACTGATGATTTCGTGGGGGTGGCGACGGTGCGGTTGCTAGCGTTGCGAAGGTGACCACCCCGCTTCGCCTCGTGAGCGCCGCTGACCGAAGCGTCCGGATCCCGCTCGCGGCGGCGGTGCCGGCGGTCGAGTCCGAGGCGCAGTTGCGCGCCCTACTCGCCAGCCTCTCGGGAGTCGACGCGGTCGGCGCCGAGGCCCGCGCGGCCAAGTTGGCGACTCGCTCGATCAAGCGGTCGACCAAGCTCACGGCGATCGACCTCGCGATCTCGATGGTCGACCTCACGACGCTCGAAGGTGCCGATACGCCGGGTCGGGTGACCTCGCTCTGCACCAAGGCCCTGCGTCCAGATCCGCGCGACCTCTCCGTGCCCTCGGTCGCGGCGGTGTGCGTCTACCCCGACCTCGTCGCTCACGCGCGCCGAGTCCTCGGCGATTCGACTGTCGCTGTGGCCGCGGTGGCGACGTCGTTCCCCTCGGGCCGGGCCTCGCTGAAGGTCAAACTCCTTGACGTCGCCGAGGCGCTCGACGCCGGCGCCGACGAAATCGACATGGTGATCGACCGGGGGGCCTTTCTCTCGGGACGGATCGGCCAGGTCTTCGACGAGGTCGTCGCAGTGCGCGAGGTGTGCGGGGGCGCGCGC
Source organism: Acidimicrobiales bacterium (assembly GCA_043782995.1). Lineage (GTDB taxonomy): Bacteria > Actinomycetota > Acidimicrobiia > Acidimicrobiales > RAAP-2 > RAAP-2. The sequence goes on along the minus strand of JAYVZV010000075.1, from coordinate 20,296 downwards.
CTCAAGGTGATTCTCGAGACGGGCGAGCTCGTCACCTACGACAACGTCCGTCGAGCGAGTTGGATCGCGATGCTCGGCGGCGCCGACTTCATCAAGACCTCGACGGGCAAGGCGGCGGTCTCGGCCACGACGCCGACGGCTCTCGTGATGCTCGAGGCGGTGCGCGACTTCGCCGAGACGACCGGTCGCGTCGTCGGCGTGAAGGTCGCCGGGGGGATCCGCACCTCCAAGGACGCCATCCGGTACCTGGTGCTCGTGAACGAGACGGTGGGCGCCACCTGGCTCTCGCCGAGCCTCTTCCGCTTCGGAGCCTCGTCGCTCTTGAACGACCTCTTGATGCAGCGGCTCAAGCAGCAGCACGGCGCGTACGTACGCCCCGACGAATTCAGTGGTGACTGACATGGCCGATCGGCCGCTCGCCAACTCCCAGTTGGGCTCGCTCCAGTACGACCCCGCACCCGAGTCGGCCGCCATCGCTCACCTCCGGCCCAGCTACGGGCTCTTCATCGACGGGAAGTTCACCGACCCCGCCGGCCACGATCAGTTCGCGTCGGTGAACCCCGCCGACGAGTCGACCCTCGCCTTGGTCGCCCAGGGATCAGCCGCGGACGTGGACCGCGCCGTCGCCGCCGCGCGGCGCGCCTACGAGAAGGTGTGGTCCAAGACGAGCGGCGCGCAGCGGGCCAAGTACCTCTACCGGATCGCGCGCATCATTCTGGAGAGGGCCCGCGAACTGGCGGTCGTCGAGACTCTCGACAACGGCAAGCCGATCCGTGAGTCGCGCGACGTCGACATCCCGCTCGCGGCGGCCCACTTCTTCTACTACGCCGGTTGGGCCGACAAGCTCGAGCACGCTGGCTTCGGCGCCGCCCCCCCGCCCCTCGGCGTCGCCGGCCAGATCATTCCCTGGAACTTCCCGCTGTTGATGGCGGCGTGGAAGCTGGCCCCGGCCCTCGCCGCCGGCAACACCTGTGTATTGAAGCCGGCCGAGACGACGCCGCTCAGTGCGCTCCTCCTCGCCGAGATCCTCCAGCAGGCCGAGCTGCCCGAGGGTGTCGTGAATATCGTCACGGGTGACGGGTCGACGGGGGCGGCGCTCGTCGAGCACCGCGACGTCGACAAGATCGCCTTCACCGGCTCAACCGAGGTCGGACGGCTGATCCAGCGCAGCGTCGGCGCGAGCCACAAGCGACTCACCCTCGAGCTCGGGGGCAAGGGGGCCAACATCGTCTTCGACGACGCGCCGATCGACGAGATGATCGAGGGCATCATTGACGGCATCTTCTTCAACCAGGGCCACGTGTGCTGCGCCGGCTCGCGCCTGCTGGTCCAAGAGACCGTGGCCGACGAGGTCCTGCGCCGGCTCGTGCGCCGCGTCGAACAGTTGCGTGTCGGCGATCCCATGGACAAGAACACCGACGTCGGGGCGATCAACTCGGCGGCGCAGTTGGAGCGAATCGAGGAGATGAGCGCCGTGGGTGAGAACGAGGGGGCGACGCGCTACACCAGCTCGTGCATGCTTCCCACAAAGGGCTACTGGTTCGCGCCCACGGTCTTCGCCGATGTCGCCCAGTCGCACCGCATCGCGCGCGACGAGATCTTCGGGCCGGTGCTCTCGGTGTTGACCTTCCGTACGCCCGAGGAGGCGGTCGCCAAGGCCAACAACACCAACTACGGGCTGGCGTGCGGGGTCTGGAGTGAGAAGGGTAGTCGAACGCTCTGGGTCGCCGAGCGCCTTCGCGCCGGGGTCGTATGGGCCAACACCTACAACCGCTTCGACCCGACCAGCCCTTTCGGGGGGATGCGCGAGTCGGGATTCGGCCGCGAGGGCGGCCGTCACGGGCTGGAGGCCTACCTCAATGTCTGACCGGCTGGACGTCCGCAAGACCTACAAGCTTCTGATCGGTGGCGCCTTCCCGCGCTCGGAATCGGGCCGGAGCTACGAAGTGACCACCGCGAAGGGCGCCTTCCTCGCCAACGTCGCCCAGGGCTCGCGAAAGGATCTGCGCGACGCCGTCGTCGCCGCGCGCGCGGCCCAGCCGAAGTGGTGGGGGGCCACGGCCTATAACCGCGGCCAGGTGCTCTACCGCCTCGCCGAGATGGCCGAGTCGCGCCGCGACGAGCTCGCTGCGCACGTCGCCCAGGGCGAGGGTCTCGCCGCCAAGGCCGCCCGCGCCACGGTGTCGCGCTCGATCGACCGCATCGTCTGGTACGCCGGATGGACCGACAAGGTCGCCCAGGTCCTCGGTGGCACCAATCCGGTCGCCGGGCCCTACTTCAACTTCTCGGTCCCGGTGCCGAGCGGCGTGATCGCCGTCGTTTGTGACCAGGAGTCCTCTCTCGAGGCCTTCGTCGACGCCGTCGCGGCGCCCCTGTGCGTCGGCAACACGGTGGTCTGCGTCGCGAGCCAGCTCCGACCGACGCCCGCGGTGCTGCTCGGCGAGATGACCGTGACCTCGGACTTTCCCGGCGGGGTCCTCAACATCGTCACGGGCCTCACGGCCGAGCTCGCGCCAGTGCTCGCGGCGCACGAGGACGTCGACGGCATCGACCTTTGGGGCGCGCCGACCGAGTCGGTCGACGAGCTCTGTATTATCGCGGCCGGCTCGATCAAGCGGGTGCTGCGGCCCGACGACCGCGACCTCGCGACCTCGCTTCGACGACTGCGGGCCTTCGTCGAGACGTCCACCGTGTGGCACACGATCGGACAGTGATGGCGAACCCCTACGAGCTCGCTCGCCGGGCCGCCGACGAACTTCGCGAGAAGAGCGGCGTCGACCGCTACGACGTAGCCATCGTGCTCGGATCGGGCTGGCGCGAGGGTGCGGTGGCGCTGGGGTCGCCCACCAGCCAGGTCGCGACGTCGTCGCTCTCGGGCTTCGTCGCGCCGACCGTGGCCGGGCACAGCGGCCAGATCCTGTCGCTCGTGGTCGCCGACCTCCACGTGGCGCTGGTCGCCGGACGGGTCCACCTGTACGAGGGTCACACGGCCGACCAGGTCGTGCACCCGGTTCGCACCGTCATCGCCGCGGGAGCTACGAGGGTCGTACTCACCAACGCCGCGGGCGGCATCGACCCCGCGTGGAACCCCGGTCGGGTGGTCGTCATCTCGGACCACCTCAATCTGACGGCGACCTCACCGATGGAGGGCGCCGCGCCGCCCGAGGGCTACGGCTCGCGATTCGTCGACCTCACCGACCTCTACAGCACTCGCCTGCGCACTGCGGTGCACGGCGCCGTGCCCGATCTCACTGAGGGCGTCTACGCCGGATTTCGCGGACCCCACTACGAGACCCCCGCCGAGATCGCCATGGCGCGCGCCATGGGCGCGAGCCTCGCGGGCATGTCGACGGTGCTCGAGGCCATCGCTGCGCGCCATCTCGGCACCGAGGTCCTCGGGCTCAGCCTCGTGTCGAATCACGCGGCCGGCGTGTCGAAGGGTCCGCTCAATCACCTCGAGGTGCTCGAGGCTGGCCAGTCCGCGGCCGCCTCCCTCGGCGCACTGCTCGCCCGCGTCATCGCGGTCCTGTGAACCCAGCGCTGGCCGAACAGGTGTTGAGTTGGATCGCTCTCGACCCCGACGCCGATGACCGCGCCGAGCTCCAGTCGCTGCTCGACCGCGGTAACGAACCTGAGCTCGAACGGCGCTTCGCCGCGCCGCTCGCCTTCGGAACGGCGGGGCTACGCGGCCCAGTGATGGCCGGCCCGGCCGGGATGAACCGGCTCACCGTGCGACGCGCGACCCAAGGAGTGGTCGCGTGGCTCGCCGAGATCGGTGCCGAGACCGCGAACGGTGTTGTCGTCGGACGCGACGCCCGACGGGGATCGGAGACCTTCAACGACGAGGTCGTCGCGGTGCTGCTCGGCGCGGGCGTCGTGGTCCACGAGATGCCCGGTCCGCTGCCCACCCCGCTCGTGCCCTACTGCGTGAAGGCCCTGGGCGCGGCCGCGGGCATCATGGTGACCGCAAGTCACAACCCGCCCCTCGATAACGGCTTCAAGCTCTACGCGCGCGACGGCGCCCAGATCCTCCCGCCGAATGACGAGATCGTCGAGCGCTACGCCCGCAACGCCGAGGCGCCGACGCTCGCGACGCGCTCGAGCGAACTGCACCACCGCGTGCCCGACGAGCTGCTGGCCCGGTACCGGTCGCACTTCGCCGAGCGTTTCGGCGCGACCGACGCCGGGGACCTCAAGATCGCCTACACGCCCCTGCACGGCGTCGGCGGGTCGTTCATGATGAGGCTCTTCGCCCAGGCCGGCTTCAGCTCGGTGACGGTGGTTGAGGCGCAGTTCGAGCCGGACGGGACCTTCCCGACGCTTCCCTTCCCCAATCCCGAAGAGCCCGGCGCCCTGGACCTGGCGATGGCCTGCGCCGACGAGTGCAGAGCGGACCTGGTGATTGCGAACGACCCCGACGGCGACCGCCTCGGGGCGGCGGTCCGCGGCCCCGCCGGCTGGAAGATGTTGCTCGGCGACGAGATTGGGTGGCTGCTCGCGTCGGTGCTCCTGCCCGCGATGGCCGACCCCCGAGACGTGGTGGCGACCACGATCGTCTCCTCGACGCTGCTCGCCGAGATGGCCGGTGCGGCCGAGGTTCGCTTTGCGACGACGCTCACCGGCTTCAAGTGGATCTCGCGCGCCGCGGGGGATGGCGTGCTGCGCTTCGGCTACGAGGAGGCGCTCGGCTACGCGGTCGATCCGGCGGTCGCCGACAAGGACGGGATGTCGGCCGGCCTCGCGCTCGCCCGCCTCGCCCACGACCTCTCGCGTGACGGGCGGACCTTGCTCGACCGGCTCGACGAGATCGAGATGCGCTTCGGGGTTCACGCCCTCTCGCATCTGTCGATCCGCGCCGACGGTCCCGAGGGACTTCGCGCGATCGCCCAGGCCGTCGCGGCCCTGCGCGAGGATCCGCCTCCGACGCTCGGCGGCGTCACGGTGACCGAGGTCGTCGATCTCGCGCTCGGCTACGCGGGACTAGCGCCCACCGACGGGGTACTGCTCGTACTCGGGCCGCGGGGCCGGGTCGTCGTGCGGCCTTCGGGCACCGAGGCGAAGCTGAAGGCCTATATCGAGATGACGACGGAGCCGACCGACGGGCCGTTGCTCGAGGCGAGACGCACGGATGCGGCGTCGACCGTCGGGCGGATCCGTGCGGACCTCGAGGCGCTGCTCGCGTTCTAGGCCGACCTCAGCGCGGCGTAGCCGGGCTTGATCACCGTGTTGATCATCGCGAGACGGGTGTCGAACTCGTAGAACGCGCTCTTCGCCGCGTTCAGGGTGAGCCACTCCATGTCCTCGAGCGTCCAGTCGAAGGCCGTTGCGCACGACTCGAACTCGCTCGACAGGCTGATGCCGCTCATGAGACGATTGTCCGTGTTCAGCGTCACGCGAAAGCGCAGCTGGCGCAACAGTTCGATCGGGTGGGTCTTGATCGACGCGGCGGCGCCGGTGTGGACGTTGGAGGTCGGACAGACCTCGAGCGGAATACGCCGATCGCGGATGAAGTTGGCCAGTCGGCCCAGACGGTGCGAGCCGTCGACCTCGACGATGTCGTCGACGATCCGCACGCCGTGGCCGAGGCGCTCGGCGTTGCAGAACTGCACGGCCTCCCAGATCGAGGGCAGCCCGAACGCCTCACCGGCGTGGATCGTCATGTGGAAGTCCTCGCGCTGGACGAGGTGGAAGGCGCGCTGGTGCTGCGTCGGGGGGAAGCCGTCCTCCGGTCCGGCGATGTCGAATCCGCAGACCCCGTCGTCGCGGAACTCGACCGCGAGTTCGGCGATGGTCTCACTCAGGCTCGCCTGACGCATCGCCGAGAGCAGGGTGCGTACGATGATGCGCCGACCCTCCGCGGCCGCCTGGGCGGTCCCGTGTACGAATCCGTCTAGTACCGCGCGCACCACCTCGTGCAGGGTCAGTCCACCGTGCAGGTGGAGCTCGGGGGCGAAGCGGATCTCGGCGTAGACGACGCCGTCGCGCGCGAGGTCGTAGGCCGTCTCGCTGGCGACGCGCTCGAGCTGGTCGCGCGTCTGCATGACGGCGACGGTGTGGGCGAAGCCCTCGAGGTAGCGCACGAGGTCGCTGCCCGGGGCGTCGGCAATGAACCAACGGCCCAAATCGTCGGGATCGTCGGTGGGCAGCCCCGTGTAGTGATTTTCGCGGGCCAATTCGAGCACGGTGGTGGGGCGTAGTCCGCCGTCCAGGTGATCGTGGAGCAGGACCTTCGGCGCCCGTTCGATCAGGTCACGGGTGAGGCGAGTCGAAGGCATGCGCCAAGGCTAGCCAACGGGACTCGTCACCAGGCTGGTGCGCTACTTAGTGACTCGCTCGATCAACAGCGGTTCGGCATTCACCAACTGTTCACCTAGCGCGACGGCGTTCTCGATTGCCGCCTTGCCCGCCTGAAGGTGAGCGTCATCGTCGGCGTGCAGCTCAAAGAGTGGCTGACCCGCGGCGATCGCCTCGCCTTCACGCACTAGACACATGACGCCGGCCGCGGCGCTCACCGGATCCTCCTTGCGGGCACGACCGGCGCCGAGTCGCCACGCCGCCACACCGACGCGCAGCGCGTCGATCGACTGCACGATCCCGTCACGGGGCGCGACGACGACCTCGCGATGGGCCGCGAGCGCCAGCGTCGCGTCCGGGTCGCCACCCTGGGCCCTGATCATGCGCCGGTACACCTCGAAGGCCGAGCCGTCGTCTAGACGATCGGCCGGCTCGACGTTGAGCCCGACCAGCCCGACCATGATGCGCGCGAGGGCGAGGGAGAGCTCGCGCACGTCGGCCGGCCCTCCGCCCCGAAGGACCTCGACCGACTCCGTGACCTCGAGGGCGTTGCCGACGGCGCGGCCCAGCGGCGCGTTCATGGAGGTGAGCTGGGCGACAGTCGCGACACCGTGGTCGGTGCCGAGGCCGACCATCGTGGTCGCGAGCTGGCGGGCCCGTTCGATCGTTTTGATGAACGCCCCTCGTCCGACCTTCACGTCGAGCACCAGGGCGTGGGTGCCCTCGGCGATCTTTTTCGACATGATCGACGACGAGATCAGCGGGATCGACTCGACCGTCGCCGTGACGTCGCGCAACGAATAGAGCTTGCGGTCGACGGGGGCCAGGCCCGGGCCGGCCGCGCAGATGACGGCGCCGACGGATTCGAGTTGGTCGCGCACCTCGTCGTTGGAGAGCAAGGCCCGCCAGCCCGGGATCGACTCGAGCTTGTCGAGGGTGCCGCCGGTGTGTCCGAGGCCGCGACCGGAGAGTTGGGGGACCGCGGCACCGCACGCGGCGACCAGTGGCGCCAGGACGAGCGAGATCTTGTCGCCGACGCCACCGGTCGAGTGCTTGTCGACCGTGGGCCGGGAGAGTCCCCTCAGGTCGAGCCGCTCGCCCGAAGCGATCATCTGGTCGGTCCAGGTGTTCAACTCGCTGGGGGAGAGCCCCTGGAAGTAGATGGCCATCAGGAGAGAGGACATCTGCTCCTCGGCGACGTCACCGCGGTCGTAGGCGGCGAGGATCCACGCGATCGCCGCATCGCTGAGCGTCGCGCCGTCGCGCTTGGTCGTGATCACGTCGACCGCCGAGAAGTAGCTCATGGGCTCCTCCGCCCGCCCAGGTCGTCGGGGCCGAACGCGTCGGGCAGGAGTGTACGAAGCGTCGTTGGCTCGACGCCGTCGCCGGCGTCGACGAGCAGTTCGTCACCGCCGTGCTCGAACAGCAGCTGACGGCACCGTCCGCACGGCGCGATCGGCGCGCCGTCGCCGGCGACGATCGAGACGGCCACCAGACGCCCTCCGCCCATCCGAGCGAGGTCGCTGACCAGCGAGCATTCGGCGCAGAGCGTCAGTCCGTAACTGGCGTTCTCCACGTTGGAACCCTCGACGATTCGACCATCAGAGGTCACCGCACAGGCGCCGACGGTCACGTGCGAGTACGGCGCGTACGAGTTTAACGTCGCGCGACGCGCGCGCGCGCGTAGTTCGTCCCAGGCTATTTCACCGTGTTGGTGCACCCTCAAACAGTACACTTCGCCTTGCGTGAACAACTCTTCGAACTCCGCCGTCGTCGTCGCCGACGAGGTCGCTTCCGCACTGGACGACGCGCGAGGCGTCGTCGCCCTGGAGACGACGATCGTCGTGCACGGTCTCCCGAGCCCCATCAATCTCGAAGTCGCGTTCGAGTGCGAGGCGGCGGTCCGGGCGAGCGGATCGGTCCCCGCGACGATCGGCGTGCTCGACGGAAGGGTCGTCGTCGGACTCACGAACGACGAGCTCGTTCGACTGGCCGAGAGTGACCGGCACGCGGCGAAGCTCTCCGCACGCGACCTTGGTCTGGCCGTCGCGGCGCGTCGCGACGGCGCAACGACCGTGGCCGGCACGATTGCCGTCGCCCGTCAGGTCGGCGTCGCCGTCATGGCCACCGGTGGTCTCGGGGGAGTGCACCGCGACGCGCAGGAAAGCTTCGACGAGTCGGCCGACCTTGCGGCGCTCGCGCGCTACCAGGTCCTCGTCGTCGCCTCGGGGGTGAAGTCGATTCTCGACATCGGCGCCACGCTGGAGCGACTGGACACCTTGGGCGTGCCCGTCGTGGGCTTTCGCACCCACCGCTTCCCTGGATTTTACCGTCGCGACAGCGGCCACGACCTCGACTGGTCCGTCGAGGATGCGATGGGGGCGGCGATGGCGTTCGGGGCTCACCGTCAGTTCAGCCCGACCGGGATGCTCATCGCTAACCCGATCGACGCCGACCGCGAGCTGTCGGGTGACCTGCACGACCGCGCGCTCGCGAGTGCGCTGGAGAAGGCTCAACTGCTCGGCGTGCGGGGCAAGGACGTGACTCCGGTGCTCCTCGCCGAGTTCGCTCGCTCCACCGACGGGGTCAGTGTCCAGGTCAACCGTGACCTCGTGGTTGCGAACGCCTCCGTCGCCGGCGAGATCGCGCGTTCGATCGCCGACCTGGGGCCGTGACCGCCCGTCGCGTCGTCGTCGTCGGCGACGTCATGCTTGACGTGGTGGTGAAGCCGACTGCCCCCGTCGCGTCGACGAGCGACACGCCCGCCCGAGTCCGGGTCAGTCGAGGCGGCTCTGGGGCCAACCTCGCGGTGTCGATCGCGTCGACCGGTCACGATGTCCTCTACGTCGGGGCGTGCGGAGACGACGTGGCCCGCGACGTATTCATCGGAGCGCTCGCCGACGGCGGTGTGACGACCGCGCTCCAGGTGACCGACGGCGCGACCGGCGTCGTGGTCGCCCTCGTCGCCGACGACGGACAACGCACGATGCTCACCGAACGTGGAGCCAATGCGCTGCTCGACGAGTCGTTCGTCCTCGCGAATCTGACCGACCCGTTCGACCACCTCCACGTCTCGGGCTACACGCTGCTCGATGCCGCGACGCGCCGCGTCGGCGTCGTGGCACTCCGGCGAGCCCGTGAGTTGGGACGTTCTTCGTCGGTCGACGTCTGTTCGGTGGGCCCACTCCTCGAGATCACCGCCGAAGTGTTCCTCGTCGCGGCCCGCGAGGCTTCGATGCTGTTCGCCAACGAGGAGGAGTCGTTGGCCCTCAGCGGTTCGAGCAACGTCGTCGACGCCCTCGACCTTCTCTCTCGCGCTTTCGGCGAAGTGGTGATCACTCGAGGACCGCGAGGTGCGGTCGCGAGGTGCGCCGGCGTTAACTTTCAGGCGCTCGCCCAGAGCCAGGACGTGATTGACACGACGGGTGCCGGCGACGCGGCGACCGGGGCCTATCTGGGCTCTCGGTTGGACGGCGAGGCTCCCGGCGAATCGCTCTCTCGTGCGATGACGGCCAGCGCAAGGGTGGTACGCGCCCTGGGCTCTACTGGTTAGTCGGCGCGGCCCGCGGACCGTCGCCGTCGGTGCCCCGAGAAGCCGGTGGTCGACCATCTTGGTGACCTGGAAGTCGCTGGCGGCCGTTCAAGGGTCCGGGCAACGTCGCAGGGACGAGAGAATCCACCAAATTACTCCCCGATGCAGATAAATTAGCGATAGCTGGTCCGTGTGCGCGGCGGTGCTAGAGGAGAGACGTATGAACGACGGCGCAGTGAGGTCTGCCCGGGCGTCCATGTCGCAGGGCCGCCGGAAGTCCAATCTCCCAACTCCTGGCGGAACGGCGATTGACGTGGCGACCCCTGCGGTCACTCAGAGTCCCTTCGCGGCGATGTTCCGGGACCCCGCTCCCGCTGTCGCGTCTAGCCTTGGTACTCCCGTCCCGGCCCAGGAGCCCCCAGTGACCACCACACTCTTCGAAAGTGTCGCCCCGCAGACTCTCACGAAGGCGAGTCGTGGCGCGAGCGGGCCGAGAACCCGGCGGCGCACGGGCCGACGAATGGCCTCGGCGGTCATCGGCATGGCCCTGGTGGGCGGTGGCGCCTACGCCGCGACGAACTGGATCGTCGGTCTCGGCGCCGGGTCCTCGGGGGAGGCCCAGTCGGCCACCGTGCAGAACCTCACGATCACCGCAGTGGCCTCGCCGGCCGCGACGAATCTGCTCTATCCGGGAGGCAACGGCGACGTGGTTCTCACCATCGCCAACCCCAACCCGTACCCGGTGACCGTGACCGGCGTGAACTTGCCCGCTAACACTGTTTTCGCCGGGGGCTTCACTGCGTCCAACCTCGTCACGGCGCAATCTGGATGCTCCACGTCGACGAGCGACGTCATCTGGAACTTCTCCACGGCATCGTCGGGCACTGCGCACCCTCTGACCAGTGCGGTCACGGTCGGGCCGAGCGGCAACGCCAACAACCCGCTGACCATCACACTCACCAACGACGCCTCGATGACGGCGGCCGCTCCGTTGGCCTGTGCGAACACCTTCTTCTCCATGCCGTCGCTCACGGGCATCGCCGCCACCGGCGGTAGTGCGACCGTGACCTCCACCCCCGTCGTTGGCGGGTGGACGAGCTAGGTCGTGGTGATCCTATGAGGTCGCGTCTCCCCGTCCGATCCTTGATGGTCGTCACGTCCGGCGCGGTGCTCTGCTCGGCGATCGTGGGCCTCACCAGTGTCGGGGCGTCGACGAACTGGCTGTTGGCTCTCGCGGCGGGCTCCAAAGGCGAGGGGAACTCGCGGGGGGTCATCACCACGGCTACGACCAACCCGGTGACGTTCACCGCCGATTGCACTGCGCCCGCGACGCAGGAGAGTGCGACGTTGACCTGGACCGCCGCCGGGGCTGGTCTCGCGGGATACCAGGTCTGGCAGAGCTCCACGGTCAATGGGACCTACACGCAGGCCGGCAGTACGCTCAGCGGTTCGACGCTCACCGTGACCCTGACCTACACCACGACCAACGGGACCATCGCCGGCACCGGCAACAAGTTCTATCGGCTGGAGGCCGCGTCGACCAACTGGGCGTACCCGGGCGCGACCATTACCAACGCCCGCGAGGCGACCGAAGGCGCGACGTTGAACGGCTTCCTGGTCATGGCGAGCAGCGGTACCAAGTGCGTTACTAACTGAGTATTTTCTCAGGTTATTTAGCATGAAAGAGACGACATACGCAGAATAATGGCGTGGTCAAAGCCAACAAAATGTTGGAGTATCCCCTTATTTGAAGACTTTCGCGCCTACATTCTCTGCGGGCGGATACTACCTAAGGGAGTGGCTTCATCATGTCGGCAAATAATCAAGAAACGTCACCAACGGCGACGTCTCCAATCGATCGGGTGAGTCGCCGCTCCTCGGCGATGAGACTCTTCGCCGGTTCAGGTAGTCGCAAGGTGATCTCAGCGGCCCTGGGCATGGTGCTCGTAGGCGGCGCCGCCTACGCCGTAACGAACTGGGTGGTGGGCTTGAATGGCGGGTCTTCGGGCGAGTCCCAGTCGGCCTCGGTGCAGAACCTGACGTTCGCGGCCGTCGCCAGTCCCGCGGCGACCAACCTGCTTTCGCCCGGCGGAACGGGCGACGTGGTGCTTACCATTTCGAACCCCAATCCTTTCCCCGTGACGGTGACTGGCGTTAACTTGCCGACGAACCTCACCTACGCGGGCGGTTTCACCACCTCGGGCCTAGGTACCGCCCAGACGGGCTGCTCCTCGGCCGCCAGCCTGGTCTCGTGGGCCTTCGCCACCGGCGCCTCGGGCAGCGCGCACACGCTGACGGCGGCCCTGACCGTCGGGCCGAGCGGCAACGCCAATAATCCTCTGACCGTGACATTGACGAGTGACGCCTCGATGGCGTTGACGGCACCGTCCGCGTGCCAGGCCACATTCTTCTCAATGCCGTCGCTCACGGGTATTGCCGCCACCGGTGGCGCGGCGACCGTGACATCGACGCCCGTCACCGACAGTTGGACCAGTTAGCCGTCTGAACTAGTACGCAGAGTATTGGGCCCCGGCCGTTGGTGGCCGGGGCCCAACCGGTGGCCGTCCTTGATCAATGCTCGGCGCCGTGGGTCGCGCTGGCTAGTCGCGGTGGTAGGGGAGTCCGTCGGCGGCCGGCGGACGGACCCGCCCGATCAGGCCCGACACGACGGCAATCGTGATGAGATAGGGGAACATTCCGAGAATCTCGGTCGACACCGGAATCTGGTAGGTCTGGAGGTTCTGGGCCAGGTAGACCGAGATGCCGAAGAGCACCGAGGCGACGACGGCGCCCGACGGGCGCCACCGGCCGAAGATCATCCCGGCGAGGGCGACGTAGCCGAGGCCCGAGGTGTAGCCGGGTTGGAACTGGCCCTGCACCGACATGAAGGCGACTCCCCCGATGCCCGCGATGGCGCCGCCCAGCACCACGTTGATGTACCTCACGCGGATCACGTCGATGCCGACCGACGATGCGGCTTGGGGGTGCTCGCCCACGGCGCGGACCCGTAGGCCCCAGCGGGTCTTGAACAGTCCGAAGCTGACGGTCGCGACGAGGGCCATCATCAGGTAGAAGAACCCGGTCTGGTTGAAGAAGACCGGGCCGAGAATCGGGACCTTCGAGAGGACCGGTATCGGAAGGTTGGGCGCGAGGTTGCCCAGGTTGTACTGCGGGTAGGGGCTCAGCACCTGCAGATTGAGGTACGACGAGAGCCCCGACATCATGGTCACCAGCACCACGCCGACGATGATCTGGTCCGACATGTAGCGCAGCGCCAGGAACGCGAGTATCCACCCGAGGCCGCCGCCAATCACGGCGCCGCCGGCGGCCGCGATGAAAAAGCTGTGCGTCGTGGAGGCCAGGACCGTGCCGACGAGGGCTCCGCCGATGAACTGGCCCTCGATCGCGATGTTCACCACGCCGGACCGCTCGCACATCACCCCGGACAGGGTTCCGTAGACCAGGACCATGGCCACTCCGGCGCTACCAATGAGGATGGCGGTGAAGTTGATGAAGGGAACTTGAGAGGGACCGAAGGTCCGGCCGGCCCACACGATGAGCGCGAAGAGGAACACGACGCCGGCGACACCGAATCGCACCATCACGCCGCGCAGCGGGCGACGGACGACGACCTCGGTGCCCAGTGCCAACAGGAGCAGGCCGAGCACCAGACAGGTCACCTGGGTGGGCACGATCAGGGTGCCGACGTGCCAGGTCGCGGCGCTGAGGTTCACCGGACTGAACGTGACCGACGTGCGCGCCTGGGACAGCGAACCGAGCCCGAACACGACGGCGATGAAGATCCCGATCAGGCCGATGAGGGTCCCGATGACCCGAGTCCGGCCGGTCTTGTGGCGAACGGCCGGGACTAGAGACTCGGGTGCGGCAGTGATCGTCACGATCCCCAGCCCTTGGTGGCCAGCTCGAGGGCCGGACCGCCGGTCGAGCGAAGGCGGAAGATCTCCTTGATTAGCACGGGCGTCGCCACGAACAGCACGATCGCCGACTGGATAACCGTCGAGAGGTCGAGGGGAATGCCGGTGGCCGCTTGCATGGCGCGACCGCCGACGCCGAGCGCGGCGAAGAGGAGCGATCCCCAGACGATCCCCATGGGACGGTTGCGCCCGAGCAACGCCACGGTGATCGCGGTGAAGCCAATGCCGGCGCTGCCGATGAGGAAACCTCCGTCGATGAAGTGGGTCGTACCGGCCTCCTGGACGATGCCCGCCAGACCGGCCAGGCCGCCCGACACGAGAAAGACCATCACCACTACGGCTCGCGAGTTGATGCCCGACGCCCTCGCGGCGTTGGGATTGGCCCCGGTGACCCGAAAGTCGAAGCCCAGCGACGAGCGGTCGAGGAACCACCAGGCGAAGAGCACGACGCCCGCGGCCACGAACAGTCCCCAGTTGACGCGAAGACCCGTGGACGCGCCGAAGAGCGGGGCGAGCTGCGCGGAAGGGTCGAGGGAGCGCGAGATCACGTTCTGTTGGTTCGGCAGTTGCAGGGAGGTGGACAGGAGCACGTAGATGAGGAACGCGTAGATCACGTAGTTGAACATGATGGTGACGATCACCTCGTGGGCGCCGGTGTAGGCCTTGAGGACGCCCGGCACGGCTCCGGCGACCATACCGCCGGCGACGCCCGCGATCAGCGTGAGGGGCAAATGGACGAAGGTCGGGCCGTGGATCATCGAGCCGACGGTCGCTCCGAGGATGCCGCCCAGGACGGCCTGGCCGTTCGCGCCGATGTTGAAGATACCGGTCTGGAACGCAATGCCGACCCCGATGCTCGCAATGATGAGGGGCGTGGCGTACGTGAGGGTCTCGGAGAGTGGCGTCAACGAGAGCGACCAGTTCTGTCCGGTGGTGACGGAGTGCCAGAACTGCGGCGGGTCGATGATTGAGCCCGTGAACATGGAGCGGTACGCGGCGCCCACGTTGTCGAAGGTGACCTTCAGGGCGTGTCCCGGCGCGCCCCAGCCGTGGAATACGCCGCGCCACGAGTCGAGTACCGCGGGCGTGGTGATGATGATCACCAGCGCGCCGACCGCGAGACCCAACAGCAACGCGAAGAACGTGACGACCAGGGGACTGCGTGAGGTCAATCTCGTCCACGCCTGGAGGGGCGTGAACGTCGAGGCCCTAGGCATGGGCGACCTGCTCGACGACGCCGGCCATCAGCAGGCCGATTGACTCGCGGGAGGCTCCCGGATCGACGACGCCGGTGATCTTGCCCTGGTGCATCACCGCGATCCGGTCGCCCAGAGAGAGCACCTCGTCCAGTTCGGACGAGACGATCAAGACGCCGATGCCCTCGTCGCGCTGACGCACGATCTGCTGGTGGACGTACTCAATGGAGCCGACGTCGAGCCCCCGGGTGGGCTGGGAGGCAACGAAGACCGAGAGGGGTCGGGAGAGCTCCCGGGCGACGATGACCTTCTGTTGATTGCCGCCCGACAGTGAGTTGACGCTCTCGCCGATGGACGTCGCCCGGATGTCGAAGTTCTTGACCACGGTGTCGGCGTTCTCGCGAACCGCGGCGAGATTGCGGGTGCCGCGCCTGGCGAAGGGAGCGCGGCGCGGCGTGTTCAACACGAGGTTGTCGGCCACCGACATCGATAGGACGAGTCCGTTGCGCTGGCGATCCTCGGGGACGTGGCCGAGCCCGGCGTCCAGGATCTGGCGGGGTGACCGGTTGGTGATGTCCAGTCCGCGCAGTGTGATGGTGCCCGATTCGACGGGTCGCATGCCCGCGAGCGCCTCGACCAGCTCGGTCTGGCCGTTGCCCTGCACGCCGGCCAATGCCAGGATCTCGCCGGCCTTCACGGTGAGGGTGACGCCGTTGACCGCCGGAAGCCCGCGGTCGTCGCGCACCACGAGGTCGCGAATCTCCAGGACGTCCTCACCGGGATCGCGCGGGCTCTTGTCGACCGTCAAGATCACCTCGCGTCCGACCATTAGGGACGCCAGTGACTCTTCGGAGTCGCTCGGTTGGGCCGTCCCCACGACACGTCCCTGACGGATGACGGTGATGACGTCGGCGACCGCCTTGACTTCCTTCAACTTGTGGGTGATGAAGAGGATCGACTTACCGGAGTCGGCGAGGGACCGCATGATGGCCATCAGTGCGTCGATCTCCTGGGGAGTCAAGACGGCGGTGGGCTCGTCGAGGATCAACAGCTCGGCGTCGTGGTCGAGGGCCTTGAGGATCTCGACGCGCTGTTGGAGTCCCACGGGCAGTTCCTCGACGATGGCGTCCGGGTCAACTTCGAGGCCGAACTCCTTGGACACCCGACGAATGTCCTCGCGAGCCCTGGCGTAGTCCAGTCGGTCAAAGGACTTGGTGGGCTCGAAGCCGAGAACCACGTTCTCGGCCACCGAGAAAACCGGGACGAGCATGAAGTGCTGGTGCACCATGCCGATCCCGCGTCGCACGGCCTCGCCCGAGTTGGAGAACCAGACGGGATCCCCGTCGATGATCATCTCTCCCTCGTCCGGTCGGAGCAGGCCGAAGATGAGGTTCATCAGGGTCGACTTACCGGCGCCGTTCTCGCCCAGCAGGCAGTGGATCTGACCGGGCTCGACCACCAAGTCAATGGCGTCGTTGGCCGTCAGGGTGTCAAATCGCTTGGTCACACCCCGAAGTTCCAGACGCATCAGAGTCATCGTAGTCAGAACGAAGGCCCGAGTCGCAGTGACTCGGGCCTTCGTTCTGACTCTTCACGCTTCGTGGCGCGAAGAGATTACGGAGCGGGGTACGAGTTCGGGTCGAGTGAAATCGCGCCCGAAGTGATGCCGGCCGAGAGGCTCTTGAGCTTGGACTTCAACGAAGCCGGGATCGACTTCGAGTCCAGGATCAACGCCGCGCCACCGTTCTTCAAGGTGCCGACGTAGGCGCCGGCCCGGAACATGTGACTGGCCGCGGAGAGGACGGCCGCCTTGACCGACGCCTCGACGCCCTTGGTCACGCTGGCGAGGAACCACGAGCAGTCCGCCGCGTCCGAGACGCAACCGTCGGTGTCCACCCAGAGGATCTGGTGACCGGGACCGGCCGCCTTCGCGGCGACGATCGAACCGAGTCCGACCGAACCCGCGACTGGGAAGACAATGTCGGCACCGGCCGCAAAGTCGCCGGCCGTGATTGTCTTGCCCGCGGTCTGGTCAGTGAAGTTGCCGACGAAGGTACCGGTGCCGTTGAAGACGCCCTTGGCCCGATTGCCCGCCGTTGGGTTCCAACCCAGGCTCTTGACTGCGGCCCCCATGGTCTGGTCGTAATAACGCACGCCCGCCACGAATCCGTCCATGTAGATGGCCACCGTGGGGAACTGCATGCCACCGTAGGTG
The DNA here is from genome assembly GCA_043782995.1 of Acidimicrobiales bacterium. Classification (GTDB taxonomy): domain Bacteria; phylum Actinomycetota; class Acidimicrobiia; order Acidimicrobiales; family RAAP-2; genus RAAP-2. The sequence goes on along the minus strand of JAYVZV010000075.1, from coordinate 3,124 downwards.
GCAACGGTGCCCGTCTTGGTGCTCGCGGCAGCGAGGTAGCCAGCGAGGAAGCCGTCCTGGTTGGTCGCGTAGGTCAGGGCGAGGACGTGCGTCCCCTTCTTGACCGTCGGGACGTCGTCCACAATTGCGAACGGCTGCTTGGGGTGAGCGTTGGCCGCCTTGGTGGTCGAGGCATCCATCAGAAAGCCGACGGTGACGATGATCCCGCACTTCTTGTTGATGAAACTGTTGATGTTCGGCGCGTAGTCGGCCGATGACGTCGACGACAGGTACGAGGCGGTGATGTTCTTGTTCACTTTGACCGCGTCCAGAGCACCCTTCCACGCCGAAGCGTTGAACGACTTGTCGTTGATACCACCAGTGTCGGTGACAACGCAGGCCTTGAACTTTGATGCGGCTGTCGCGGCTGTGCCGGCGACGCTGATAGTCAGCGTCCCCATTACGAGCGATGCGGCACCCAGCGTCATTGCGAGGCGACGAATGCTCCCCATTGTTTCTCCCTTGTTCATTGGTCAACCCTTACGAAGGATCGTCTGAGCGTTAGGCACGGCCCCGACGGGGTCGCTACATTCGGCCAGATATTTGTCATCCGTGAGACTAGCCCTCCAGTCGATGGAGAGTGGGGTCAGGGGATCAGGTTCGCCGTGACCGAAAAGGGCGCCGAACGCTCTCAGGGTTTCGCGGCGCGCCCGGTCTGGCCGGGCAGGGTGAAGCTGATCACGAGGGCCAGCAGGGTGATCGCCGCGGAGATCTGGAAGGCCCGTTGGTAGCCGGCCACCTGGGACGCGGCCGGACCGTTAGCCTGCAACATTGCGTTGGTGCGGTCCGTGGCGACCGTGGCGAGGATCGCCAGTCCCAGTGACCCGCCGACCTGGCGGGCCGTGTTGAGGACCCCCGAGGCCAGTCCGGCGTCGGCTCGGTCGACCGCGGAGGTCGCGGCCGTCGCCAGGGGCGCGAAGAGCAGACCCATGGCGAGGGAGCAGATCACGGCGGGGGCGAGGATTGCGCCCCCGTAGGAGCTGCGGACCTGGATCATCGAGAGCCAGACGAAACCCAGCGTCGCCAGAGACGCGCCGACGACGAGGACCGGTCGCACCCCGGTGCGCGACAGGGTCCGAGAACTTAGTTGGGCGCCGACGATGATCGCGATCGCCATGGGCAAGAAGGCGAATCCGGCCTTGACGGGCCCGTATCCCAGCACGTGCTGGAAGTAGAAGGTGAGGAAGTACCACATCGCGAAGAAGGCGCCCCCGACGAGGAACATGATCGCGTTGGCGGTCGAGAGGGGCCTCGAGCGGAAGATCCGGAAGGGCACGAGGGGGTGGGAGGCCACCCGCGACTCCCAGAAGATGAACCCGACCAGCCCGACGGCTCCACCGAAGAGCCACTCCAGGGTCGACGTCGACGTCCAGCCCTCGGCAGTCGTGTTGACGACGCCGAAGATCAACGCCGCCAACGATCCGGTGACGAGGACGGCACCGGTTACGTCGAGTTTCACGGTCCCGTCACGACGGCGCATCTCGCGCAGGTACATTGACGCAATCACCGCGGCGGCGATGCCGAGGGGTACGTTGATGAAGAAGACCCATCGCCACGAGGCCCAGCCCGTGAGAATGCCGCCCAGGAGGCCGCCGACGGCGCCGCCCGCACCGGCGACGGCACTCCAGGCGCCGATGGCCTTGGGCAGCCGTGGCCCGTGGAACGTGGTGACAATGATCGTGAGCGTCGCGGGCGAAAGGATGGCCCCGCCGACTCCCTGGAGTGCGCGCACCGCGACCATCTGGGTGCCGGTGGCGGCGAAGCCGGCGCCGACGCTCGCGAGGGTGAATACGAACAGGCCGGTCAGGTAGACGCGACGCCGACCAAAGATGTCGGCCGCGCGGCCGCCGAGCAGCAAGAACCCGGCGAACGTGAGCACGTAGGCGTTGACGACCCACTGGGCCGAGGAGACCGAGAAGTGCAGTTCGCGGCCCATTTTCGGCAGCGCCACGTTAACGATGGAGACGTCGAGCACGACCATGAACTGGGCGACGCAGGCAATCGCGAGGATGATCCAGTCGGGTGCGACGAGATGAGCCTTCGGCGCCCTTTCGATCAGTTTCGCCTTGTCGGACATCGCCTGAGTGTATGGCTCGCTCCCGTAGGTCGAGCCCCGGGCCCGAACGGAGGAGCTGGGGATTTGCGCCACACTTGAGGGCATGGCAGCCCAGTTCATCTTCACCATGCGGGACCTACGACGCTTCTATCCGCCGGATCGCGAAGTCCTGAAGGGCATCAACCTCTCCTTCTATCCCGGGGCGAAGATCGGCGTCATTGGCTCGAACGGTTCGGGAAAGTCGTCGCTGCTGCGGATCATGGCCGGCCTCGACGACGGCTTCACCGGCGAGGCTCGGCTCTCGCCGGGCTTCTCCGTCGGCTACCTCCCCCAAGAACCTCAGCTGGATCCGTCGAAGGACGTCGTGGGCAACGTGGCCGATGGCATTGGCGACCAGCGCGACCTGCTTATTCGCTTCAACGAGGTGTGCGCCGCCTTCGCCGACCCCGACGCGGACTTCGATGCTCTGCTGAGCGAACAGGCGGAGCTTCAGACCAAGATCGACGCCGCCCACGCGTGGGATCTCGAGCGGACTCTCGAGATCGCCATGGACGCTCTGCGGCTTCCGCCCGCCGACGCCGACGTGTCGAAGCTGTCGGGGGGTGAGCGGCGCCGCGTCGCGCTCTGTCGCCTCCTGCTCTCCAAGCCCGACCTCCTGCTGCTCGACGAGCCGACGAACCACCTCGACGCCGAGTCCGTCGCCTGGCTCGAACGGCATTTGAAGGAGTATCCGGGCACCGTGGTCGCAGTGACGCACGATCGCTACTTTCTCGACAACGTGGCCGGATGGATTCTCGAGCTGGACCGGGGGCAAGGCATCCCCTGGGAAGGCAACTACACCTCGTGGCTCGAGCAGAAGTCAGACCGTCTGGCCAAGGAAGAGAAGCAGGAGAGCGCCCGACGCAAGACCCTGGCCCGCGAGCTGGAGTGGGTCCGGCTGGCCCCGCGCGCCCGGGTCGCCAAGAACCGCGCAAGGCTCCAGCGGTATGAGCAGCTCGCCTCGCAGGACAACGAGAAGCGCGACGAGGC